>NZ_CP121634.1:600000-900000 GCF_029714945.1 Bradyrhizobium sp. CIAT3101
GCCACTGCGCACCAGCCATTTCTGGATGTCTTCGCCGCCGACCTCGCAGCGCGCCACCGTGCGGCCGCGCCGGTCGATCGAGCGGGCATGGCAGACCCAGTTCTTGCCCTCGGTGTATTTGGCGAGTTCGTCGCGTGCGGCGACGCCGCAGGTCCAGCGCTCGGATTTGTTGTTGAGGCAGAGCTGGTCGGCCGATGGCGCGTCGATGCCGCCAAGCCGGATCCGCGTGTTGCCGATCAGGACGGAATCGCCATCACGGACCTTGGCGGTGCCGGTGATGTCGGCCGCCTGCGCCAGCGAAGGCAGGCTGAGCAGAGACAGCGCAATCAGGAATTTTCGCAACATGCCGGTCCGCATTGTCGTCCGCATCGTCTTGGGAACTTGATAAGCCGCGCAATTGTGGTCGGCTTTGGGCCACGCGACCAGCATATGCCTAACGGAGAGGCTTTCAACTTCCCGTCATTGCGGACTTGCTTACCCTCCCCTGGAGGGGGAGGGTCGATCGCGCGAAGCGCGAGCGGGGTGGGGTGACAGTCTCTCCGCGATCAACAGTGCCCGAGTGGAGAGATCACCCCACCCCGTCACGCAATCTCGCTTCGCTCGATCACGTGCCGACCCTCGAGCGAGCTACGCTCGTCTCGGACCCCTCCAGGGGAGGGTAAGAGCACGACCTCACCGTCCCGCCATCGCCCGCTTCGCCACCGCCAGTCCCATCAACACGAACGCCGACGTCACCTCGGGCCCGCCGACCAGGATCCGCGTCGGGGTCTTCATCTTGTTCCATTCATAGGCGCGGAACGGGCCGCGGCGGCCGCCTTCACCGAGGGCATCGACGATCACGTTCAGAGCGGGGGCAAAGGCGCGCGGGTCGGCGCCGAGATGGCCGAGCGCGATCAGCGCCAGTGCCGCGTCGAACACGTTCATTTCCGCCGCCATCAGCTCGCCCTTGACGTAGGACAGCACGCGATGGCGGATGAAATCGAAATCGCCATCGGGATCGATCGCGGCCTGCGCGCCCAGCGGCAGCGCCAGGAAGGCGGCATAGCAGCGGCCGAAATAGGCGCTGTAGAGCTCCGGCAGATAATAGATGTGCGAGCGCGGATTGGCGAAGGCGCCGCTCGCCGCCAGCCGCTTCTGGAAGCCGATGATGCGATGCACGGTCGCGAGCCGCGCCGGCGTCTCCAGAATCTTCCAGCGCGCCAGGTTGCGAAAGCTCACTTCGAGAATGTCGAGATTGAGCGTCGGATCGAGATCGTTGCCGTAGGGGCGCTCGCCCTTGAGGTTGTCGATCCAGGTCGCAACGCCGCCCTCGTAATCGATATTGTCGTTGAGCGGCACCGTCACGCGCGGCTCGTTGACACCCGCATGCACCTGGTAGCCCGAATAGAAATCCAGCAGCGGCTGGTCGATGATCGCATCGGTGCAGCCGGCCTGCGTCGCCGCGGAGATCGAGCACGCCGTGGTGTCGCAATCCGGCACATAGACGCCGAAGCCGAGGTCCTGCTTGATCTGCGCAAAATAGCGCGAAAAGCGCGGATGCGGCGCCGGCGCGAGCGCGGTGATGACGTTGAAGCGCTGGCCGTCGATACCTTCGACTTCTTCGCGGCTGATGTTGACGCAGAAATCGACCATGTCGGCGATCGCGCGCTCGGCCGCGGTCTTGTCGGCGGGGGTGGCGAGCCCGGTCTCGACGTAGCTGAGCAATGCTTCAATGAAGAACGCGTCGTAATAGGCCGAGCGGTGGCGGATCTGCACCGGCTCCCACATCGGTTCGGCAATGCCGCGCCAGGGCGGGTTGACCACGGCGGCGGCCTTCGAGCGCGCGATGAAGACGCGGGCGAGGTTGAACAGCAGCGACGAATTCTTGTAGCCGCGCGCGTTCAGCCCGGTGAGCGCCATGATCAGCTCGCGCCCGCGGAAGTCGGGATCGCCGATCAGGTTGAACGCGGCATAGGTCGGCAGGAAACCGTTCTTGCGGTACGAGCCGAGCAGATGCTGCGCGCAATCGCGGATCACGCCATCGATGTGCGATTGCGCCGGCATCGCGCCGACGAAATTGACCGGCGGCGGTTTTGGATGGTCGAGCGCGATGGTGTCGACGAGGTCGGCAATGGGCTGGCCGACCGCAGCCCAGTCGGGCTCGGTCTCGTCGCGGGCGCGGACCAAAGCCGCGCGCAGCCGGGTCAGCCTGGCCTCGTCACGCAGCTCGCTCAGGCCGGCGCGGCGCAGCAACACCCGCAGCGCGGGATTGCCGAGCGCGGTCTTGTAGAATTTTGCCAGGTGCGGATCGCCGTTGCTTGTAGCAGACAATACAGGATCGCAGACGTCATAAAGGGAGGGGCCGTCTTTGCGCGCCGTCAGCGCCCGGCACGCGGCTCCTGCGAAATAATGAAAGCTCATGAAATACCTGGTCGCGGGGGACTTGTCCGGGGAGCGGGTCGATGACCCACCCCCTGCAAGTCTTTGAAAAAGCTACCCGGATTCGCAGGAAATTCAAATGTGACTAACGTCACAGAAAAACCCGGCACGGGAGCTGCATGATCAACCTCCGGAAGGTTACGGGGAGACCCAGAATGGAGAAATTCGGATCGTGTAATTAACCAACATATTCAGCGGCTTAGATCAAATTTTGGGCGATCTATTGCCGTGCTGGCTATATCCGGTTAAGGGTTTGTTTGGTGCGGCGCCGCAAATTGCGCGCAATTCGGGGACACATCCCCGGCCAATCCCTCAAACCTGAAGACGCCATCGCGCTACTCAAACAGTGTGCGCGCGCTAGGCCGGTCTTTGGCACTGACAGGAATGAAGCGAGATGAATGTAAGGCAGCTCGACATTTCCCGACGTTCGATTGCCCTGGCCGCCGCCCTCATCGGCACGGTGTCGCTGGCGATCGGCGCCCATGCTGCCCTCAACATGCGCTCGCTCGACGCCGCCAAGGCCGTCTCGACCGATCAGGTCACGGGTTCGGTGGGCCAGAGTTCGCGTCTCGCGCTGGTCATCGGCAATGGCCATTATCCCGACGCCACCGCGCCGCTGACGCAGTCGATCAACGACGCGCGGGCGCTGTCCTCGTCGCTGCGCAAGAGCGGTTTTGACGTCGACATGGTGGAAGACGCGAGCAAGGACGACATGGTCCGCGCCGTCAATCGCCTCAAGTCCCGCATCAAGCACGACACCACCGTCATGCTGTTCTTCGGCGGCTACGGCGTGCAGGCCGGCCGCGAGAGCTACATGCTGCCGGTCGACGCCGTGATCTGGAAGGAAAGCGACGTCCGCCGCCAGGGCGTCTCCATCGAGGGCGTGCTCAACATGATGAAGGAGCAGGGCGCCAAGGCCAAGCTCGTCGTCGTCGATGCGTCCCGCCGCAATCCCTATGAGCGCCGCTTCCGCTCTTATTCGCATGGCCTCGCGCCGATCGGCACGCCCGACAATGCGCTGATCCTCTCCTCGGCCTCGCCCGGCAAGGTCGTCGACGACGGCAAGGGCGAACACTCGACGCTGGTCAGCGAGCTCCTCGCCAATCTCAATGCGCAGGGCAGCGCCGAAAGCGTCTTCAACAAGACCCGCGTCGCCATCTCCCGCGCCTCCGAAGGCGACCAGGTCCCGGCGGTTTCGTCCTCGCTGCTCGAGGACGTGCATTTCGATCAGGCCGGCGGCTAGTTCTTTCTCGTAGAGCTTGCGAGCTCTCGTAGGGTGGGCAAAGGCGCAACGCGCCGTGCCCACGATCTCCCAAAGGTTCAATTCGATAGAGGACGTGGGCACGCTACGCTTTGCCCACCCTACGGCATGCGTGTGTGCCGCACGACTGCCTCTCCATCGTGCGGCGCGAGCTACTTCGCCGCCTCCGCGGCCATCACCGGGCGCACGGGATCGCCTTCGCGCAGCAGCGCGCCGGCACGGGCGACGACGATATCGCCTTCGTTGAGGCCGTCGCGGACTTCGATATTGCCGCCCGACATCAATCCGGTCTCGACGCGCTTGGTCTCGA
This sequence comes from Bradyrhizobium sp. CIAT3101, assembly GCF_029714945.1. NCBI lineage: Bacteria > Pseudomonadati > Pseudomonadota > Alphaproteobacteria > Hyphomicrobiales > Nitrobacteraceae > Bradyrhizobium > Bradyrhizobium sp. CIAT3101. Next base: position 603,990 of record NZ_CP121634.1, read on the forward strand.
CGCGATTGCGGCGGATCACCTGCACCACGGTGCCGGCGGATGAATATTGCACCGCTGTCAGCGGCACCGCGACGTTGCAGCTCTGCCCGGTCTTGATCAGTGCACGCCCGCTCGCATTCAGCAGCAGCCGCTTCTGCGAGGAGATACCGATATAGACCATGCCTTGCTGGATGTTCGGCTCGACCGTCGGGCCGATGCGGCGCACCTTGCCGTCGATATCGCCGGCGCCGGCGATGCGCACGGTGACGGGCTGATTGACCGCGAGCTTCCTGACATCGTTGGTCGCGACCAGGGCGACGAGATCATATTCGCTGCGCGCCACGATGGTGAACAGCGCCTCGCCCTTGGCCGAGGCGAGGTTGCCGATCTGCGCGGTCGAGGTGGCGATGACGCCGGCGACGGGGGCGGTGACCTGCAGCGTGCCGCCTTCGGGCAGCGCCAGCCGCGCCAGCACTTGCCCCGCCGTCGTGGTATCGCCGGCTTCGGCCAGGACTTCCGTCACCTTCAGCCCCGGGCGCTCGGGCCGCACCGAGGTCTCCTCGCGCGCGATGATCGTGCCGGTGGCCTCGACGATGTCGGAGAAACAGGATTTTGCCGCCTTCAGCACCGTGACCGCCGGCCCCTTGGGCGCGTCGTCATCGGCCGCGCGCACCGGCTGGGTGGAGACCAGCACCAGTCCGGCAAGGGCAACGAAGGTCTGGGGAAAGGAACGCGCAGGCAATGAACGCATCGGTCAGTCCGGTTGGCGGCAAGAAGGCTTCAATCGATAGCAGAAGCGGCAGCACTGGGCCATGGGCTGACCGGATGAGAAATGCCGCAGCAGCGCAGGCGGCGTGGTGCCGCCCGTTGAATTAGTCACTGCACAAGCCAAGAGGTTCGCCGCCCTTATCCGGCCCCGCATGGGAGGGAACGGGGAGAGTGCCGACCGCTCACATCGCGCGCTTCGGTCCGATCGCCTCGAAGCCGGCCTTCTGCCCGTCGCTCAGGTCGGCTTCGAAATCATCGAGCGCATCGACGACGCCGCCGATCGCCTGCCGCATCTTCTCGAGCCGTGCCTTCACGGCGGCGAGGCGGGCCTGTGGTGTCGCGGCCGCTTTGATCGTGCAAGGACTGAGCGTCTCCATCGTGCGCAGCGTGGTGTCCTGGAGCACGTCGAGCCGGGCGCGCGCGGTGTCGTCGAGCTTGAGCGCGCCGGCGATATCGGCCGCGGGCCATTGCTGTTGCACGAGCTGCTCGTATTGGCGCTGGGCCTGCACATCGTAGCGGGGGTCGTAGTTCGGATCGCAGGCTGAGGCTGTCTGCGCGTCCTTGTGCTGGGCGGAGGCAAGCGCAGCGCGGCGTTCGTTGGCCAGCGACTCGAGCTTTGCTTTCTGGCTGTCATCGAGAAGGTCGACGAATTTGGCCAGCGGTGCCGCCAGTGCATCCGTTGCCTTGATCATGGCATCAAGCCTTGTCTGCATCACGCCAAGGCGTTCCGCCGCGATCATTGGCGCCTGCGCCGGGCACGAGGCGCGGATGGTATCGCGCGCCGAGGCCCAGGCGGCGCTGAGATCGTCGAGCGCGGTGCGCTGCATCTCGTTCGGCTGCACCGCGGCGGCGATGCGGTCGACGGGCAAGCCGCCGGTGTCGCTGCCATCACAGACCGCCTCCACCGACGGGACTCTTCGCGCACGACGTCCCTGCGGCGCGGTGTAGGCGGCGAGCTCCGGGGCCGCATATGGCGCGAAGATCGCCGCATAGATATCGCCATAGCCATAAAGCGAGAGGCTGGTCGTGTCGCCGAAGACCACCGCGGTGGTGAGATCGTCATGCGCGAACGGCCAGAACACGGGACCGATCCAGCCATAGCTGCCGTCGGGGTGACGCCACCAGCCCTGCGGACGGCGGCCGCCGTGCCAGCCTGACAGTGCGGCACCCGCTGTGAGGGCGGCACGCAAAACGTAGGGGTTGGCGGGCTGACCGCGCTCGGCACCACGTGGGTCCTGCGATCTCAACGCGGCGTCACGGGTGCGGCCGCTTCGCACGCCCATGCGCGCGTGGCGCAATCGCGACAGGCCGATGACGTGACCGACGGCGAAGCGCGCAACGCCGAGCGGCCCGCCGCGCAATCCGAACTGCGCTTCCGCGCGATTCGGCAACAGCATTGCCAGAATCGCGAAGACCGCACCCACGAACGGCAGTCCCAAGCGCGATCGCGACATGACCGTTGAGTTGACCACCGAGATGATCACTTCTTGGCCCTCCTCCAGCGCCAAGCGCGCACCACGTCTCATCAAGAAGACGCGCCGGGGAACCAAAGGTTCCGCGCCGAGACGGTCAAAGCGTCGCGGAGTGTGACGATGCGGTGCCCTTACCTCGCCCCGCTTGCGGGGAGAGGTCGGAACGCATCGTCAGATGCGTTCCCGGTGAGGGGGTAAAGATCTATCGAGGGACGACGCTCGCGGAGAGAGCCCTCTCACCCCGCGCTCAGCGCGAGCGCAGCTCGTCGCGGCCCCGTAAGAACGGGGCGAGGGAGAAGGACAAACCGCGCCTCACGGTGCCCTTTGCGGCATCACAAAGGTCTGGCCGGGATAGATCAGATTGGGATTGTGGATCTTGTCACGGTTGGCGTTGACGATCAGCGCGTAGCGGTTGCCGTCGCCATAAGCGAGACGGCTGAGCGCCCAGAGGCTGTCGCCGCGGGACACCACGCGGCTGCCGCCGGCTTCCGCCGGTGCGGTGCTGAGGGCGTCCGCGGGCGAGGCGGACGCGACCGTCGCACCCGCTGCAGGCACCCGTGCCATGGACCTGGGCTTGGGCGTGCCCATCATGCGCGGCCGAGCCGCGGACCGGTCGGGTATCGCGGCCAGGCGCGGCGCCGGCAGCGACGCGACCACGTCCGATTTGTCTTCTTGCGGCTTGGCGTCCTGCTTCGCAACCGGTGTGACGCGCGCGGGTGGCGGTGCGGCTTCGGCAACAACCACCGGCATGGTGCGGCTGGATTGCGTGACGGTGCCATCGGGCGCCTTGGCGCGCAGCGTCAGCTCATAGCTGCCGGCGGGAAGCTTTGGCGGGGTCATCACGAACTGGCCCGACGCATCGGCCACCACGCTGTCGAGCGGCTGGCCATCACGCAGCAGCTCGACCTTCGAACCCGGCGCGGCCTGGCCCGCGATCACCGCGGCCTCGCCATGATCGTCGACGCGGGCGACGTCGAAACGGGGGCCGGTGTCCTTGACGGCCGGCTGCGGCTTGGCCGGCGCGATGTCGGCCAGCGCTGCGACCTGCTTCTGGGTCTCGGCCAGCGCGCCCGCTTTCGGCGCGTCGACCGGTGCCGGCGAGGCGGATGGTGCAGCCCCGGCGAGCTTCGGTTCTTCGGTGTTCTGCTCTGTCTTGGGCTCGGCCTTGGAGTCGGTCTTGGGCTCGGCCTTGGCTTGTGCGCTGGCCTCCGCCTTCACCTCAGGCTTGCCATCAGGTTTGGCGACGACCGCGACTTCGGTGCCCGTCCCGCCCGGCAGCAGACGGCGCAGCTCGGTCGGGCCGATCACCAGGACGGTGCCGCCCACCGCGAGCAGACAGAATGCAATGAAGGCCTTGGATGCGGTGATCATCAGTCGTCAAACCTCAGGTCGCAAATCAACTCCGGCAAAGTGCGCCGTTTTGGCTACGGCAGCAAGACGTTCAATGGGATGAACCGAGCTACCCCCTGTCGCGTCAAATGGGCGAGGCCGCACTGCGGCATTTTTTAAGGATTTTTCTCGTGACCGCATTTTATCGCGCCGCGCCATGGCTGGTGCTTGCGCTGATGCTCGCCGCCGCCCCCGCGCGCGCGGCCTCCGGCCCGCCGTCCGGTTTCGTCCTCACCGACGATGCCGATCTCGCCTTCACCTCGCCCGACGGCGCCACCAAGCTCGAGCAGTATATGAAGGACGGCGGTAATTGGGACGTCAAATGGCAGGTCTGGGCGCGGCACGGCGACCGGATGACCGAGCTGAAGCCGGAGCAGGGCTACGGCGCCGGCTTCCGCTTCACCAGCGACTCGCAATGGCTGGTGCGGATGCAGAAGACCGGCTCGGGCGAGCAGGATCTATTTCTTTACCATGTCGAGAACGGCGCCTTCGTCAGCGCCACCAGGAAGTCGCTCAGCGATCTCGCCTGGGACTATTTTCACAGCCGGCCCGATACGAAGACCATGAAGCTCGACTACCACATCTCGGCCAATCTCATGAAAGGCACCGAGGATGCCTATCGCTGGCTCGGCGTCGACTGGCCCAACAACCGCTACCTCCTGATCTCGCTGTCGGGCGAGATGGACAAGCATCCGAAGAACGTCGCCGTGAAGGGACTGGCCGACTGGAAGTGTCGCTATGATCTCAAGACCGGCAAGTTCGACGTGCCGGCGATGTTCGCCAAGGGCAACGCGGACGCGCTGAACTGGGAGATCAAGCGGTGACGTTTCATCGCCTGCCTCATCGCTTGCCGCGCGGGGGTATCAACTCCCTGATTTTGTTCCGATTCACATTTTCCTAACCGTGACTGGTAACGGGGTCTTGTCGGTTTTGCTGCATCTTGCATCCCACGGGAGGACGGGATGGGCGCATCAATCCGATGGACCGCGCGCTTGCGCGTGCTGCTTCGCCAATGGCGGGGCGCGCCGCTGACGTGGCTGATCGTCGGCGGCTTCGTGCTGATGGCGGCGATGGCCATCGGCACCGGACTCACTGTCGACCGCTTCCGCCAGAACGCCATCGAGAGCGGCCGCGACAGCCTGGAAAGCTCCGTCCGTCTGCTCGCCCGCCATTTCGACCGCGAGTTCGAGGACTTTGCGGTACTCCAGAAGAGCATCATCGCCGAACTCGAAGGCCATGGCATCGATTCCGCCGACGTGTTCCGCAGCGAGATGGCGACGCTCGCGATGCATGAGGTGTTGCGCACCAAGGCCAGCGGCTGGTCCGACGTCGCCGGCGCCAACGTGTTCGATTCCCGGGGCATACTGATCAACTCGTCGAAGCGGTGGCCGGTCGCCGATATCTCGATCGCCGATCGCGGCTTCTTTCAACGTCTCGCGAACGATCCGGCTTCGCAGGAAGAGATCGAGGTCGTGCCCGGCCGGTTCGGCAATGGTCCGGCGATCGTGATCGCGCGACGCGTGTCGGGCCCGCATGGCGAATTCCTCGGCCTGGTGTCGCGGGCGATTACGCCGGAGCAGCTCGAATCCTTCTTTGCCTCGACCGGTCTCGGCGAGGAATCCTCGATCGCGATGCACCACCAGAACGGCCAGCTGCTGGCGCGCGTTCCGCACGTCGACGCCATGATCGGGCAGAACTACCGCACCGGCTCGCCGGAGCAGATGGCCGTGTTCGAGCGCACCTTCGTCACGACGCAGCTCACGAGCCCGATCGACGGCAAGGACCGCATCGTCGCCTCGCGTATGCTGACCGGCGAACCGCTGGTCGTGGTCGCCACCAAATCGCTCGACGCGACGCTCACCACCTGGCGTACCCAGACCAAATTCTTCGTTGCCGTCGCCGTGCTGTCGATCGGCCTGCTCGTGCTCACGCTGTTCCTGATCTTCCGCCAGGTGACGCGTCGCGTCTCGCTGGAGAAGCAGCGGCTCGACACCGCCATGAACACGATGACGCAGGGCCTATTGATGTTCGACCAGGACGAGCGGCTGATCGTCTGCAACCGCCGCTACATCGACATGTACGGGCTCTCGACCGCGGTGGTGAAACCCGGCGCCTATTTCCGCGACGTGATCCAGCATCGCGCCGACACCGGCTCGTTCGACGGCGACGTCGATTCCTATTGCGACGACATCCTGAACAGCGTCGGACGGATCCAGAGCAACATCGTCGAGACCTCCGACGGCCGCCTGATCGAGATCAAGAACCAGCCCGGCGCAGCGGGCGGCTGGCTTGCCACCCATGACGACGTCACCGAGCGCATCCGTGCCGACGAGCGCATCGCGCATATGGCGCATTACGACGCGCTGACCGACCTGCCCAACCGCGTGCTGATGCGCGGGCATCTGGAACGGCGCGTGGCGGAGCTTGCCCAAGGCAATCCGTTTGCGATCCTCTACATCGACGTCGACGAGTTCAAGGGCGTCAACGATTCGCTCGGCCACGAGGTCGGCGACGAATTGCTGCGCCAGGTCGCCGGCCGCCTGCGCGCCTGCGTCAGCGGCAACGATCTGGTGGCGCGTCTCGGCGGCGACGAGTTCGCCATCGTCAAGGCCGGCACCTGCGACCAGGCCGCACTGAGTGCGCTCGCCGAACAGATCCTGACGTCGCTGCGCATGCCGGTGGACTGCAAGGGCCAGGAGATCACGACCGATGCCAGCATCGGCATCGCGATCGCGCCCGACCACGGCGACAATCTCGAAGACCTGCTCAAGCGCGCCGATCTCGCGATGTACGCCGCGAAGTCGGAAGGACGCGGCACCTTCCGCATCTTCGTGAGCGAATACGACGCCAAGGCGCGGCAGCGCCGCCAGCTCGAGCTCGATCTGCGCCAGGCGCTCGCGCGCGGCGAGTTCGAGGTGCACTACCAGCCGCTGGTCGATCTCTCCGCCAATGTCGTCAACGGCTGCGAGGCGCTGCTGCGCTGGCGCCATCCGGAGCGCGGCATGGTCTCGCCCGCGGATTTCATTCCGGTCGCTGAAGACACCGGCCTGATCGGCGAGATCGGCGAATGGGTCTTGAGGCAGGCCTGCACCGAGGCCGCCTCGTGGCCCGGCGACATCCACATCGCGGTCAACGTTTCGCCGGTGCAGTTCCGATCCAAGACGCTGGCGCTGAAGGTCGCCGCCGCACTCGCCGAGTCAGGCCTCGCGCCGGGACGGCTCGAGCTGGAGATCACCGAGACCGTGCTGATCCGCGACGACGAGGAGGCGCTGACCATCCTGCAGCAGCTGCGCGAGCTCGGCGTGCGCATCGCGCTCGACGATTTCGGCACCGGCTATTCGTCGCTGAGCTATCTGCACCGTTTCCCCTTCGACAAGATCAAGATCGACCGCAGCTTCATCAGCGACATCGGCCAATCCGAGGATTCCTCGCCGATCGTCCAGGCCGTGGTGCACATGGCCGCCGCCCGCCACATGGCGACGACGGCGGAAGGCGTCGAGACCGAGGCGCAGCGCGAAGTGCTGCGGCAGCTCGGCTGCAGCCAGATGCAGGGCTGGCTGTTCAGCCCGGCGGTGCCGGCGGCGAAGCTGAAGCTATTGCTGTCGAAGCAGGCGGCCGCGGCTTAAGGCGCGCGTACCGCTAGCGGGCTGGCGTGCGGACCAGGCTGTCGACGACGCCCGAGCCCTCGGCGACCAGATCCTGGCCGCTCATCCAGACATCGCCGCTCGCGATCTTCCGCCGCATCATGGCAAGCCAGGCCGGGTTGACGCCGCGGATGTCGAAATCGGTGTGGAAGAAATCGTCAGTGATCGCGGTCTCGAGGGTCTTGACCATTTGCGAGACGGCAGCTCGCTCGGAGTCACTGAACTCTTTCCGCTTCAGATTTTCCTTGGCGCTCCGATCCAGGCTGACCTGGTGAAACATGAAATAGGCTTCGGGATCGGCGTTGCGCTCGCGGCCTGTGAGAAAGATCGGAACGCACATGGAGGCGCAGACGCCGGCCTTCTCGACCAGGGTGTCGATCGCCCGGTCGCGTGTGCGGATCGCGGCGACGACCTTGCGCCCGTGCTCGACCGAGCCGCCCGGCGAATTGAGAATGAGGACGAGGTTGCGTCGATCCGCCTTGTAACGATCGAGCGCCGCAGCGACACGTTCGCTCATCGGCTCCTGCACCGGCCCGCTCCAGCCCAGCACGATGCGGTCCGGCTCCTCGCGCACGGACAGGGTTTGCCGAGATGCCACGTCGCCGGAGCCCGAGGGCAATTGGAAGTAGCCCCAGACGAGCAGGATGCCGCCGATCCAGACCAGGGTCTTGAGCAGTGTCACGGCGCAAGACGCCTTTATGGATTGAATGAATTGAGTGCGCGCCAGAATAGGAGCAGCGCAGTGAAATCAAACAGGGCCAGCATGCCCGCCAGGACAACAAACGACAGCGTACGATTCCAGAGCTTGGTCTCCGCGGCGTAGAAGATCGAGACCGCCGAGCGGTCGGTCGTCGAGCGCACCGGCACCAGGGCTTCGCCGCCACCGCTCGAAAAAAGCATCATGAAGCTGTGAGGGATCGGCGCCTGATCAGGCCTGGCGACCGATTTGATCTTGGCGTTGCAGGTGGTGATCACGAAGTTCAATCGTTCGCACTTCCCATCCGTGACCTGCAGATCGTACGCCGGCTGCCAGGTCCCGGCCAACCGATGGTCGCGCCAGAGGTCCGGACCATAGCTGACCAGGTGGAAGTAAAGCCCTGCGCTGCAAGCCACCAGGATGATGAACCAGCGAAGCGGGCTGCCACCGCCGGCCATCTCATTGGCCACCGGGCTTGAAGTGACGGTCGCGCCGGCATTGACTGCCTGTGCAGCCGCACCAACTCCGGATTGACGCTTGCCGAACGCCATTGCGGTAACTCCCGACATGCAGATCGGCTGCAATCTAGGGATGCAACCCATAAGATTGGCCTAAAACGTATCGGCAAATTCTCAGGATACGGACGTCGATGGCGCGCGATCAGGGCTCGTCGGGATCGCCGACCAGTCCACGCAGCTGCTCGATGTCAATGATCGAACCTTCGAAGGTCGAAACCACCGGCTCCAGCGATTGATCGTCGCCGAGCAGCCTGTCGACCGTGCTCACCACGTCCGAGGCACTGCGCGCGACGACCGTCAGCGATCCAACTTTGACGAGGAAGGGCAAGCGCTACTCCGGCATCCGCAGGCCAGGCGAGGCCGGCCGTTCGCTCATGGGCGAACGGTCGAGACCGAGCGGCCCGGCTGCTGCGGCCAGGCACTCTTGCAAGGATCGGCCTTGTCCGAACCGTCGTCGCGTCTGCATCGGGAGCTTCCCAAACTCCCTGCCCGGCTCGAACTATACCCGGTGACGTCAATCTCGCAACCCATTGTTTTCAAAAGAGTATTCTACTCATAAGCCGATTTTCAGGGAGATTGGGGAACTTTAGCCAAATGAGTGAATTGAGTAGTTTACTAACCCAGCAGCATCCAGCCCACTGCAGCGAGAAAGGCCATGCAGGATCTCCGCGGAGAACGTCTTCAAATCATGCTCACCCCGGAAGAGCTTTCGCTCATTGATGATTTCAGGTTTGCCCACCGCATGCCGACCCGGGCGGCGGCGATTCGGGAGCTGCTCAAGCTGGGGCTCGCCGCCAAGCCGGTGCAGGCCGATGGCAGCCGCTCCAGCCATTACGGTCTGTTCGACCGCGGACCGGATGGACACAAGCCGAGCGGCGAGGGCAACCAGGAGCCGGGCTAGTCCAGCCAGATTAGTCCAGTCACGCGCGCTCATGCCGGCACGCGCGTTCAGCGTTCGCTCAGACAGGTGCGGTTACATCAGTCTCGATCTTCCGCACCTTGTATTCGCGCGGCGTTTCCATATCTCACTGGCATGATGCAGCTCACTCTCGTTCAGGACCAGGCGATACAGGCGTTGATGGCAGGCGCCGTCGGCGCCGACACATTCGATCGCCTCTTTGCAGGCATCCGTTTCGACAGGCTCGACGGTACGATGCTCTATGCCTTCGCCAAGGACGAGGAGATCGCATCCGACATCGAGGACGGTTATTCGATCTACATTGCCGCTGTCGCATCGCGTGTGCTGAAGCGCCAGGTCGATGTCGTCGTCGTGATGCCGAAGGTCCTGCAGTAGATAACCCCGACAGCGCACGCAGACCGACTGGCGCAGGCGTGACCTCCGCCTCAAACCACGCTACCCTCTTGGGACAAGAACAAGAGGAAACGCCAATCGTGTACGACTACATTATCGTGGGCGGCGGCTCGGCGGGGTCCGTGCTGGCCCACCGGCTCTCCGCGAAGAGCGCCAACAAGGTCCTGCTGTGCGAAGCCGGACAGGACACACCACCCGGCAATGAACCCGCCGAAATCCGCGACAGCTATCCCGGCACCGCCTATTTCGATCCGCGCTTCCACTGGACGGAATTGAAGGTCACGACGCAGGTCGTCAGCCACAACAATCCGAACGAAGCGCGTCCGCCCCTCCGCAAATACGAGCAGGCGCGCGTGCTCGGCGGCGGCTCCTCGATCAACGGCCAGATGGCCAATCGCGGCGCACCGACCGACTACGACGAATGGGACGCGCGCGGGGCCTCCGGCTGGACCTGGAACGACGTGCTGCCGTTCTTCAAGAAGGTCGAGCGCGACCTCGATTTCGACGGCCCGTATCACGGCAAGGACGGCCGCATTCCCGTGCGCCGCATTCCGCGCGAGCACTGGACCCGGCATTCGCAGGCCTTCGCCGATGCCTTCGATCAGGCCGGCCATCGATATCTGCCGGATCAGAACGGCGAATTTGTCGACGGTTATTTCCCGGTGACGCATTCCAACCAGGCCGAGCAGCGCGTCTCGGCCGCGATGGGCTATCTCGATCGCGACACGCGCAAGCGTTCGAACCTGACGGTCTCCACCCACACGCAGGTGAGAGAGCTGATCTTCGACCGCACGCAATGCGTCGGCGTGAAGGCCGTCGTCGACGGTCGCGCGCAGGAATTCCGCGGACGCGAGATCATTCTCTCCTCTGGTGCCATCCATTCGCCGGCGCATCTGTTGCGCGCCGGCATCGGCCCGGTCGGCCACCTCAAGGATATGGGCATCCCGGTGCGGATGGGGCTCGCCGGCGTCGGCCAGCGCCTGATGGATCATCCTTCGATCTCGCTGTCGTCCTTCGTCCGCCGCGGCGCGCGCATGAACGAGCACACGCGGCGCCACATGCAGCTTGGCCTGCGTTATTCGTCGGGCCTCGCGGGCGTGCCGAAGGGCGACATGTTCGTCGTGCTGCTCAGCAAGTCCGCCTGGCATGCGGTCGGGGAGCAGATCGGCTCGCTGCTGACCTTCGTCAACAAGACCTATTCGGAGACCGGGCAGGTCAAGCTTGCCTCGCGCGATCCGGCGGCCGAACCGATCGTCGAGTTCAATCTCCTGTCCGACCGGCGCGATCTCGAGCGCCTGATGAGCGGCTTCCGCAAGATGGCGGCCATCCAGATGAGCGACATCGTGAAGACGGTGACGGACAAGCCGTTTCCGGCCGCCTATACCGACAAGGTCCGCAAGATCGGCGTGGTCAACATCCGGAACAGGATCTTGACCAGGATCGCCGCGACGCTGATGGACGGGCCGGCGGCGCTGCGCCACTACATGATCGACAATTTCGTCGTCGAAGGCTTCACCTTCGACCAGGTGATCAACGACGACGAGGCGCTGGAAGCCTTCGTGCGCAAGGCGACCATCGGCGTATGGCACGCCTCGTGCTCATGCCGCATGGGCCGGGCCGACGATCCGATGGCGGTGGTCGATGCCCAGGGCCGCGTCAAAGGCATCCAGGGCCTGCGCGTCGTCGACGCCTCGATCTTCCCGGTGGTGCCGTGCGCCAACACCAATTTTCCGGTGCTGATGTCGGCGGAGAAGATTGCGGCCGCGATGATGGGGTGATCTCGTAGGGTGGGCAAAGGCGCGCCCTTCGCGCGCCGTGCCCACGATCCAGAGGTGGTGGGCACGCTTGCGCTTTGCCCACCCTACGGATCTACCGATTTACGGATCCGGCGATTGCCTCACGCCGCCCGGAGATCGCCGACGAAGCGGTCGACGTCGCGCTTGAGATCGTCCGACAGGCGCGCCAGCATCTTGGCGGAATCCAGCACTTCGCCGGCGGCGGCCCCCGTCTGGCCTGCGGCCTGCGAGACGCCGGAGATGTGCCGCGAGACTTCGTTGGTGCCTTGGGAAGCCTGCTGCACGTTGCGTGCGATCTCGCGCGTTGCGGCGCCCTGTTCCTCGACGGCGGCGGCGATCGCAGCCGCGATCTCGTTGACGCGCTGGATGGTGGTGCCGATCGACTGGATCGCGGTCACCGACGACTTGGTCGCGCCCTGGATCGCGGCGACTTGACCTGTGATCTCCTCGGTCGCTTTCGCCGTTTGGGTCGCGAGGTTCTTCACTTCGGATGCGACCACCGCAAAACCACGGCCGGCTTCGCCCGCGCGCGCCGCCTCGATGGTGGCGTTGAGCGCGAGCAGATTGGTCTGCTCGGCAATGCCGGTGATCAGCGCGACGACATCGCCGATGCGCTGGGCGGCATCGGCGAGCGCCTGCACCTCGGTATTGGTGCGATCGGCCTCGCTGGCGGCAGCGCCCGCAATGCTGGAGGATTCCGCGACCTGACGGCTGATCTCGGTGATCGAGGCCGAGAGCTCTTCGGTGGCCGCCGCAACGGTCTGAACGTTGGAGGAGGCATCGCCCGACAGGCTCGCGACCGAGGCCGCCTTGGACGAGCCCTGCTCGGCGGTCGACGACATCGACTGCGCAGTGGCGTTGAGCTCGCCGGAGGCCGAGGCCAGCGTGTGCAGCGATTCCGTGACGGTCTTCTCGAACTGCTCGATCAAGCCGTCGACGGCATGCTGGCGCCGCTCCTTGCGGCCCTGCTCCGCGGCCTGTTCCTCGGCGAGGCGATCGCCGGTGATCATGTTCTCCCTGAACACCGACACAGCACGGGACATTTCCCCGATCTCGTCGCCGCGCTCGATGCCGGCGAGCTCGATCGCATAGTCACGCTCGGCAAGGGAGCGCATCGCCTGCGTCAGCTTGCGGATCGGCGCGCTGACGCGGCGATTCACCAGGATGAAGCCGAACACTGTGATGGCGAGCGCGACCAGCATCATCCCGCCATTGAGCGCCAGGCTCCATTTCGCCGATGTCATCTGCCGACCGGCGCGGGCGACCATCTCGGCCAGCGCGACCTGACCGGCCTCGACGCTGTAATTGAGGATTGCGGTGTTGAGCTTGGAGAGATCCTCGACCTTGATGTCGATGGTCTGGTTGTTGCTCAGCGCCTTGATGAAGCCCTGCTGGCGCTCGGTCATGGCGGCGGCCTCGCCCTGCTTCGAGCGCGCGATCACGTCGGTGAGGCTGGCGGGCGCATCAGGGCGCGCCGCGACGTCCAGCACCTGGCTCCAGGCCTGCTTGGCGCGGCCGGTGTCCTCGGCGGCGCCGACCATGTCGGCGGCGCTCCACGGCTTGCCGGCTGCGGCTGCGGCTTCGAGACGGATGGCGACGGAGCCACCGTTCGCACGCGCCGCCCAGGCCGACTGCTTGATGCCGAGGAGATGATCGACCACGGGATCGGTGAGCTTGAGCGCGTTCTCGATCTCGCCGGTCAGCGCCAGAATGGCATCGAGATAATCCTGCGCGCCCTTGCGGAATTCGTCGCCGACCTTGGCGTCACGCGTGGCCTTCGGCTGATGGATGGCGCCTTCCGCCTTGGTCCGCAACGGCACGAGGGCGTCGTGGATCGCGACCAGCTTGCTGGTGCCGGCGGCCAGACGGGAATCGCTCACGCCCGCGAGACGCTCGAGCACGTTCTTGTAGGCGGCCTCCGACACGGCCCGGTTGGTGGCGATGCGGTCGTCGGCATTGGAATTGGCCGGGGCGTCCGCCACCAGCGCCGACAGGAAGGTGCCGCGCTCGAGCCGGAAGCCGAGCAGGGTCGCAAACAGCTGCTGGTCGGTGCTGGCGAAGCGCTCGACCTTCTGCGCCGCGTTGTTGCGCTCGATGGCGCCGAACAGCCCGGTCGAGAGCTGCCCGACCAGGAACAGGCCGAGGACGCCGATGATGGCGCCGAGAACCGAACGAATGGAGGGATTGCCGAACAATGCCATGGGGAGCGCCGGATCTCTGAATCTGAAAAAGATGCAGAAAAATACCGGCGTGCCCCTAAGATTTGGTTCACCACATCTACCCGGGTCCGCAGGCCGCGCGCGAGCGAGGCCCGATCGGTAGCCGGGGAGGGCTGGCTAGCTCAGGTCGCGCGGTTCATTTCGCCCGTCTGGCGGCCTGGATCTCGACGAACTCGGCGTCCGGATGCGTAACGATGGTCGTGAACATGATGCCGCTGATGATGAGCGACCAGGCGGTGTCCCAATAAATCCAAAACACTTTCCAGCCTCCGTTTTGCCAGCCTCCGTTTGGCGTCCTCCGCCCGCGGGACCGGAGTAACGGCGCGACAAGGCTGCCGTTCCCTGGAGATCCCGTGGCCGGGCCTCGGCTCGAGCAGGAGCCGACGAAGCTTAGCGCTTTCTGGTGTTGGTCGGCGATACCTTGCGATCGGTTTGATCGGCCTGACCGGTGTGGCGCTTTGCCACGACGTCTTCATCCCGCGGGCCTTCACGCGGGCGCGGCGGCGGCTTGGGCTGGCCGGACTGGCCGCCGTGCTTGCCGCCCATATCGGGTTTGCCTTCGAGGTCGTTTTCGCGGGGCATGCCGGGTCAATGCGCGCGGCCGGCAATGGTTCTTAATTAACCCGCACGGTGTTCGGCTGTGAACGAGTTCATACGCTCGCCGCCTTTTGCAGTGCAGGATGGCCGAACCCTGGACGGACGGATTTGGCCTGATGCGGAAGCAACTCGTCGCCTGGACTATTCTGACCTCGGCCCTGGTCGCGGTCGCGGTCTGGACCGTGCTCGGCCCGCCCGACCGTCCCGCCGGCCCGCATCTGCCCTCGCGCGACCTGACGGCTGCGGTGCGTTAACGCCCGCAACCGCACCGATACAATTTCGGCATCGATCGATCCCAATTGGATTTTGGTACAGCGGAACACGAGCCGCTATCTTCTGCCGCAAAACAACGACCCCACACCGGCCGGAGGACGCTCATGATCAGACCGACGCGCACCGCATCCCGCGCTGCGACGACCACCACACTCTTCACCGCTCTTGTCGCCTCTCTTGCCCTCGTTTCCGGAGTCCGTGCCGGCATGGCCGAAACCTTCGCCTATGTCGGCAATGCCGACTCCAACGACATCAGCGTGTTCAAGATCGCCGACAGCGGTGAGATGACGCCGGTGCAGACGGCCGCCTTCACCGGCGTCGAAAAGCCTGGCTCCTCCACGCCGCTTGCGATCACGCCGGACCATCGCGTGCTGATCGCCGGCGTCCGCTCGCAGCCGTTCCTCGCGGTGAGCTTTGCGATCGATCCCAAGACGGGTCTCCTCAGCCATATCGGCAACGGGCCGCTCGCCGACAGCATGGCCAACATCGCCACCGACCGCGGCGGCAAGGTGCTGTTCAGCGCCTCCTATGGCGGCAACAAGGTCGCGCTGAATCCGCTTCAGGCCAACGGCGTCGTCGCCGAGCCGAAGCAGGTGATCCCGACCGGGCTGAATGCACATGCCTTCCTGCCCTCGCCCGACAACCGTTTCGTGTTCGCGACCAATCTCGGTTCGGACCAGGTGTTGAGCTTTGCGTTCGATGCCGCTGCGGGCACGCTGACGCCGAGCGATCCTCCGTCGATCAAGACGCCGGAGAAATCCGGGCCGCGGCACTTCGTGTTCCATCCCAACGGCAAGTTCGTCTATCTCATCCACGAGCTGAACGGCGACGTCGCAGCCTACAGCTATGAAGCCAAGAGCGGAGCCTGGGACGAGGTTCAGCGCACCACTGCATTGCCTGAAGGCTTCAACGGAAAGGACTCTAGTCAAAAGCCTTGGGCGGCCGACATCCACATCACCCCGGACGGCCGCTTCCTCTACGCGTCCGAGCGCACCACCAACACGCTCACCGCCTACAAGGTCGATGCATCAACCGGCAAGCTGACCACGATCGGCAGCGTGCCGACCGAGAAGCAGCCGCGCGGCTTCAACATCGATCCGACCGGCCGCTACCTCGCCGCGGTCGGCGAGCTGTCCGACGGCATGACGGTCTACGCCATCGACCAGAGCAGCGGCGCACTCAGCAAGCTGAAATCCTACCCCACCGGCAAGAAGCCGAACTGGGTGGAGTTCTTGACGCTGAACTGAGGCTCGTCCTCGTACCCTCGTCCAAGGCAGGGCTGTCGCCGTTGCGGGAAGCTCGCCTGTGGCCATCCTTCGAGACGCCCGCCTCCGGCGGGCCCTCAGGATGAGGACGGAGTGTGTGGCGGCAATTGCAAGGGGGCGACGATGCTGCGGAGCCTCATCCTGAGGAGACCGCGGAGCGGTCGTCTCGAAGGACGAGGCGCTCGCTCAGGCCTCGCCAAGCCCAAAGGCGATAGCCTTCCCCCACAAAGAGGGGGAGGGTACGAAGAGAACGTTGTTGCCGGCCGAACGCGGTACGACCTCGACCGGTCGTGCCCTAGCTGAAGAAATGCCCGCCCGAGGCCTGCGCATAGGCCTGCCATTGATGATCGAGCACGATCGTCTCGTGGCTGCCGTTGCTCTGGCTGATGTCGATCACGAGGTCGTTGGCGCCGCCGCGCTGGGCGGTGACGTCGGCCGACGCCTTGACGAGATCGGCCAGCGCTGCCATCGAGTTCACGACCACGCCGGAGCCGGCGCCTTCGCCGGTGTTGAGCACGGTCGCGGGATGCGCGCCTGACGAGGCGAAGGTGCCGGCCTCGTAGTCGTAGAGCACCAGTGCATCACCCTTGTTGAAGTTGAGGTCGAACACGGTGTCGGTGGCGCGCTGGCCGGCCGCCTGATCGGTGCCGTTGAAACGGAATTGATCGGCGCCGGCGCCGCCATAGAGCAGATCGTTGCCGCCACCGCCGTTGAGCACGTCGGAATGCAGCCCGCCGATCAGGATGTCGTTGCCACCCTTGCCGTCGAGGAAGCTGCCGACCGGGCTGAACAGATTGGCGATCAAGAGATTGTTGCCGCTGTTGCCCTCGACCAGATTGTCGGAGACGACGGTGATCGTGGTGCCGCCATGGCCGTCGGACGCAAGCTGGTAGTTCAGCCCCGACGCATAGGCATGCGAGTCGAGTTGGAGCGTGATGGTGCCGGAATTGCCGCCGGTGATGGTGAGCACATTGTCGGCCGACAACGTCGCTTTCGTCGCCTTGCCGATGCCGGCGAGGTCGATGGTGTCACCGACGCCAAAGCCCTCGATCGTGTTGTCGAGATGGCCATGGTCCAGCGCCGCCTTGTCGATCTTCAGCGTCTGCGCGCCGCTCTCGAAGGTGATCGCCCCGGTGCCGGCCGCATCCAGCGCCGCGAGTTCCAGCGTGCCGGCATGCAGCGTGGTGCCGCCGGTATAGAAGCTGGTCTGGCTCAGAACGGTGGTGCCGGTGCCGGCCTGATCGAGCGAGCCGTTGCCCGAGATCGTGCTGTTGAACACGAAGACGTCGGAATGCGTCGAGGCGAGCACGCCGTTGTCGATGACGTTGCCGGCGAGCGAGCCGCCGTCGGCAACAGTCAGCCTGGCGCCGGTCTCGATGCTGATGCCGGAGGTGAAGCTTTCGGCATCGGTCACGGACCAGCTGCCGCCCTGCACGTCGAGCACCTCGAAATTCACAATGTGCGCCAGCGTGCCGGAGCCGGTGCCGAGCAGGTTGAAGGTGTCGGTGCCGTCGCCGCCGTCGATCGTGCTGGTGAAGACAGCGCCGGTGTAGTCGTTGACGATATCGTCGCCGCCGCCGAGTGCGACGCTGCCCTCGATCGTGCCGTGATTGGTGATGGTGTCGGCAAAGGTGTCGGTGATGGAGATCGCCTCGCCATTGCCGCCGTGGATGAGACCCCAGTTCACGATCGTCGTCGGCGCCCAGCCGTTGCCGCCATTGCTGCCGTTGCTGCCATTCGGGCCGCCGGTGCCGTCACTGTCGTTGACGGTGATCGCGCGCTCGAAGCTGGTGATGACGCCGCCGATCTCGTTGATGATGGTGCCGCCGCCGATAGTGACGGCCTCCTGCAGGTCGACCGTCCCGTCGGCCTCGACGACATGCACGCCGGTGGCCTGGATGGTGCCGAAATTGTCGAGCGTCAAAAGGCCGTCCACGTCGATGCCGTCGCCGTCCACCGCCACGCCGGCGTTATAGCCGCCGGTGCCGATGATGATGCCGTGATTGGTCACTGTGGTCATCGACAGGCTGGGCGTGTCCAGATTGATACCGCTGCCGAGATCGCCGGTGATGGTGCCGTCATTGTTGACGGTGACGGGCTGGTCGCCGGTGATGCCGTGACGGGTGCCCTCGATATTGCCGCCGGTATGGTTGTTGACGGTGCCGCCGGCATTGCCCTGGAAGTCGATGCCGTCATTGTCGTCGCCGCCGGCATTGCCGCCGAAGACCTTGCCGTAATTGTCGATCACCATGTTGACGCCGCCGCGGATCGCGTCAGCATCGGCCGCCTTGATCAGCCCGGTCGCCTCGTTGGTGAGGTGAATGGTACCGTTGATCGAGACCAGGTCGGTGAAATCGATCGCCTGGCCGTTGCTGGAGCCCGATCCTGTCGACTGGATGGTGCCGGCATTGTCCACGGTGACAGAGTAGGTGGCGGTCGTGGTCAGCGTCGCGGCGGTGATGCGGACCGCATCGCCCTGCGACTGGATCACGCCGTGCTGGTCGTTGTCGAGCGTGAACGAGGTGATGTTGGTGAGATTCGAGGTGTTGAGGTTGATCGCGCGGCTCGCCGAGGCGGTGGCGTCGATCAGCCCGTCATTGTCGATGGTGATGATGCCTGCACCGGGACGGATCGCGTCATTGCCGGAGGCGCCGATCACGGCGCCGGTGTGATTGGTGATGTTGATCGTCTCGGTTGGCGAAACGATCGCGGCGAAGTCGAGCGCCTGGCCGCTCGTGCCCGCGACGATGTTGCCGGACGCATCTACCGTGCCGGAGACGATGCTGCCGGAATTGTCGACCGTGATGGTGCCGCCCGAGAGCGCGGTGTTGATGCGGAACGAATCGTCGCCTGTGATCAGCTTGGCGCCGGCCTCGTTGGTGAAGGAGAGATTGCCCGATGTGAACGAGCCCTTGGTGTCGATGCCGCGCGTCGTCGCCGTGATGGTGCCGGCGTTGTCGATCACGACGGTCTGCCCGGCCGTGCCGCCGGTCCAGGTGATGTCGGTGGTATCTGACAGCGTGCCGCCGGCCTGGATGATGCCGGTGTCGGTGCCGCTGACGGTCTTCGCGGACGTGACTGTGGAACCGCTTGCCACGGTGAAAGAAGCCATGATCCCTCCCTGACGTGCCCTGGAAATTCGGCGCCGGTCGGCACCGCAAAATGTTTGTGGGGCCTGAGCGGTATCGGCGGGACATGACGGTGGGATGACGCGCTGTTAGATCACGTACAAAGATCGTAGCCCGGATGGAACGACTTGTCCGCCGAAGCTCGAAGAGCGAAGGCGGAAGCGCAATCCGGGACCTCAACCGCGCATCTCGTTCCACTCCATGCGGGCTACATGCGTTGGAGAGAAGGGCGGACTACCCGCACGCCCAGTCGAATTTCATATCCTTGAAGTCGAGCTGTGCATTGCCGCCACCAAAATTGTAGCCGCCGAAATATTCCTCGAACTCGATGTAGAACGGACTCATCTCCGGCACCGCCTGGCAGGGCCGCATCGTTCCGCCGAGATGGTTTTGGGCGTGGTCCTTGCCCCAATCGTGCAGGCGGAAATTGTCGCGGCTCACGACACCATCGACATAGTAGTAATAGGGCTGATACCCGGTCGGCGGCCCTTCCTTCACATGCTTATCCTGCGGGCCCTTGCCCGCGTTGGGATCATCGGCGCGGGCCGTCAGCCCGATGGCGCGGTTTTCGGCGAGATCGTTGCGCGGCGTGCTCGGCAGGAGCTTCTTCGCGTAAGCGGGCGCGGATTCGTGAAACGCGCTAGCGCCGCCGACATCGAGCCAGCGCGGCCGCTCTGCGGTCGCAAGCGCAAGCGGCGCCGGCGGGGTTGCGAATGCGCCGCCATATTCGGCGCTGGTCAATAGGATCGCGGCATATTCGTAATCGAGAATGTCGGTCATGCGCGAGAGGCGCGGATGCGCGGGGCGCGCCGCCACCGCCTCGCGGATCTCGGGATCATCCGGCGCGCCGCCGTCATTGTGGTCGGGCGCGGTCGCAAAGAACGACACCGCGACGATGTCCTCGCCATGTACGCGGTAATCCTCCGGCAGCAGAAGCGTGAAGCCGTGCATCAGCGGATAGCCGGTGACGGAATCGAGCGGCCATTGCGCGCTGCTGATGCCCGGCGGCAGGCCAAAGACCCAGCCATGGTCGCGCGCCCGCTCGGTGGGACGATCCAGCATCTGCAAATCATACGCGCGCGAAGGCAAGGCAAAGGCCACGGGCCGTCTCCCATCCGAAATCCCGCCTCGTCGTTGAGGCCAGGGTTAGTCGCGGGGAGGAGGGATGTGGTTCGTAGGGGGCTCATTTAGGTGGAAGAGTTCGCAGTCCCTGATGGGAGATGGATACGACAAATCACTCGGTCCCATCTAACAACGGTCGCGGCTTTCCCACTTCAATCGCGCCACGCGTCCGCATGCGAACAACGGATTGATGGTCAGAGTGATGGGCATCCTGGCCCTTGCCCTGGCAAATCACCGCCATAGTCGATCCTGTCGGCGGCCACTACTTGGTTCTGCCCCACAGACCCATACACAACCAGGCTCCTGCCTGGCACCAGTACTGGCGCTTGTCGAGTTTGCTTGGCTTTTGCGACATCGACCTGCACGTCCTTTACTTCGCCACCCGCGCATGTTGCGAACGTGATCACGGATCCGGTGCCTTCGAGCGAGCCTTTGGGAGCGCCGTATAGTATTGTTTGTGAGCCCGGTGTCAGTACGCCGACGTTGGGAGCAACATTAGCAACAGATGGGGCGATGTTATCAGCACGCGCAACCTCCGCCGGTTGCGCCGACGGAGCGTTCAACCCATAGATTTTGAGCTCTTTGTAGCTGGCCACGTAGACTTGACCGTTCGATACGACCGGAACCGTATTCGCTGCGCCGCCAGTCTGCGGCCAAGCCCCGGCCGGCAAGCTGGTGAGCTTTGTGCCGTCCTTCCCATCGAACGCCCAAAGCGTCAACTCGTACGGCTTTGTTGTTGGGCGCTGGACTGCCCAGACCACTGCCGTGTCGGCGGTCTGCCCGCTTGACGATACGAATGTGAAGAAGCCCTTCTGAAAGACCTTGTTAACCAGGGTGTTCTGGCCCTCCCAGTCCTTAATCAATCGGTCGGGTCCCGAGGTTTGGACCTTCCAAGCCATCAAGCTGTACCCGCCGCTACTAACAACGCGTCCGACGCCATCTGCACCGACGAAGTATGATTGTCCGCACCAGCAGGCTCCTATGAGCGGATTGATATCGCTGTGGGGGTCGTAAATGATGACCGTATCGAGCACCTTATCGGGGCCCGAGGAAGTGAATTTTCCAAGGTCGTCTCGATTCAGGAGGTACATCTTCCCATTCTTGCCGGCTGCAATTGCCAAGTGGGGCACCGGGCCTGGTTGGCTGTTCGGTATGAGCATTGCGCTCCCGGCGGAGAAGTCCAGATCGTGATGATCAAGACTCTGCAATTCTCCCGGCGTGAAATAATCCGAAACGTCCGACAGATCGCCCGTCAGCTTAACGACGCTTTCCTGAAGGTTCAGCCTCTTGTCGACCGTAGGCGGAGCCTTATCGTCCGAATTCCCGGTCGTGAAATATATGTTTCCATCCTCGTCTGCCGCCGGCCCGTAGCCAGACATCCAAACCGAAGACAGAAAGTAGCTTTGCGGTGTGTGCGCGCGGCGATCGACGACCTCATTCGCGGCCAATGGCTTCAGGTCCGCCGCGTGCCACCCCAATAACCATCCGCGCGCGATGTCATGATCATGATCGCAGAAGCTCGCGAATGCCGCATAGACATTACCCTTGGCCAAGAGCAACGCCGACCGCTGACGGCTGACGCGCGGAATGAAACTGAATGTGGAGTTATCGCTCAGAGTAGTCGATGCCGAGATAAGGCGCCCGAGCGGGGGATCGATGCGATCTGCGAGGGTGACCAGGTCCAACGCACGAATTCGATAGGTGGGCTGCTCGTTCTCGAGCGTGAATGCAACTACGTACAGCAGGTCACCGCTTCGATCGATTACGGGCGTCGAGTTGATCCCGACTACGTCGGAGTTGTTGCCGCAGCGTATAACATTCTTGGGAACGGGCGTCCCCAGGGAGCGGGTCGCTAGGACGGCACCAGTTGAAGCGTCTATAGCATAGATTGTGTTATTCTCCGTGGCTACGTAGACGACGGTCCTTCGCCGGCCATCGAACTCAAGATTGGTTACGACGAGCGGCTGAGCATCCACCTGTTCGTCCAGCAAGACGGAATGAAGTTGGCCAAACGAACCATTCCGGATGCTGTTGGGTGAAAGAGCCGTCTCTTGTGCGTTCCATCCCGTGCGCCAGTTGTCGTGATGATAGGTGGTGACATCAGGAAGGTCTTCGGCGGCGGCTGTTGTGGCTCCACTTACCATGATCATGACGGCGCAGAGCGGTCCGGCCCACGAACCAATCCCAAGCCGTTTTGCCTGCAGATGAAATCGCAACCTTCCAATCATATTGACCCCTTCCGAATGTCGCGTGCAAAATGAACGCGAACTCATTGTATTTGAGGCCGCGACGGTCGAGCGTTTAGTCAGGCCGGTGCGTTATTCAGGATCCACTGCTTCACCAAATTCAATTCATCCTCCGTCGCGTTGCGTGCGTTCGGATCCGCATTCGTGTCTGGCATTTGGGGCAATTGGGATCCGTCGAAAGGAGCCGTTCCGGAAAGAGCTAGGTAGAGATTCGACGTGTCTGGATGGCCCGGTGCAACGAGCATTCCCGGCACGCCCCAGTCATCGGTCGTCATCGAAACGAATTGGTCTCGGGTAAGAGGAGGAGGTCCTCGCCAAAACGCCTGATGTGGTGCAGCATCAATGTTCTTGTCATTGACCGGAACCAAGACATTCAGGAGATCAATGATATCCGGAAAGACCGGGTTCTTCTTGGACACGTTTTCCTCCTCTTATCTTGTCCGGCTTGCCTGTTTCGTCCAGATGCACGTATCAAACGGCCGTGCGCCCAGAACTATTGACCGACCGCACCCTCCATTAGCGTCTTGAGTTGCTGCAGCGGTGCCGAAGATGGCGTTGTCGCCAACGTCTTTGGCCCAAGCGAAGGACCTGTTGGAATGAGCACACTGGGCTGCTGCGGAAAGGCGTTAATCTCAAGCGACCACAGAAAGTCGGTCTTGCGCATCGCGAGATTGTGGCACGCCATGCATCCGGTTCCGATCCTCTCCTGGTCGAAGGTCTCCATGGTTGTATTCGCGAACCCGCCCTTGAACGGGATTGAACTGCCTGGGAAAGTATTGGGTGGAGATCCCGGCTGGTTCGGGCTGTTCGGCTGCAGCGGCCACTGCGTCATCACGAGTTCGTAATTCGCCCAGATCGTACCCTTGAGTGCCCCCTGGTATGCGGCATTCGTGCTCTGAGTCGAGGGATCGATTGGCTTCACGCGCTCGATATTGAAGGGCCGAGGCGGCTGCACCGGAGGTGGGAACGGAATCGGGTTGGGCGGTTTTGGCATCGCTCCCCCGGTGCCATCATTGAATGTGAATTGCCCGGTATGTCCTGGATCTGCAGGCGAAACATTGTCGACGTGCTCGAACGTCGACCAGATCCATTGCGGGCGCGAAGAAGTCTTTTGCACAATGTGCATGCCAACTAAGCCCACAATTTTCTGAGAACAGTCTCCCGTAGCAAGATCCATTACCCACGCTTGGCGTGTATAGAACCGCTGCGGCTGGGGAACGCCGTCCATGAGGATCCATGACGTCTTCAGGTCAAGTGCACCATTGCCGAAGTTCAACCCAGCAACGGGCAATTTGCCTCTGAGATACCATTCGTTTCCAACAATCTGATCGAATTCGGCCTGGTTGAAACTCGTGAGATACCGCACGTACGTACCGTTTTGCGCCACGATAGGGCCAACGAGATTACCGAAGCCTGCCTGACCCAGATCCTCGAACTTCGAAACTGCTGCCAAAACGAGGTCGTTGAAGGTGGGGCTTGGAATCTGTCGCTGGCACGGAAACGTCGGTACGCCTCCGAATGTGCTCCAAGAGGAGGGAGCATGACCGCTTGGCTGAAATAACTCCCAATCGACCTTGTAAGTCTCAAACACTAAAGGCCCAGTGGTTGCGCCGACCTTTTGGGTCGCGTCGGCCACGCCCCGCTTTCCCTGCTGAGCCGGCCAAACCATGGCGATGAAGGTTCGCCACGAATAGTCGTCGAAAAATCGGATAGGGTTCGGGTCCCCGCCTTCCGAAATACAGACGTCCCCCGGGACTTGCGAGGACGCTATTGTCACAACAGGTGGATCGGAGCAGTTCTGCGCATCGGCGGAGCCAACCCCGCACATTGCAGCAGTCAGCCAGCCCAGCAAGGTAGGCAGGGCACCATTGCGACAACACACCCAAAGCCTTCGGGAAAATTGCGCCAGCATGTCCGCCCCAAAAATAGCCGAAGCTAATCCGCTGTTAGTCTCTTATGCGCTCAAGACGCCACTAGAGCCACACCAGGACATCAGCAAATGCCTGCCCCGAGTCATCGCTGCTCTGACAGCGCGTGCTTGGGGTGGTCTGCTTGAAGTAAACGCTGATCATTCAATCAATACCCGACGGGCGTCTCTAATTTCCAGGCACGTCTAGCTGCCGGCGGGGTGTGGTATTTCCGAATACTGACGTTATACCTTGAGTTGCACCCGATGCGCAAGAGCCTTTCTACCGAGAGGTGTCCAAAGGAAACGCGGTTGAAGACTACCAAAAGATGTGCAAGATAATCACGTCAATTTGCGTCTAGCGCGGTGCAAGTATGATCATCGTATTCGATGGCGTTTGCAATTTCTGTAACGGCTGGGTCCGATTTGTTCTGCGGCATGACCTAGAGCGCAGATTTTTGTTCGCAGCTGCCCAATCAGAGACTGGATCTACGCCTTTATCGAAACTGTCGCTTTCCCCAGCCAACCTTGAGACGATTGTTCTTTTTGACGGGTCTAAGCACTACGTAAAATCTGACGCAGTACTCGAAATTTTAGGTCATTTGGACGGCCCTTGGCCAGCGCTAACGCTGTTTGCTTTCCTCCCGAAGAAACTTAGAGACCTCCTCTACTCAGCTTTCGCAAAGCGACGCTACAAGTTTTTCGGGGCAACTAGCTGCCCTTTGCCCGACAGCCGTTGGGATGGGCGATTGTTGACGTAACCGCTTACTTTATTGGGAGGATGAAATGCGCCTAACAGATTCAGAGCTCGCTCAGCTACGAGAAATGTTTGGTCCTGACGGACACGAGCTTCGGCTAGTGCTGCCCTTGGCCGACGCTACTGATCAGATGCTGGAGGCCATGCAGAAGAATGATAATCTGATGCAGCAAGCGCAAAATTTTGCTCAAGCCCAGCAAGATGCCGGCGGAGCC
The DNA here is from genome assembly GCF_029714945.1 of Bradyrhizobium sp. CIAT3101. NCBI lineage: Bacteria > Pseudomonadati > Pseudomonadota > Alphaproteobacteria > Hyphomicrobiales > Nitrobacteraceae > Bradyrhizobium > Bradyrhizobium sp. CIAT3101. The sequence goes on from NZ_CP121634.1 coordinate 629,293, forward strand.
GGTGATGCGGGGGATGGAGGCGGTGACGGCGGCGGCGACGGCGGTGAACTGAGATCCGAAACTTTAGGTGAGGAGACGCAACCGTCTGAAAAATATATGCGGTCCTTAAAGGAGCTCTTGCAAAGGCGGGAAGCGCTTCTTGCCCGACATCGCAAATGACCACGGATATTCTGGGGACGACGGCCATAGGGTTGGTCGGAATTTGGCTAGTTCTCACGTTGGCTTACCAATACAAGCCGTTGGGCAGCAAAATGGGGCGGTTCGATTATCTTCGCCTCTTGCCCAGCTGGACCTTCTTTGCACCGAATCCAGCAACGAGAGACTATCATCTGGTCGTTCGAGACAAGCTATCGGACGGAAATCTGACGGATTGGGCGGAGGTCGCAATTGTCGAGCGACGTCGACAGCTTGACGTCATTTGGCATCCGGCAAAACGTCGAAGAAAAATTCTGAGTGATGCTGCTCAATCGATAAAGCTGCTCAATCGAAACGTAAACACCCAAGCGGTCCAACACTCTCTGCCTTACTTGATAATACTGCACTACTGCATGAAACATCACCCGTTGCCCCCCTCGACAGTCGCCCGCCAGTTCGGTTTTGTCGAGACTTCGAGCAGATCGGATCGCAAGCTATGGCTCAGCTATCTCTCGGATCTTCATACAGTCTAGCGGCAACAATCGACACTCAGGGCGGCAGCGCGTTTTATGTAACGTGCGGATTGCTGGCAGTTTGGACCGTCATTTCCACGCTCGAATGGATATTCAATTTTGAGCTGTTGAAGAGCGAACATATACTCTCCTGGCGAGTTATGAGCCTTCGACCAGGAATGCTGTACCAAAGCCGTTGGTCGGCTCTTCTTTTTTCCGATCGCGCCACCGCTGGCATGCTGATGATCCGACTCTTAGCCGGATTCGGTCTTCTGTTTCCGAACACCCTCGTTGCGACGTCTTGCTTGGTCGTTGTGGCCCTATCCTCGTGGTTTCTGAGTGTACGGACAGGCTTGGGAGGCGACGGTTCAGATCAAATGGGATATATCGCTTCGGTCGGTGCGCTACTCATGGGCGCCGGCATGCTTCTTCAAAATCACGCAGTGACGTTGGCCGGCGTACTACTCATTGCAAGCCAGTTGACATTATCATACTTCATCGCTGGATTTTCGAAGGCACTATCCTCTACGTGGAGAAGTGGCTTCGCTCTACCGGGAGTCATGGACACTCATAACTATGGCCATGATCTGGCCGCTCGAGTGTCAAAGAGCAGCTCTTCCTTTGCGAGGACGTTCTGCTGGTCGGTAATTTTAGGTGAGACGCTGTTCCCCTTTTCCCTTCTTCTACCGACGTCCCTTTTGCTCGTCGTGCTTTTCGGCTTCGCTCTATTCCACGTCAGCAATGCCTACTTTATGGGGTTGAACACCTTTGTATGGGCATTTTTTGCCGCTTATCCGTCAGTCCTTCTGCTTAGCCGTATCATTAGAATGACAGTGGGCTTGGGATAGTTAAGGATCGCATTGATCTGTCGTCGCCGGTATGTGGTAGGCAAGTAGATATCTTACAGATACGGGTTTCGATAGGAACCATTTGTCTGCTCAAAATTTAGATCGCAACAACATTGTCGCCGCCGGATCGACTGACCCGACGGGCAAACATATCAGTAGCTTGGTGATCTCAGGCCCAAACGCCCGATGATGTCATCATGCCAGTGTTTTGCCCGACGCGTCAAGCGAATTTCGTAAAATCCGTAGGCGCGCTGCGACGGCCGCGTAACTCATTGATCCCACAGCCCCCGCCTACTGTGCATGGGGTTGTTTTCGCGTCCTTGTTCGCAACTATCCTCTTCGCCGCGCCGCGGAGGCATCCACAACGTTGTCCAACTCCTCGCGCCAGCCAAGAATCTCCATCGCCAGCACCGGATGATTGAAACCCTTGAGCTGGAGATCGTCGAGCGCGCGGGCTTCGACGGAGTGCTCGACCATGCCGTAGACGCGGCGGCTCACCACGATCTGGTTGGCCAGCGCCTCGCCGCAGAGGCGGGAGGCGAGGTTGGTGACGCTGCCGATCGCGGCATATTCCAACCGTTGCTCGAAGCCGACCTGGCCGAGCGTAGCATAGCCGAGCGCGATGCCGATGCCGAAGCCGAGGCTGTGGCCGCGGTTGCGCCAGCGCTCGGTCAGTGGGCCGATGGTGTCGCGCATCTCCACCGCCATCTTCACGGCGCGCGCGGTGTGGTCCTCGAACTGGATCGGCGCGTTGAACAGGATCATCACGCCGTCGCCGGCATATTTGTCCAGCGTGCCCTCGTATTTGAAGATCAGCTTGCCGAGCGCGGCGTGATATTCGCGCAGCACGTTCATCGCCTCTTCCGGCTCGGTCGCTTCCGTGAAGGCGGTGAAGCCGCGCAGATCGCAGAACACCACGGTGACTTCGCGGCGCTGGCTGGTCAGCAGCCCCTCGGGGCTGTCGGAGGAGGCGATCAGCTGCGCCACCTGCGGCGCCAGGAAACGCTCGAGCTTGCGGATGCGCTCGATCTCGCCGAGCTGGGTCTCGACGCGTTCCTCAAGCGACTTGTTCCAGTTCTTCAGCTGCTCGGTCTGCTCGCGCAGCTTGTCGGCCTGGGCGCGCACGGTCTCGTTCGCGGTCTCCAGCGCGTGGCTCTTGTGGTCGACCTCGGTGAACAGGCGCGCATTGCGCATCGCCAGTACCGCCTGGTTGGCGAAGGTGCGCATCAGGCCGGTGAGACTGCCTTCGAACGCGCCGCTGGCACGGCGCAGCACCACCAGCGAGCCGAGCGTGCCCTGCTGGTCGACCAGCGGCACCGCCAGCACCGAATGGAAGCCGGCGCTGACCGCGACGTCGCGCAGCGGCTGCCCGGCGGCGTGATCGAGATCGGCGATCGCGATCGGCTCGCCGCGCGCGGCGGCCTCGCTCAAGATGTTCTCGCCTTCGTCGATCGTGACGTGGGCGCCCTCGACCGATTTGTCGATGCCGTCGGCCTCGACCAGGTTGAAGCGGCGTCGCTCGGCATCGTAGCCGTAGATCACCACCGCGTCGGCGTGACTGATCTCCAGTGCACGCGCGGCGATGGTCGGCAGCACGGCGTTGAGGTCGAGCGAGGAGGCGACCGCGCGGCCGACCTCTTCCAGCACCTTCAGCTCGTTGATCGACTGCGCGAGATCGCGGGTGCGCGCCTCGACCTTTGTTTCGAGATCCGAATAGGTCTCCTGTAGCTGGCCGGCCATGCGGTTGAACTGGCCGGCGAGCTCCTCCAGCTCGTCGGAGGTGTGCACGTCGATGCGGTGGCTGAAGTCGCCTTCGCCGAGCTTGTGCGCGCCGTCGCGAAGCGCCGTGATCGGGATGATCATGCGGCGCGCCAGCAGCGTGCCGGCGAGGATCGCGACCAGCAGGCCCATGCCGATCAAAAGCGCGATGCGCACGAGCTGGTCGCGGATCGGCGTCAGCGCCTGCACGGTCGGCTGCTCGAACAACACGCTCCAGCCGAGTTTCGGCACCGGGCTTGCGGCGGTCAGCACCGAATGGCCGTTGAAGTCGGTGCCTGATGTGTCGGGCTCACGGCCGGGCGAGATCGCAGCCGCGACCTGCGCCAGCTTCGACAGATCCTTGCCGATTTCGGGTCCCTTCGACGAGGCCGCCAGCACGCGGCCGCGTGCGTCGACCACATAGGCGAAGGCGGCCTTGCCGACCTGGGCGTCGGACAGGAAGTCGGAGAGGAAGCTGAGATCGATCTCGGCCACGGTGACGCCCGCATTGAAGCCGGAATGCGCCACCGAGATCGACATCACCGGCTTCTGATCGACGAAGCTCGCCGCCGAATAGCTGACCCCGCGCGCCACCGCGTCGGTGAAGCGCATGTCGCGGGCGAGGTCGGCATGGCCGCCCGTCGTGGTCGACTGGCGCGAGACGCGCAGCACCTCGTGGCCGTCGCCGTTGAGCTGGAACAGCTGGGAGACGACGGAGACCTGCTGCAGCAGCTGGGCGTAATCGGCGCGGCGCTTCTCCAGCGTGTCCCGGCTTGCCGTCGTCACCCAGCTGATCTGGCGTTCGAGCTCGGAGATGGATTGCTCCATGCGCCGGGCGGCGGCCTGCGCCTTGTCTTCCAATCCGTCGGTCAGCGATGTCTTGGTGGCGCGATAGGAGATCCAGGTCTCCATCGCGCCGTTGACGGCGAGCACGAACACGACGAGGCCGACGAGGGAGGCGACGTATTTGACGAAAAGGCCCTCGCGCAGAAACCAGGTCTTGTCTTTCGCTCCCGCCATCCGGATCCTCTCGCGCCACAATCGACGCCGGCGCTATGGGCCGTACGGGCCCCGCGGCTCTTCTACCACAATTTGGGCCTTTGGACCGGCAGGGGGCCGGTCAAGGACGGGTGTGGTTACCCGCCGCCGACGTGGAGGCGGCTGGCCGGGCGGTGAATTGTCGCAGCCGGCCAGCGCCCTCGTCCGTTCGGATGAAGAACTGTGTGATGAGGCCGTGTAAGGCTGCGCGCGGAGTTCGCCGCCTTGGTCCGCCAATCACCGATTAAACAACTGCCGCATCACGTCGTTCATCGGCTGGCTGTCCTGCTGCGCCTCGGGCGGGTCCTGGGTCGGAGGGGTCGGCGAAGCCTGGGGGGCCGGTGTGGCCGGGCTGCCTGGCAGGCTGCGGCTTCGGCCGGTGCCGTTTCCGGCGCCGCTCGAGAGCCCCTGCTGGATCAGATTGCCGATCGCCTCGCCCAGCTGACCGCCGAGCAGATTGTTTTGCCCCTGTCCCTGCCCTTGCTGCTGCGTCTGCGGATTGGCATTGCCGGCCGCGTTGCCGCCACCGGGGGCGGCGGCGCCGCCGAGGCCGAAACTGTTCAGGATGTTGCCGAGCCCGGCTCCGTCAGGCCCGAACAGGCCCTTGCCCATCTCGCGCAATTTGGCATAGGCGGCATCCGGATTGTCGAGCACACCGGCCATGTCGGGATAGATCCGCGGCTGCGACCACGCGCCGGTGATCATCACGGGAATGCCGAAGCCGACGGGATCGGAGGTGCGGCCCTGGCCTTCGGTCGTCATCACCAGTTTCGGCTCGACGCGAAAGCCCATCATCTTGGTGTCGAGCGCAATGGTGCCGGCGCCGGTGACGCGCACCAGCGGCCCGATCAGATTGAGATCCGTCGTCACCGCCTGGCCCTTGTCGATGCGGAAGGACGCCGAGAGCTGCGACAGGTCCGTGCTCTGCTCCTGGCTGTCCTGCCAGCCCGACAGCGTGCCCGACGTCAGCGAACGGATCATCTGCGCGACGTTGATGCCGCGGATGGCGCCGTCCTGGAAACTGACGAAGGCGGTGCCCTGCATGTTCGCCATCAGCGCGCGCTGGCTGGTGCCGGCACTGCGCAACGCGAGCTTGGCCTGCAGCTTGCCGTCGATCCGGTCGAACTCGGCAAGGCCCTGCAGCAGCGGCAGCGCGCGCACGCCGACGAGGTCGGAATGCATCGCAAAGCTCGGCGCGCCGCTGGTCGCATCCAAAATCACCTCGCCCGCGACCTGGCCGCCATAGGCGCCGAGATTGGCGGTGCCCGCCTTCAAGATGCCGCCGGCAAGTTTGGCATCGACCGCCAGCGGCGCAAGACGGGCGTCGCCGACGACGGCTTCGTTGGCCGAGATCCTGATCTGCGCGTCGACATAATTAAGTCCGGACACGTCGATCGGCGCATCGCTCCAGGGCTGCCCGGTCGTACCGTCAGGCGATTTCGCCAGCGGGATCGCGAGCCGCTGGAAATCGAGATCGACCTTCACCAGCGGCTTGCTCGCGATGTCGACCGAGGCCCAGCCGTTGAATGCGCCATCGCCGAACGTGCCGTTGACGCCGTTGACCATCACGACCGCACCGTTGAGCCGCAGCTCCGCGTGGCCGGCGAGCTGCGACTTCAGCACGTCGGGCATATCGATGGCGAAATCCACCGGGATGGTCTGCCGCTCGATCGGCGGCGCCGGTGTCGTGGCCTTGATGTCGAATTTGGTCGGATGATCGCCAACGCGCGCGGTTCCGGCGATATTGACCTTGCGGTCGCGGCCCATGACGGCGTCGGCATCGATCGCGCTGATGCGGCCGTCGACGCGATCGCGCACGCGCGAGAATGCGACTTCGCCGTTGGTGACCTTGATGCGGTCGATGGTCGCGCCGTCCATGTCGAGCGCAAGCGGCTTCGGCGAGGTATCGGCGTTGGGCAGGCGCTCGCGCAGCAGCGGCTGGTACAGCACCGGATGGGTGACGATGATCTCGCTGATCTTCGGATGACCCGACCACACGCTTGCGAGCGACATGTCGGCCTGCACGCTGTCGATCGTGACGCGGGTGATGCCGCTGCGGTCCTTGGGGTCCTGGAGCGTGAGATCGTTCAGCGTGACGTTCAGCGTCGGCCACAGGCTGATCTTGGTGGTTCCGTCGATCGACAGGCGATAGCCGCTCGCCTGCTCGACGCGCGAGGCGATGGTCGCGGTCAGGAAGCCCGAGGGAATCCCAATCACCAGCAGGAGTGCGATCACAACGATGACGGCGAGCAAAGCTACGCCGGCGAATTTCACTGCTCTCATGTCGACTTTCCAACGACGGACGAGCGGCGTCGAATCCGGCAGATTGCCCGTCCTTCACGCCCGAGTTTATCCCGGGACGGGAAGCCGCTCCAAGCGGCTAAAATTAGTCGGGAGGTGCTGCAAAGTTATGTGACTTATGACACACTTCTCCGACGCGGTTTTACGCGATTCTGACGATGATGCTTCCAAGCGATTTGCAAGCGATTTGCCAAAGAAACTGGCCAAGAAATTCACAAGGACGTTGAAATGAGCAAGCAGGCCGAATTTGCGGTCATTCTGAAAATGAATGCCATGTTCGCCGATCTCGGTGCGGACGAACTCCAGCGGTTGTCCAACCTCTGCCACACCCAGCATCTGGCGAACGGCGAGGTGTTGTTCCAGAAGGGCGACCCCGGTGACGCGCTGTACGGCGTGCGCCGCGGCCAGGTCCGTATCGAGACCGGCGCCTCCGACGGCAGCCGGCTGACATTGAACTTCATGGGGCCGGGCGATCTGTTCGGCGAGGTCGCGGTGCTGGACGGCCAGAGCCGCACCGCCGACGCGACCGCCGGCGAAGTGAGCGAATTGTTCGTGCTGCGGCGCGAAGACTTCCTCGCCTTCCTCGAGCGCGAGCCGAAGGTCGCGATCAAGATCATCGCGCTGTTGTGCCAGCGCATCCGCTGGCAGAGCGAGCGCATGGAGGAATCCATGTTGCAGCCGCTGCCGGTCCGGCTGGCGCGGCGGCTCTGCGCGCTCGCCGCCGATTTCGGCTCCGAGGTGCACATCTCGCAGGAACAGCTCGGCGTCTTCGTCGGCGCCGCCCGCGAGAGCGTGAACCGCCAGCTTCAGGCCTGGCGCAAGGAAGCGATTTTGGATCTCCAGCGCGGCCGCATCCTGCTGCGGAACATGACCAAGCTGACGGCGATCGCACGGAACGAGTAGCGATCGCGACGAGAGGTTTCAGTTCGCTCGCTTCAGCCGCGCCGGCGGGAACTTACTCCGCCGCCGGGTGCACGATGCTCTTCGGCGCATGTGCCGCTTCCGCGGCCTCATGATGACCGTCGGTCTCCGCGCCTTCGCTGTGCACGATCAGCCGCTTGCCGAAGCGCCAGATCAGGGCGCCGAGGTCGTCCATCACCATGAACATCGCGGGCACGAACACCAGCGACAGGATGGTCGAGAAGATCAGGCCGCCGATCACCGCGAGCGCCATTGGCGAGCGGAACTCGCCGCCGGCGCCGACCGCGAGCGCGCTCGGCATCATGCCGGCGGCCATCGCGATCGTGGTCATCACGATCGGGCGGGCGCGCTTCATGCCGGCGTCGATCATCGCCTCGTCGCGCGGCTTGCCGGCATTGATGGATTCGATCGCGAACTCCACCAGCATGATCGCGTTCTTGGTGACGATGCCCATCAGCATCAGGATGCCGATCCACACCGGTGTGGTGAGCTGCTTGCCGGTGACGAGCAGCGCCGCAATCGCGCCGCCGATCGAGAGCGGTAGCGAGAACAGGATGGTGATCGGCTGCAGGAATGTGCCGAACAGCAGCACCAGCACCGCATAGACCATCATCAGGCCGGCGGTGATCGCGGTGGCAAAGCCGTCGGACAGTTCATTGAGGCTTTCGGCGTCGCCGGAGGGGGAGACCTTCACGCCCTTCGGCAGGCTCTTCATGACAGGCAGATCGTAGATCTTCTTGGTCGCATCGCCGAGCGCCGCGGAGCCGACGAGGTCGGCGGCGACGGTTGCCTGCCGCTCGCGGTCGTAGCGGTTGATGCTGGTCGGGCCCTGGTCGAGCTTGACGTCGGCGATGACGGACAGCGGCACGCCGCCTTTCTCGCCGTGCTCACCGAGCGGCACGCGCAGCTGCTCCAGCGTCTTGAGATTGCCGCGCGCGGCATCCTCGAGCTGCACGCGGATCGGCACCAGACGGTCGCCGACGTCGAACTTGGCAAGCGCCGGACCGACGTCGCCGATGGTTGCGACGCGGATGGTCTGCGACAGGCTTTCGGTCGAGACGCCGAGCCGTGCGGCGAGATCGGCGCGCGGCTCGATGCGCAATTCGGGGCGCTCCAGCGAGGTCTCCGAGATCACGTTGGAGATGGTCGGGATTCGCTTCATCTGCGTCGCGAGTTCGCTGGCGACGTTGTTGACGATGTTGGCATCGACGCCGGTCACCACCAGCGAGATTGCGCGCAGGCCGTTCTCGTCCAGGAACCAGAAGCGGATATCGGGGACGTTCTCCAGCTCCTGGCTGATCGAGAACTCGAGCTCGCGCTGGGTGATGTTGCGGTCGTTCTTGGGCGTGTAATTGATGATCAGGGCAGCGCGCCGGACTTCCTGGGTGCCCGGCGGAACGCGGCCGCCGTCCACGAAGATGCTCTTCACTTCGGGCCGTTTGCGCAGCCGTGCGACGATGTCCTCGGTGACCTTTTCGGTGTAGGCGAGCTGCGTGCCCGGCGGCAGTTCGAGGGCGAGCAGCGAGCGGGCGCTGTCTTGCGCCGGCAGGAAGCCCTGCGGCAGCAGCGTGATGCTCCAGATCGAGGCCGCGAAGATGCCGAACCCGATCAGCACGGTGATGAAATAGTGCTTTACCGACCACGAGACGAGACCGTGATAGGTCCGCAGGATGCGGCCGGGTGGCGGCTCTTCATGATTGCCATGTTTGAGAAAGTAGGCCGCCAGCATCGGCGTCACGAAGCGCGCCGCGAGCAGGGAGAAGAATACCTGCACCGACACGGTGATGCCGAACTGCTTGAAGAACTGTCCGGCGATGCCCGACATGAAGCTCGCGGGCGCGAAGATCGCGATGATGGTCAGCGAGATCGCGATCACGGCGAGGCCGATTTCGTCGGCGGCTTCGAGCGCGGCACGGTAGGGCGATTTGCCCATGTTCATGTGCCGTACGATGTTCTCGATCTCGACGATGGCGTCGTCGACCAGAATACCTGTCGATAGCGTGATGGCGAGGAAGCTGACGAGGTTGAGCGAGAAGCCGAGGATGTCCATCGCCCAGAACGCCGGGAAGATCGACAGCGGCAGCGAGACCGCGGCAATGATGGTGGCGCGAAGGTCGCGCAGGAACAGCAGCACGATCACCACGGCGAGGATGGCGCCCTCGAACAGGGTCGAGATCGCCGCCTCGTAATTGCCGTTGGTGTATTCGACCGAGGTGTCGATCAGCTTGAGGTCGACATCGGGATAGGCGGCCTTGAGTGCGTCGATGCGCTTCTGCACGGCTTCGGCGACCTTCACGTCGCTGGCGCCCTTGGAGCGCTTGATGCCGAGCGCGACCACCGGCTCGCCGTTGAAGCGGGCGAAGGTGCGGCGGTCGGCGATGGTGTCGGTCACGGTGCCGAGATCGTCGAGACGGACCTCGCCGCCGCCGAACAGCGGGACCATGGTGCCGGCGAGGTCGCTCAGCGTCTTGGCGCCGGCCAGCGTCCGGATCGCCTGGTCGTTCTTGCCGATTTCGGCGCGGCCGCCGGCGACGTCGACATTGGTGCCGCGCAGGCTCTGGCTGACATTGACGGCCGTCAGCCCCATCGCCTGCAGGCGGTCGGGATCGAGCGAGACCAGGATCTCGCGCTCGACACCGCCGATGCGTTCGACCTGGGCGACGCCGCGCACGCCCTGTAGCGCGCGCTTGACCACGTCGTCGACGAAATAAGACAGTTGTTCCGGCGTCTTGCCGGGCGAGATCGCGGCATAGGTGACGATCGGCAGGCCGATCACGTCGACGCGCTGGATCAGCGGCTCGGTGACGTTCTGCGGCAGGTTCGAGCGCACGCGCGTCACCGCGTCCTTGACGTCGTTGAGTGCGCGATCGGTGTTGGTTTCCAGCGCGAACTGGATGGTGGTGACCGACACGCCGTCGGTGATCGAGGAGGTGATGTGCCGCACGCCCTCGACGCCGGAGACGGCGTCTTCAACCGTCTTGGTGACCTGGGATTCGAGCTCCGCCGGGGCGGCGCCGAACTGCGCCACCGCGACCGAGATCACGGGAATGTCGGCAGAGGGCAGTCGCGTGATCGCGAGCTTGGTGAAGGAGGTCCAGCCGAGGATCAGGAGGATGATCGAAAACACCACCGACGGCAGCGGATTCCGGATCGACCATGCCGAGATATTGAGAGCCATCAGCGTACCCGCGTGCGATCGAGTTCATCGGCGAACATGGTCTTGATCTGGTCGCCGTCATGGAGCGAAGAGCCGGCGTCGGCGACGACGATTTCGCCGACGTCGACCCCTTCAAGGATTTCGGTTTGGCTGTCGGATGTCAGCCCGACGCGCACCCGGCGTGTCTCGACGGTATTGCCTTTGACCACCTGCACGGTGAGATGGTCGATCGCCGTCTTGGGAACCGCGACGCCGCAGCTTCGCTTGGCGTCGATCGAGGCACGGGCAAACACGCCGACCTTCAGCGACGGATTGTTGGTGACGCTGATGCGGACGCGGCCGAGCTGTGTGGCGCGGTCGATCTCGGGCGCAACCAGCCGGACGCGGCCGATCAGATCGGCGGCGTCATCCCGGCTGATCCGTACCGTCGCGCCGGGGCTGAGTTTTGGCATGTGCACGGCCGGGACCTGCGCATCCAGCTCGATCTCGTTGTTGACGGCGATGCGGAACATCGGTCCGGCCTGCGGCGATGCCGGTGCGCCGACGACGGTCCGCACTTCCGTGATGAGACCCGGCGCCGGTGCCTTCAGCGAGATCGGACCCTGCGGGCCCGGCCTTTGCGGCTGGCCCGGGATCTGCGGCGGCGCCGTCAGGCGCGCCAGCTCCTGGTTTTCGGTGACGATCGCGCCTTCGGTGACGAAGACGTCGGTGACCTTCGATCCTTCCTGGTCGGGCATGACCACGGCCTCGCGCCGCGGCACGAAGAAGCCGGTGACGCGCACCAGATCGGAGAAGCAGGCATTGGTCGACTTCGCCACGATGACGAGGGCCTCGCCCGGCGTCTCCTTCGCCTCGGGGCGATGCCGATGCTCGAACCAGTAATAACCGAGGCCGAGCACAACGATGAACGCCACGGTTCCCGCAGGCTTGAGATATTCGGAGATGTTCATCGCCGGATCATCCTGGCCTGGCTCGGGGTTGCTGGGATCGTTTCCCTAAAACGAAGCGGCGTCCCGCAGGGCTGCGGGACGCGCGCTGGGAGCAAGACTTTACACCACATCACGACTTGTCACTGCAAAGGATTACGTCGTGGTCACTTCGATGCGGTGGTCTTGTTTTCCATATTCACGACCTGCACGCGGCGGTTCACCTCCGCCATCGGCTGGCTGGGATCTTTCAGCTTGCTCTTGCCGTAGCCGACGGTGACGAGGTCGGTGGCGGCAATGCTGTACTTCTCGACGAGGTAGCGCTTGATCGAATCCGCGCGGCGTTCCGACAGCTCCTGATTGTAGCCCTCGCCGCCGGCGGCGTCGGTATGGCCGGCGACCACGAAGGTCGAGCCCTTCAAATCGGGGCTGGTCAGCGCGCGGCCAAGCGCCTGCACCGAAGGCAGCGACTTGGTGCTGATGTCGGCCGAGTTGTAGTCAAAGGTGATTTCGAGATCGATATTCGGCTTGTCCTTGGCGGCCGAGGCGATCTCCTCGCGCTCGGTCGACGACAGCGAGCGCGTGGCGCGGCCGCGGACCGACTGGATCAGCTTGGTTTCCGCCGCGTTCGGCGCCGGATCGGCCTGCGGAGCAATCGAGAGGCCGCGGGTGAGGGGCTTCTTCGGCGGCGGCGCCAGCGCTCGGACGATCTCGTCCTCGGTGACGTTCTTGCTGTTGCCGTCGTCGCCGGCGAAAGCGGGCGGGAGTGTCAGCGCGGCGCCGATGGTGAAGATGGACAGGATCGCGGTCAGTCCCTTTGCAGCCAATCTCATTGCCAGTCCCTCCTGCGCGAGCCCGCGCGGTTCCAAAATTCCTGCAAGTGGCCCCCACGGCAAGGCCGCCTGCGGCACCCGTTCTGTTAGTCTTGCCGGACCGCCGCGGGTTCGAGGCGCCGCCGGCCTCAAATCAAAAAAATATCAACGCACTCCGTAACTTGCGAATTCCTGCACGATGTTCGGGTCCATCGCTTTGGCATTGGCGACGTCGAGCGCGCCCTCCTGGGCGGAGCCGTTGCGCTGCTTCGCGACGCCCCGTCCATAGAGCGAAGAGGTCAGGCGCGGGTTGATCTTCAGCGCGGCGTCAAAATCGGCGATGGCGTTCTTTGCCGCCCCGGATTTGAGATTCACCAGCCCGCGGCTGTCCAGCGCATCGACGAAGTTGGGCCGCAGCCGCAGCGCCTCGTTGCAATCCTTCAGCGCGCCCTGGAGGTCGCCGACCACGGCACGGGTCCAGCAGCGGTTGTTCAGCGCCTCGACGTCCTTCGAATTGATCCGGAGCGTCTCGTCAAAATCCTTGATGGCAAGGCTGTAGGCCCCCTTGCTGGCATAGACTTGGCCACGCCGATACAGCGCATTCACATCGTCCGGATTGGCGGCGATCTTGGCCGTCAGGCCCTTGATGGTGGGATCCTCCGCCAGCGCGGACGCGCTCGGCCCACCATCTGCATTCGGCGACGGGGCGGGCTCGGCCGGTTTGGCCGGCGGTGTCGGCGGAGGCAGCGCAGCTTCAACCTGCGGCTTCGGCGCCGGCGGCGGTGACGGAGGTGCAGGCGGCGCCGGCGGATTGTTCGCAGCCACGGGTGGTGCTGCTGGCGGTGGGGCGGGCGGTGCCGGAGGCGGGTTGTTGGCGACCGCAGGCGGCGCCGGTGCGGGGGGCGCCGGTGGCGGGGTCGTCGCCGTCGGGCGCGATCCGGCTGCACCCGGAATGAACGAGAAATCCTCGGCGAGCGAGGACGAGATCCACGGCACCTGCTCGCCGCGCGAGGCGCGGGTGACGCCCATCTTGGTGCGGTTCAGCGTTTCCTCCGCCATCAGGTCGGGGACACGGATTTCCTTGAGCAGTTCCTGGACGAACAGGCTGTGGTCGCCGCCGGCGTCCGATACCACCGATGCCAGCGCCGCCGAATACATCACCAGGGTGCCGTTCGGCGCGATGACGGGGGTCAGGCCCGCCGAGAAGCTGCGGAACCGCCGTTCGAACGGGTTGCGCCTGGAGGCATCGATCAGCGCGATCTTGACGCCCGCGCCGCGGGTGTTGAGCTCGCCCAGGATCGCTTCGATGCTGAACCCGTCGCGACGGACGTCGGACTCGGTCCAGATCTGCGCGTCGACCGGGATCATGTAGCTCTGGCGTGCCGACTGGATGCCGAACCCGCTGTAGAAGATCAGCGCCACCGAGCCCGGCTTGATCTTGCCATAGAGCTTGTCGAAGGCGCGGCGCATCGCGTCGCCGGTCAGGTTCTCGCCGACCTCAACGGAAAAGCCGTCGCGCTTGAGCTCGTCGGCGACGTCACGGGCATCGTTGAGCGGCTCTTTCAGCGGGCTGTCGGCATCCGGGTATTTGGCATTGCCGATGACCAGCGCGTAGCGGTCGCCGGCCGCGTGCGACGGCGCGGTCGGGATGAGCGAGACGAGCAAGGGCAGAAGAAAAAAGAAGCGAATTTTCATAATCAGCGCGGTCCAGCCAAAAAGGCGCCGTTCCCAGCTTGCGCCGCGGCGACCTTAACTTACGCAAAGTGCATTATCAAACCGGGGAGTGGAGGCGTCAACCGCTTGGAGATTCGGCACTATCGCGACAATTGACCGCGACGCATGGGCAGCTCGCGAGGGGAATAAATCGGCGGTCACGGCTCTCCTCGACGCGTTCTCGTTCAGGGTTCCGGCCGTCATGTTAGGCCGGCACTCGCGACGAAAATGTGATTGGTCTCACATTGCGCCCTGCGTCCATCGCGGGCTCAGGCGTTTGACCTTTATGGTGGGCAATGGCTTGGTGCGCGGCAGGTCCATTCAGAAAAAGCAAAAGCCGGGATCAAGATCATGGGAAACGCCTACGAAATCTACGCTCTTCGCTATGCGACGATGTCGCCGCGCACCCCCAGCATGAATTTTCTGGCGCCCGACCCGCATGACAGCGCGGCGCAGGATCTCGACTACTTCGTTTGGCTGATCCGGGGGCAGGGTCGCGATATTCTGGTCGACACCGGTTTCAATGCCGAGGAGGCTACCTCGCGCGCGCGCAAGCTGACGCTCAATCCAGTCGATGCGCTGGAGCGTTTCGGCGTCGCCGCGTCGAGCGTTCGCGACATCATCGTGACGCATCTACATTACGATCACGCCGGCAATCTCGATCGCTTCCCGAATGCGCGCTTCCATCTCCAGGAGCGCGAGATGGCTTACGCCACGGGCCGCTGCATGTGTAACGGACTGCTGCGACATCCATTCTCGGTCGAGCACGTCACCCAGATGGTGCGCCATGTCTACGGCGAGCGCGTCAATTTCTATTCCGGTGACGGTGAAATCGCGCCTGGCGTCACCGTGCATCGCGTCGGCGGCCATTCGGACGGCTTGCAGGTGGTCAAGGTCGAGACCGCGCGCGGTCCGGTGGTGCTGGCGTCAGACGCTGCGCATTACTACGCCAATCTGCAACGCCGCAGCCCGTTCCCGATCGTCTACAATGTCGGCGACATGGCCGTGGGTTGGGAGACGATCGAACGTCTCGCCGGCCATCCCGACCGGTTCATTCCCGGCCACGATCCGATCGTGACCGAGATCTATCCGCGCGCCAGCGACAAGGTCGACGCCTGGGCATTGCATTTGCCGCCGACGCGGTCGTTTGCGAAGTGACGGAGCCCAGGGCGCGTACGTGTAAGTCCTGAACGCAGCGGACATCAGGCGGTGAGGCGAGGTTCGCGGGCGGCGGGCGTGATGTCAACGAGTGCCGGCAGGATCCTCGCAAGCAACGACATCGCGGGGAGATCTTCGAGCCGCTAGCTCCGGCGGAGAGAATACCGCCAGGTATCCTGCGTCCCCCGCGAGCTTGTATGCGGCAACCTCGCGATAGCCGACGGCGGTCAATTCGCAGCGCAAGAGCTCAATTGGCGTGCCATGCTTCGACGTTGGAAGCTCAAGGTCGACAATTCCGACCCGCGCACCCTGCTTCAGGGCGGGCGCGAGATTGTAGAGGAAGGCATAGGGTTGGGCGATCTCGTGATACATATGCACAAGGATTGCGGCGTCCAGCGAGGAAGCGGGCAGACGCGGGTCGTGTGGTTCGCCGAGCGCAAATTGCACGTTCGTCAACTTCAGAAGTTCTGTTCGCCTGGCGAGTTCGACGAGGTAATCCCGCGTGACGTCCTGGGCAATGACAGAGCCGGCGGGGCCGACGAGGTGCGAGAGCCTGACCGTGTGGTAGCCACTGCCTGCTCCAATGTCGCCGACTGTCATGCCTGGTTTCAGTTCAAGAACGCGTGCGATTTGACCGGCCTCATTGAGGGCGTCGCGGCGCTCTTCGGCGGAGCGGCGTGGGCTGACGATCCGTGCGACAGGGCGCTGCGGTGAGGGAAACTCGCTTGCAGCGACTCCAGGGGGAGCCAGATAATCTATGTCAGCGGCGCATGCGCGAGTTGCGGCAAACGCCACAAATAGCATCGCCATATACGCCACTGCCGTCACGGGCCTACCAAGTTTTTTCAACCGGACTCCCAAAAGCCGACGTCTGCGCCTCTATGCGTGCGCATCCTAATACGCCTGCTTGGCGTCGGCCTCTTCGCTGGTCTGGATCAGGTCGAGGCTGTCCTCGATCTTGCCGAGTAGCGCGGAGAGCTGCTTGCGCTCCTGCGCGGACAGGCAGGCGAGGATTTCGTCTTCCCGTCGCAGCAATTGCGGAAACAATTCCTCGTACAGTGCGCGGCCTTTCTTCGTCAGTTGCAGGCGGAATTCGCGGCGATCGGCTTCGTTCTCGACCCGCTCGATCAGGCCGTCATGCAGCAGCGTCGTCACTGCGCGGCTGATGGTGGATTTGTGCGTGCGGGTGCATTGCGAGATGTACTGCGCGCTACAGGCATCGTTGCGGAAGCCGAGCGTGGCAATGACGCGCCATGCCGGAATGTCGAGGCCGTGACGCTCCTGATATTCGACCGCGAGCGCGGAACTCACCTCCGCCGCGAGCCGGTTGAGGCGGAACGGCACGAACTTGAACAGATCGAGCCGTGACTTTGGCCGCGGCGAAGCCTCATCGGCCTGCCGTGTCTTCAACGCGATGTCGGTGGATGTCCTCGCCAAGGGGCGCGCTCCGAATTCCAGTTGACGGCCGGCCGGCTCCGGTCCAAAATAGTTGCACGTGAGACTATCTAGCAGATCAGTCCTCCCCTGACCAGAGCCGAGGTTAGTGTATGGCGCAGGCCAATACGCATCAGGCCAAAACCCAGTTCGGCTATCGCCGCCACCCCGATCAGGATCGAACCGGTCAAAACCCGGCCGAGCATCCGGTTGTGGTCGTTGGCGCCGGGCCCGTCGGGCTGTCGCTGGCGATCGATCTCGCTCAGCGCGGCCAGCGCGTCGTCCTTCTGGACGATGCCGACCGCATCGGCGAGGGCTCGCGCGCGATCTGCTTCTCGAAGCGCTCGCTGGAATATTGGGACCGGCTCGGCGTCGCCGACCGCATGGTCGACAAGGGCGTCGTGTGGAGCGTCGGCCGCATCTTCCACGGCGAGTCCCAGCTCTATCAGTTCAACCTGCTGCCGGAGGCCGGCCACAAGCGGCCGGCCTTCATCAATCTCCAGCAATATTACGCCGAGGCCTATCTGGTCGATCGCATCGGCGATCTGCCCGCGGTCGACCTGCGCTGGCGCAACAAAGTCACGTCGGTCGAACAGCGCAACGATTCCGTCGCGCTTACGATCGAGACACCCGAAGGCGCCTACCGCCTGCATGCGCAATATGTCGTTGCCTGCGACGGCGCGCGCTCCTCGCTGCGGCAGATGGTCGGCGCCGAGTTTGCGGGGCAGGTGTTCGAGGATCAGTTCCTGATCGCCGACGTGAAGATGACGGCGGAATTCCCGACCGAGCGCTGGTTCTGGTTCGATCCGCCGTTTCATCAGGGACGTTCGGCGCTGCTGCACAAGCAGCCAGATAATGTCTGGCGCATCGATCTCCAGCTCAATCGCTATGCCGATCCCACAGTCGAGAAGAAGCCGGAGAACGTGCGGCCGCGGATCGCGCGCATGCTCGGGCACGACAAGTTCGAGTTCGAGTGGATCTCGCTCTACAAATTCCAGTGCCGGCGGATGGATCGCTTCCTCCACGGCCGCGTGATCTTTGCCGGCGATTCCGCGCATCAGGTTTCGCCGTTCGGCGCACGCGGTGCGAACTCGGGACTGGAAGACGCCGAAAATCTCTCCTGGAAGCTTGACCGCGTGCTGCGTGGCACCTCGCCCGCGAGCCTGCTCGAAAGCTACCATGTCGAGCGCAGCCTGGCGGCCGATGAGAATATCCGCGAATCCACCCGCTCGACCGATTTCATGGCGCCGAATTCGCATCAGGAAGCCCGGCTGCGTCAGGCGGTGCTGTCGCTGGCCAAGGAAACCGAGTTCGGCAAGCGCATGGTCAATGGCGGAAGGCTGTCGGTGCCGTGCAGCTACGACACGTCACTGTCGTCACCGGATGCGGAGGCGTGGAGCGGCGGACCGTCGCCCGGCTGCTCCATGCCCGACGCACCCATTGGCGAGCAGGCCTATCTGACGGATGCGTTCCGCAAGGGTGGAACGGACTTTACCCTGCTGTCGTTCAGCAATGGCGCGGCGATCGATACGCCCGATGGCGTCAAGGATATTCGTATCGGCGGGGAGGGCGGACTTGCCGATCCCTCCGGCTTTGTCGCGAAGCGTTATGACGCCGAGCCGGGCTCTGCCTATCTCCTGAGGCCCGACGGCTACGTCGCCGCGCGCTTCCGCCATCCGACGCGTGCGGCGATCACGGCGGCACTGTCGCGGGCCGCAGGCTTGAATTGAGGTTTCGGATGCCGCTTTCCACCAGCTCCAATTTTGCGCGACCCGATGATGCCTTTCGCGCCGTCGTCGAGGCGCATCGCGGTCTTACTGACGAGCAGAGCGCCGATTTCGACGCCGCGCTGGTTTTGATCCTCGCCAATCACATCGGCGACATCGACGTATTGCGGGAAGCGCTCGCGCTGGCGAGACGCCGCATGATCGACGGCCAGCAGCAACAACAGCAACAGCAACAACAATAACCCGAGACTTGAAGGACGAACTGATGGCGAAGAACTTCGCATCCACCGGCGATCTCTCCGAGAAGAAGATCACCTTCTCCGAGATCGGCACCGATCTCTACGCCTTCACCGCCGAGGGCGATCCCAACACGGCCATCATCGTCGGCGACGACGGCTGCCTCGTGTTCGATGCGCAATCGACGCCGGCGATGGCCAACAAGGTGATCGAGCGCGTCAAAACCGTCACCGACAAGCCGATCAAATATGTCGTGCTGTCGCATTATCACGCCGTACGCGTGCTCGGCGCCTCCGCCTACAAGGCGCAGGGCATCGTCGCCTCGCAGGAGACCTATCGCCTGATCGAGGAGCGCGGCCAGCAGGATTGGGATTCCGAATATGGCCGCTTCCCGCGTCTGTTCCAGGATGCCGCGAGCATTCCCGGCCTGACCTGGCCGACGCTGACCTTCGAAGGCGAGATGTCGATCTATCTCGGCAAGCGCGAGGTGCGACTGATGCAGCTCGGCGCCGGCCACACCTCCGGCGATATCGTCGCCTGGGTGCCGGATGCCGAAGTGATGTTCTCCGGCGACCTCATCGAATATCACTCGGCCTGCTATTGCGGTGACGCGCATTTGCGCGAATGGCCGTTGACGCTGAACGAGATCCGCAATTTCAATCCCAAGGCGATCGCGCCGGGCCGCGGCGATGCGCTGAAGGGCACGGCCACCGTGCGCGAGGCCATCGCGATGACGCGCGACTTCGTCACCTCGCTCTATGGTGCGGCGGAAGTTTCCGTCGCCAGGGGGCGCACGCTGAAGGAGTCGATGGCCGCGACGCGCGAGGTGATGGATCCGAAATTCCACAGCTTCGCCATCTACGAGCACTGCCTGCCGTTCAACGTGTCGCGCGCCTATGACGAAGCATCCGGGATCGACGATCCCGTGATCTGGACCGACAAGCGCGACCAGGAAATGTGGGCGGCCCTGCAAGGAGGAGGATAGTCATGAACATCAATACCTCGCCTGATCAGATCATCCGGAGCTCGGCGCAGGTGACGCCGGGCTACATGTCCGGCTTCGGCAACAGTTTTGAGACCGAGGCGCTGCCGGGTGCGCTGCCGATCGGGCGCAACTCGCCGCAGCGCTGCGCTTACGGCCTCTATGCCGAGCAGCTCTCGGGCTCGCCCTTCACCGCACCGCGCGGCACCAATGAGCGCTCCTGGCTCTATCGCATTCGCCCCTCGGTGAAGCATTCCGGCCGGTTCGAGAAGGTCGATGCCGGCCTGTGGCGCTCGGCGCCGTGCCATGAATATGATCTGCCGATCGCGCAGCTGCGCTGGGACCCGACGCCGCTGCCGAAGGAGGAGGTGACCTTTCTCCAGGGCGTGCAGACGATGACGACCGCGGGTGACGTCAACACCCAGGCCGGCATGGCCGCGCATGTCTATCTCATCACCAAGTCGATGGTGGACCAGCACTTCTACAATGCCGACGGCGAGCTGATGTTCGTGCTTCAGCAGGGCAATCTTCGCGTCGTCACCGAGTTCGGCCGCATCGATGCCGAGCCCGGCGAGATCGTGGTGATCCCGCGCGGCGTGAAGTTTCGCGTCGAGATCCCGAACGGTCCGGCGCGCGGCTATCTCTGTGAGAATTACGGCGGCGCCTTCACGCTGCCGGAGCGCGGGCCGATCGGCGCCAATTGCCTCGCCAATGCGCGCGACTTCCTCACACCGGTCGCGAACTACGAGGACAAGGACACGCCGACGGAGCTGTTCGTGAAGTGGGGCGGCTCGCTGTTCAAGACCACCTTGCCGCATTCGCCGATCGACGTCGTCGCCTGGCATGGCAATTATGCGCCCTACAAATACGATCTGCGCACCTTCTCGCCGGTCGGCGCGATCGGCTTCGATCATCCCGATCCCTCGATCTTCACGGTGCTGACCTCGCCGTCGGAGACCGCGGGCACCGCGAATATCGACTTCGTCATCTTCCCCGAGCGCTGGATGGTCGCCGACAATACCTTCCGCCCGCCCTGGTATCACATGAACATCATGAGCGAGTTCATGGGCCTGATCTATGGCGTCTATGATGCAAAGCCGCAGGGCTTCGTGCCGGGCGGTATCAGCCTGCACAATTGTATGTTGCCGCACGGCCCGGACCGCGACGCCTTCGAGCATGCCAGCAACGGCGAGCTGAAGCCGGTGAAGCTCACGGGCACGATGGCCTTCATGTTCGAAACCCGCTACCCGCAGCGCGTCACGGCGCATGCCGCGAACGCGTCCACACTGCAGGACGATTATGCGGATTGCTGGAAGGGGCTCGAGAAGCGGTTCGATCCGAACCGGCCGTGAGATTTCTTACCCTCCCCTGGAGGGGTCCGAGACGAGCGAAGCTCGCTCGTGGGTCGCTCGCTTTAGCGAGCGGGGTGGGGTGACAGTCTCTCCGCAGGGAACACTGCCAGTGTTGAGAGATCACCCCACCCCGTCTCATATTTCGCTGCGCTCAATATGAGCCGACCCTCCCCCTCCAGGGGAGGGTGACACCGTCACCGCTGCGCCACGGGAAACCAATGCCCCACCCCAACGATCCCAGCCTCCGCTCCTTCATAGACATCGACCCCGTCTCCGACTTCCCGATCCAGAACCTGCCCTATGGCGTGTTCTCGACCGCGGCCAATCCGACGCCGCGGGTCGGCGTTGCGATCGGCAGCTATGTGCTCGATCTCTGGGAGCTCGAGCAGGATTCCCGGCTCGATGTCGGTCCGCTCGGCGTGTTCTCCGGCCCCTCGCTCAATCCATTCATGGCGCTGGGGCCGAAGGTCTGGAGCAAGACACGGGCGCGGATCAGCGAGCTGTTGCGGCACGATCATCCTGAACTGCGCGACAACGAGGAGCTGCGCAGCTGCGCGCTGGTGCCGATGCGTGATGCAAAGCTGCACATGCCGTTCGCGGTCTCCGGCTACACCGATTTCTATTCGTCGAAAGAGCACGCCACCAATGTCGGCGTGATGTTCCGCGGCAAGGACAATGCTCTGCAGCCGAACTGGCTGCATATGCCGATCGGCTACAACGGCCGCGCCTCCACCGTCGTCGTATCCGGCACCACGGTGAAACGTCCGCGCGGGCAATTGAAGCCGCCGAATGTCGAGGTGCCGAGCTTCGCGCCTTGCAAGCGGCTCGATTTCGAGCTGGAGATGGGTGCGGTGATCGGCCAGCCGTCGCCGATGGGCGGCATGCTCACGGAAAGCCAGGCCGAAGAGATGATCTTCGGCTTCGTGCTGCTCAACGACTGGAGCGCGCGCGACATCCAGCAATGGGAATATGTGCCGCTCGGACCGTTCCTCGCCAAAGCGTTCGCGACCTCGATCAGCCCCTGGGTGGTGACGCGCGAGGCGCTGGAGCCGTTCCGGCTGAAGGGGCCGGCGCAGGAGCCGGTGCCGCTGGATTATCTCAAGCAGGCCAAGCCGCAGAACTACGATCTCGAGCTGGATGTCTCCTTGCGTGCTGCCGGCGCCAACGCGCCTGCCGGCATCAGCCGCACCAATTTCAAATACATGTACTGGTCCTCGGTGCAGCAGCTGATGCACCACGCGTCCTCCGGCTGCGCCATGAATGTCGGCGATCTCCTCGGGAGCGGCACCATCTCCGGCCCGGAGAAGAACCAGCGCGGCAGCTTGCTGGAAATCAGCTGGAACGGTACCGAGCCGGCCGAGTTGCCCGGTGGCGCCAAGCGCGCGTTCCTGGAGGACGGCGACAGCCTCGTGATGCGCGGCTGGTGCCAGGGCAACGGGTATCGCGTCGGGTTCGGTGAGGTCGAGGGGACGATTTTGGCGGCGGAGTGAGCCTGCGCATTCCGGTGCCGTAGGGTGGGCAAAGCGGAGGGTGCCCACCAAACCGATGACGTGGGCACGGCGCTAACGCGCCTTTGCCCACCCTACGAGACCTATCGCTCCTCCGGCGCCACGTCCCTGACCCGCGCGCAATGCGCCGCGACGTCGTCGACGCTGTATTTCAAATGCACCCGCTTGTCCGAGGGCGCCTGCTTGCTCGTGCAGACGCCCGGCCGCCATTCCTGCGTCGGGCGGATCGGGCGCGGGGCAAAGCCGCCGCCGCAGTTCGGGCAGACGTTGGAGAGCTTTGTCTCCACGCAATCCGCACAGAACGTGCATTCATAGGAGCAGATCCGCGCATCCGTTGCGCTTGGCGGCAGGTCGCGGTCGCAATATTCGCAGTTCGGTCGCAGCTGGAGGGCCATGGGTGAATCTCCGCAAATTGGGCCCGATCATCGCAGATCGCGCCAGCGACGCGAATGGCGTAGTTCCCTCGATTTCAGCCAGCTTTCAAATCCTTCAGCGGCAGCCGCGAACTTTCCTTGAGCCGGTCGAGCACGATCGATGAGCGCACATGCGCCACGCTCTGATGCGGCATCAGCACGTCGTTGACGAGATTGGAGAGTCCCTTGAGATCGCGCAGCACGGCCTTGAGCACGTAGTCGGCGTCGCCCGTGAGCGAATAGGCCTCCTGGATCTCGTCGATCCGGTTCACCAGCGCGCGAAAGCGTTTGGAGTTGTCCGGCGAATGGGTCGCGAGCCCCACCTGGATGAAGGCGATCACGCCGAAGCCGAGCGCCTCGCTGGAGAGGTCGGCGTGGTAGCCGGCGATGACCTTCTCCTCCTCCAGCCGCATCCGGCGGCGCGAGCATTGCGAGGCAGACAGGCCGGCGAGCTCGGCAAGCTCCTGGTTGGTGAGGCGGCCGTCATCCTGGAGCGCGCCGAGGATCTTGAGGTCGAAGGCATCTACCGAGATCATGCGTCTTTTGTCCATTTCGTGCACGGATCGTGCATAAGATAGCCAAATCGTCTCTCATTTGCACGCTCATTGCGCGGATGATGAAGGATAATTCTTTCCAGCAGCAATCTGGGAGAACACCATGGGTCCGTTTCCGCACGATGCACCGCCGGCCACGATCAGCGCCGATAATCCGATGGGCACCGACGGGTTCGAGTTCGTCGAATATGCGCACCCCAATCCGCAGGAGCTGCATGATCTGTTCAAGCTGATGGGCTACGCGCCCGTCGCGCGCCACAAGACCAAGAGGATCACGGTCTATCGCCAGGGCGACATCAACTATCTCGTCAACGAGGAGCCCGGCACCCACGGTTACGAGTTCGTCGCCGCGCACGGCCCCTGCGCGCCGTCGATGGCGTTCCGCGTGGTCGATGCGAAGGCGGCCTACGACCGCGCGATTGCGCTTGGTGCGGAGCCGGCGGACGCGTCATCCGCACAGAAGACGCTCGACGTGCCCGCGATCAAGGGCATCGGGGGCAGCCTGCTTTATTTCGTCGATCGCTACGGTGCCAAGGGCTCGGCCTATGATACCGAATTTGAGTGGCTGGATGCGCGCGACCCGCGGCCCCACGGTGCCGGCCTGTTCTATCTCGACCATCTCACCCACAACGTTCATCGCGGCCGCATGGACGTTTGGACGGGCTTCTACGAAAAGCTGTTCAACTTCCGCCAGATCCGTTTCTTCGACATCGAGGGCCGCGCCTCGGGCCTATTCTCGCGCGCGTTGACCAGCCCGGACGGCAAGATCCGGATTCCGATCAACGAGGATGCCGGCGATTCCGGCCAGATCGAGGAATATCTGACGATCTACCGCGGCGAGGGCATCCAGCACATCGCCTGCGGCTGCCGCGACATCCATCACACCATCGAGGGGCTGCGCGATGCGAGCCTGCCGTTCATGCCGTCGCCGCCCGAGACCTATTTCGAGCGGATCGATGCGCGCCTGCCCAAGCATGGCGAGGACGTCGCGCGCTTGCAGAAGAACGGCATCCTGATCGATGGCGAGGGCGTCGTCGACGGCGGCCAGACCAAGGTGCTGCTGCAGATCTTCTCGGCCAACGCGATCGGCCCGATCTTCTTCGAGTTCATCCAGCGCAAGGGCGATGACGGCTTTGGCGAGGGCAATTTCAAAGCCCTGTTCGAGTCGATCGAGGAAGACCAGATCCGTCGCGGGGTGCTGAAGGTGGATACGGCGGCGTAAGGCGTAGACGTCAGGCACTTCTGCCGTCACGCACTGCCGTAGGGTGGGCAAAGCGCAAGCGTGCCCACCACTATTGGTTGCTTCAGAAAGACCGTGGGCACGGCGCTTCGCGCCTTTGCCCACCCTACGAGAGCGAGTTCGCCAGCTCTAGAGCGACGACCCTGCCACCGCAGCATCCGTCGTGGCACTCCGCCGCCGCTCCACTCCCTCAGGCATTCGCATCACCATCGTGGCGAGGATGCTGACCGCGCCCATGGCGACGACGTACCAGACCCATGACAGCTTGTCCCCCGTCGCCCCGATGATCCCCGTGAACACGAGCTGCGCCGTGCCGCCGAAGATGGTGACGCCGAGTGCGTAGGCGATCGACAGTCCGGAGGTGCGGACGATCGCAGGGAAGATCAGCGGGATGAGGATGATGCCGGCGCCGCCGGACATCGCATGGAACGCCATCAGCACGGCGACGGTGACCACGTACACGGCCGGCGAGCCCGACGACACCACCAGGAGCAACGCGGGGTAGAACAGCAACGTCACGATGATGCGCGGGACCACGGCGATGGTCTTCAGGCTGTACCTGTCCGCGAGCGCGCCACCGAGCAGAGCGAAGATCGTGCCGCTCACGAAGGTGGCGAAGTTGGCCGTCATCGCCCAGCTCTGGCTGTAATGCAGCGTGTTGATGGCGTAGGTCGCGGTATAGAGGAAGAAGTACTGGCCGATGGTCGCGCCGGAGATCAGCAAGATGCACAGCACGATCTTGCCCCAGTGGTTGGCGAGGATGTCGGAGAGCACGCCGCCCATGGTGCCATGGGCCTCCTCGGCATCCAGCGTCTCATCGAGATTCTTGCGGATGAAGTAGCCGACCGGCGCAATCAGGATTCCAAGCAGGAAGGGAACGCGCCAGCCCCAGCTGTCGTTGGCGCCGGGCGTGATCAGAAATGCCAGGCCAAGGCCGACGAGCGCAGAGAACAGGCTGCCCAGGTTCTGGCTGGCGAGTTGCCAGCTTCCGAAGAAACCTTTGCGGTGCGAAGGCGCGCTCTCCAGCAGATAGGTCGTCGCCGGCCCCATCTCGCCGCCGGTCGAAAAACCCTGCAGCAACCGCGCGAGTACCAATAGGACCGGTGCCAGCAATCCGATCTGGTCGTAGGTCGGCAACAGGCCGATCATTCCGGTGCCCAGCGCCATCAGCCAGATGGTCAGCGTCATCGCGGGCTTGCGGCCGTAGCGATCGGCATAGGCGCCGATGACGATGCCGCCCAGCGGTCGCGCCACGAAGCCGACGCCGAAGGTCGCAACCGTCAGCAGCAGGCTCGTGTTCGGATTGTCCGCCGGAAAGAACGCCTTGGCGAGCCAGACGGCAAAGGCCGCGTAGACCGTGAAATCATAGAATTCGAGCGCGTTGCCGAGAATGGCTGCGCCGACGCGCATGGTCTGGGAGGGACGCGGACGGTCAGTCTGGTTCACGGGAAGCACCTTGTGTCACTTGTTTGAAACGCGAAGTGACGCAAAAGGTGCCTTGTGGCAACCCGCAAGAGTGCCTTAGCGGCCCGCTTTCCACGCAGCGGTGACCGCGCCGATCTCGGCACCTTCCGGCTCGCGAACCGTCGACGGCGTACGCGAGAAGCGCGGGGCCGGCGCCGGCTGTTTCACGCCATGGCGCTCGATGAAGACGTCGCGGGCGACCATGTGCGGATGCTCGGTCGCTTCCGACATGGTCAGCACCGGCGCGAAACAGATGTCGCTGCCTTCCATGATGTTGCACCAGTCCTCGCGCGTCTTGCTCTTGAACACGGCCTTCAGCTTCTCCTTCAGCGCGGGCCATGCCTTGGGGTCCATCTGCGCATCGAAGTCGGCGTCGGTGAGGCCCGCATGCTCGCGCAGCAGCGCATAGAACTGCGGCTCGATCGAGCCGATCGAAACGAAATGACCGCAGGCGCATTCATAGACGCCATAGAAGTGAGCGCCGCCGTCGAGGAAGTTGCGGTTGCGGCCCTCGGTCCAGCGTCCCAGCGTTTTCATGTCGAAGAAGAACGACATCAACGACGCCGCGCCGTCGCACATCGCGGCGTCGACCACCTGGCCCTTGCCGGACTTTGATGCTTCCAGCAGTGCGGCGAGCACGCCGACGACGAGATAGAGCGCACCGCCGCCGAAATCGCCGACCAGATTGAGCGGCGGCACCGGGGCTTCCCTGGTGCCGATCGCGGCCAGCGCACCGGTGATCGAGATGTAGTTGATGTCATGACCGGCGGCATTCGCAAGCGGGCCTTGCTGGCCCCATCCGGTCATGCGGCCGTAAACCAGCTTTGGATTGCGTGCGAGCACGACATCCGGCCCAAGCCCGAGCCGCTCCATCACGCCGGGACGAAAACCTTCGACCAGCGCGTCGGCGCTGGCGAGCAGGTCGAGCACCTGCGCGATGGACGTCTTGTCCTTGAGATCGAGCTCGATCACCTTGCGACCACGGCCCGCCACCGACTTCATGCTCTTCTTCGCGCCGACGCGGTCGAGCGTGACGACCTCCGCACCCATGTCGGCCAGCATCATGCAGGCGAACGGGCCCGGTCCGATGCCGGCGAATTCGACGACGCGGAAGCCCGCGAGAGGGCCGGAGGTGCGGACGGATGTGGTCTGGGCTGGTTTGTCGAGCACGTTGTTGTTTCCTCGGGTCGCGGGCGGATGCCGATGGTTCGGCTGGCGCCTCTGACGTTCCTCTCTGGGGGCGAGTTAATTGGCTGATTAACTTTTCTCGCCTTCACGCCAGCGAGGCAAGCGCTTTTCATGCATGGGCGCATAATAAAAGCGGCGCGCATTGCTGCGCGCCGCGGAAGATTTGTGTTGAGTCGCTAGGTCGCGATGTTAGCCGGCGGCAGCCACCGCGCGCTGTGCCATCACCTTGATCAGATTGGCGCGGTACTCTGCCGTGCCGTGGATATCGGCCAACAATCCGCTCGCCGGAATGTTGACACTGTCGATCGCCGACGGCGACCAGTTCGCCTTCAGCGCAGCCTCGATGGCGCCCACGCGCATCACGCCGCTCTGCGAGGCGCCGGTGGCGGCGACGCGAATCTCGCCCGACTTCGTCTGTGCGACGAAGACGGCGGTCAGCGCGAAGCGCGAAGCGGGATGCCGCATCTTGGCATAGCCTGCTTTCGCGGGGACCGGGAACGATACGGCGGTGATGATCTCGCCGTCTTCAAGCGCCGTCGTGAACAGGCCCTTGAAGAAATCCTCCGCCGAGATCGATCGTTTGTTGGTCTTCACGGTGGCGCCGAGCGCGAGCAGCGCAGCCGGATAGTCCGCGGCCGGATCGTTGTTGGCGATCGAGCCGCCGATGGTGCCGCGATAGCGCACGGCGGGGTCGCCGATCAGCGAGGCCAGATAGGCGACCGCGGGGATCGCCTTCTTTGCGGCATCGCTGGTCGCCACATCATAATGCGGCGTGGCGGCCTTGATTGTCAGGGTGTCGCCCGAGGCCTCGACGCCGATCAGCTCCTTGATCTTGCCGAGGTCGATGACATCGGAGGGGCTCGCAAGCCGCTGCTTCATCACCGGCAGCAATGTCTGGCCGCCCGCGAGCAACTTCGCTTCGCTGCTTTTCCCGAACAGGCTGGCAGCTTCGTCGACCGAGGAAGCGCGATGATATGTGGTCTGGTACATTTTCGTTCCTCCCTCTCAAGTCGCGTGGATCGTGCGCCACACCCGATCCGGGGTTGCGGGCATTTCCAGATTGTTCTTGCCGATCGCATCCGTGATCGCATTGATCACGGCCGCGGAGGCGCCGATTGCGCCGGCCTCACCGCAACCCTTGATGCCCAAGGGATTGCCCGGGCACAGCGTCGTGGTGTGGGAGAGATTGAACGAAGGCACATCGTCGGCGCGCGGCATGGCGTAGTCCATGAACGAGGCCGTCACCGGCTGGCCGTTGCCGTCGTAGATGGCGTGCTCGAGCAGCGCCTGTCCGATGCCCTGAACCAGGCCGCCATGGACCTGGCCCTCGACGATCATCGGGTTGATCAGCCGGCCGAAATCGTCGGCCGCGACGAAATTGACGAAGGAGGTCTTGCCGGTGCCGGGATCGACCTCGAGCTCGCAGATATAGGCGCCGGCCGGGAAGGTGAAGTTGGAGGGGTCGTAGAAGGCGCTTTCCTTCAGGCCCGGCTCCATCCCGTCAGGCAGATTGTGTGCGGTGTAGGCCGCGAGCGCGACCATCGGCAGCGCAATCGCCTTGTCGGTACCCGTCACCTTGAACTCGCCGTTCTCGATGACGATGTCGGCCTCCGAGGCTTCGAGCGCGTGCGCAGCGATCTTCTTGGCCTTGGACTCGACCTTCTCAACCGCCTTGAGGATGGCGGTAAGACCGACGGCCGCGGAACGCGAGCCGTAGGTGCCCATGCCGAACTGCACCTTGTCGGTATCGCCATGGACGATCGAAACCTGGCTGATCGGAACCCCTAAGCGTTCCGAAATGAGCTGAGCAAACGCCGTCTCATGGCCCTGGCCGTGGCTGTGCGAGCCGGTCAATACCTCGATGGTGCCGACCGGGTTGACGCGCACTTCGGCCGATTCCCAAAGGCCGACGCCGGCGCCCAGGCTACCGACCGCCTTCGACGGTGCGATGCCGCAGGCTTCGATGTAGCAGGACAAGCCGATGCCGCGCAGCTTGCCTTGCGATTTCGCCTGCGCCTTGCGGGCCGCGAAGCCGGCATAGTCGATCGCCTTCATCGCCGCGTCGAGCGAAGCGTTAAAGTCGCCGACGTCATAGGCCATGATGACGGGCGTCTGGTGCGGGAACTGGGTGATGAAGTTGCTCCGGCGCAGCTGGGCCGGGTCGACCTTCAATTGCCGCGCGGCGGTCTCCATCATTCGTTCGATCAGGTAGCTCGCCTCTGGACGGCCCGCGCCGCGATAGGCGTCGACCGGCGTGGTGTTCGTGTAGACACCGATCACCTCGGCATGGATCTGCGGGATGTTGTACTGGCCCGACAGCAGCGTCGCGTAGAGATAGGTCGGCACCGCCGAAGAGAACAGCGACATGTAGGCGCCGAAATTCGCGTAGGTCTTCACCTTCAGGCCGATGATCTTGTTGCTGGCGTCGAATGCCATCTCGGCATGGGTGACGTGGTCGCGGCCATGTGCGTCGGTGAGGAAGGCCTCGGTGCGGTCACTGGTCCACTTCACGGGGCGGCCGGTCCGCTTGGAAGCCCAGAGCGCCACCATCTCTTCCGGATAGATGTAGATCTTCGAGCCGAAGCCGCCGCCGACGTCGGGGGCAATCACGCGCAGCTTGTGCTCGGGCGCGATGTTGTAGAACGCCGACAGCACGAGGCGGGCCACGTGCGGGTTCTGGGACGTCGTGTAGAGGGTGAAATGCTCCTCCGCCGTGTCGTAGTCGGCGATCGCCGATCGCGGCTCCATCGGGTTTGGCGCCAGGCGGTTGTTGGTGAGGTCCATCTTCACCACATTGGCGGCCTTGGCGAAGGCGGCATCCGTCGCACCCTCGTCGCCGATCACCCAGTCATAGACCTGGTTGCCGGGGGCCTCGGGATGGAGCTGCGGCGCGCCGGCCTTGATGGCGGCATGGACGTCGGCGACCGCGGGAAGTTCCTCGTAATCGACGACGACGGCTTCCGCTGCGTCGCGCGCGAGGTTCTTGCTGTCGGCGATCACGACCGCGACGGCCTGGCCGACGAAACGCACGGTCTCCGGCGCCATCGCCGGCCATGCGCCCATCTTCATCGGGCTGCCGTCCTTGGAGGTGATGGCCCAGCCGCAGATGAGGTTGCCGACCTTGTCGTCGACCAGCTGTTGTCCGGTGAGCACCGCGACCACGCCCGGCATCTTCAGCGCGGCGGAAGAGTCGATCTTCTTCACCTTGGCGTGCGCGTGCGGGCTGCGGATGAAATGGGCATGGGTCATGCCCAGCAATTTGATGTCGTCAACGTACCGGCCCTTGCCGGTAATGAAACGCTTGTCTTCCTTGCGCACGACGCGCGCGCCGATGCCTTCAACACCCATGTCTGGTCCTCCCGACCGGAATTGTTTTGACTGCGCTTTCCCTCGAAAGCCGCAGCGGTGGTTCTTTATTCGAGGCGAGCCGCTTTACTCGGCCGCCTGCGAGACCTTCATGCGTCCGGCTGCATCCAGCACGGCTTTGACGATGTTGTGGTAACCGGTGCAGCGGCAGATATTGCCTTCGAGCTCGTGGCGCACGGTGGCTTCGTCGAGCTGGCCACCATGGCGTTGCACGATGTCGATCGCCGACATGATCATGCCCGGCGTGCAATAGCCGCACTGCAGGCCGTGATTGTCGCGGAAGGCAGCCTGCATCGGGTGCAGCTCGTCGCCCTTGGCGATGCCTTCGATGGTGGTGACGTTGGCGCCATCAGCCTGGCCGGCCAGCATGGTGCAGGACTTCACCGCCTTGCCGTCCATATGGACGACGCAGGCGCCGCACTGGCTGGTGTCGCAGCCGACATGGGTTCCGGTGAGGTTGAGATGGTCGCGCAAGAGATGGACCAGCAGCGTGCGGTCCTCGACGTCGACAGCAACGGCCTTGCCGTTCACCGTCAGTTTGACTGTAGACACGGTTGTAGTCCTCCCGGGATGATTTTGATTGTTTCTAATTAGAGACCGTCGCCCCCGGGCTTGGCAACTAGGATTTTGGTCGCTCCGGTCATGGAAAAGTCATTTGAGTCCGGCGGACGCACGATGGTTTGCGGGCGGGCCAGGCGATCCCCGGATGGCGTGGCCGGGCCCGGGTGGGATGCCAGCCGTCATCCCAAGCGGTCGGCCTTTGGCCCATGACGCCTCGGGTCGCGCGAGGTGTGCCAAATTTACCGCCCTTTATTCATTGTGCCCTAGTTTTGCGCATCCGGGTCTGGGGGCGGGGCGCCTCCGGTCGCGGCTGAAGAGAATAAATGGGGGTTGGAATGTCCGGGCGTACCGCGTCGCCGTCTAAGCGCAGCTTGTTTCCAACCCTCCGGTTTCGCGCCAAGATCATCCTCGGTTTTGCCGCAGTGCTGGTGATCTCCGCCGGCAGCATGGCCTTCGCCTATTTCGGCTTCGAGCGGGTCTCATCCGGCGTAGGGTCCTATCGCTCGAGCGTCTCGGAGGCCGATCTCGCCCGCAACATCGACCGTGAGCTGCTCGGCTACCGCTCGGCCGTCAAATTTTTCGTCGTCACCGGCAAGGAAGAAGACGCCAAGGCGGCGCTGGATGCCGAAGCCAGCCTGAAGGCTGCCATCGACCTGGCCGTCAAGAGCGCCAAGACGCCGGCGCGGCAGGACGGCCTCGACAAGCTCGCCAAGGAGTTTGCGAACTTCGCCGCGACCTTCGCCAAGGTCCTCCAGGCCAAGCGCGACAGCACGCTGCTGGTGCAGAACCAGCTCTCGCGCCAGGCCAATCTGCTGAAGTACAAGCTTGATGACATCGGCAACAACGCCTCCGATTCCGAGGCGCAGTCGATCGAGTTCGGCACCAAGCAGGTCAACGCCCAGTTCCAGACCGCGAGCGCGGCGGCGACCAATTTCGTGCTGACGTCAGACCAGGCGATCGCGACCAGTGCTCTGGCGCGGCTGAAATTCGTCGAGAACTCGCTCGGCGCGGTCTATTCCATG
Source organism: Bradyrhizobium sp. CIAT3101 (assembly GCF_029714945.1). Lineage (NCBI taxonomy): Bacteria > Pseudomonadati > Pseudomonadota > Alphaproteobacteria > Hyphomicrobiales > Nitrobacteraceae > Bradyrhizobium > Bradyrhizobium sp. CIAT3101. The sequence goes on from NZ_CP121634.1 coordinate 661,620, forward strand.
GACGACAAGATCGTCGCCGGCCTGAAGGACGCCAAGACCATCCTCGTCGCCTACCGCGAAGCGCTGGAGAAGCTGATCGCCAACGCCAAGATGGTCGACGAGCTCGTCACCGAGATGAGCGGCTCGGCGGGCGCGATCCTGCGCGGCGCGACCGCGATGAAGGCGGATCTGGTTGCCGAGCAGCAGCGGCTCGATTCGGAATCGGCCGCGACGATCGGGAAGACCGAGCAATTGGTGCTGATGCTGGCCGTCGGCGGCACGCTGCTCGGTGCGGTCCTCGCCTTCCTGCTCGGCACCGGCATCTCGCGGCCGATGATCGCGATGTGCAAGGCGATGCGCGAGCTGGCCTCGGGCAATTTCGACGTCGTGCTGCCGGGCCTGGGCCGCAAGGACGAGATCGGGGAGATGGCCGGCGCGGTCGAGGAGTTCAAGGTTCAGGCGGTCGCCAAGGCGGAGCGCGATGCCGCCGCCAGCGAAGCCCAGAACCGGGAGCAGGCCGCAAGCCGCCGCGGCGAGCTGATCCGTTTTGCCGATGATTTCGAGAGCGCCGTCGGCGCCATCGTGTCCAACGTCTCGGCTTCCGCCGTGCAGCTCGAATCCTCGGCCTCCACGCTGACCCGCACGGCCGAGACCACGCAGGCCCTGTCGAGCCAGGTCGCCGGCGTTTCCGAGCAGGCTTCGAGCAACATGCAGTCGGTCGCAACCGCGACGGAAGAGCTCTCGGCCTCGGTCGAAGAGATCGGCCGCCAGGTCCGCGACTCCAGCCGGATCGCCGAGGCCGCCGTGGTGCAGGCCAAGGAGACCGACGGCCGCATCGGAAAACTCTCCCATGCCGCCCAGCAGATCGGCGAGGTGGTCAAGCTGATCACGGCGATTGCCGAGCAGACCAATCTACTGGCGCTCAATGCCACCATCGAGGCGGCCCGCGCCGGCGAGGCCGGCCGCGGCTTCGCCGTGGTCGCGAGCGAGGTGAAGTCGCTGGCCAGCCAGACGGCGAAAGCCACCGACGAGATTTCCTCGCACATCACGGGCATGCAGGGCGCCACCGCCGAGTCGGTCGCCGCGATCAAGGAGATCGGCGCGACCATCGGCCAGATCTCGTCGATCTCGACGTCGATTGCGAGTGCCGTCGAGCAGCAGGGCGCAGCGACCCAGGAGATCGCGCGCAGCGTCCAGACCGTCGCGCAGGGCACCCAGACCGCCGCGACCGACATCGGTCAGGTCAATCGCGGCGCGGCTGAGACCGGCTCGGCCTCGGAAGAGGTGCTGAACTCGGCGAAGACGCTGTCGTCCGAGAGCACCCGCCTCCGCGCCGAGCTCGATCGGTTCATGGCGAACATCCGGGCGGCGTAGGGGCTCAGACCGCGTCACCTAACCGCAAGTTGCGACAGCGGTAAATTTACCGCGGCTTATCCTTTGCCATTTACCGTGCATTTGAGTCGGGGAGCGGGCTGCTTCCCGGCTGCGCCTGGTTTTCCGCGAATGGAATGGGGTGGGGGAATGTCTGCGAAGTCGAAGCCGAGCTCATCGAAGCTCTTCACCTTGCGTTTTCGTGCAAAAATCATCCTCGGCTTCGTGGCGGTGCTGGCCATCCTCGCCGTCAGCATGGCATTTGCCTATTTCGGCTTCGAGCGAATCGCGGGTGCCGTCGCGTCCTACCGGACCAGCGTGGCGGAAGCAGACCTGGCGCGCACCATCGATCGCGAATTGATCAGCTATCAGGGGCTGACCCGGGCCTACACGCTGACCGGCGCGGCGGACGACGAGACCGCGGCCAAGGCGGCCGAGGAGAATCTGAAGGCGGCGATTGCCAAGTCGATGTCGGCCACGACGGGGGCGGCGCGACGCGAGGAGGTCGGCAAGCTCGAGGCCGAGTTCCAGCGCTTCGCAAAGGTGTTCGGCGAGATCATCACGCTGACGCGCGAGAACAACAAGATCGCGACCGATGAGCTGAACAGCGTCGGCAACAAGATCCGCTTCAAATTCGACGACCTCGCCGACACCGCGGCGCTCGCCGGTCTCGCCTCGGTCCAGACCACGGCCAAGGACATCACCTCGCAATATCTCGCGGTCTCCACCTCGGTCAGCGCCTTCGTCGCCAAGCCTGAGCCGAAGACCGCTGACGGCGTCGTCGCCCGCATCAAGTTCCTGGAGACGCTGCTGGTCTCGATCTACGCCAACGACCAGAAGATCACCGACCGCGTCACCGAGATCGGTGGTCTGCTGAAGCAGTACCGCACGTCGTTTGCGAAGCTTTCCGACAACGTGAAGATCATCGTCAAGTCGAACGGCGAGATGACCAAGACGGCCGCGTCCATTCTGAAGCTCTCGGGCGAGTTGCGGTCTGACCTGTCGGCCGATCAGCAGCGCATCGAGGCGAGCGCCAATGTGACGATCGGGGAAACCGAGCGGTTGATGCTGATGCTGGCGCTGGGTGGCCTCGCCATCGGTGCCGTGCTGGCCCTGATGCTCGGCAATGGCATCTCGCGGCCGATGATCGCGATGTGCAAGGCGATGCGCGAACTGGCCTCGGGCAATTTCGATGTCGTCCTGCCGGGCCTGGGCCGCAAGGACGAGATCGGCGAGATGGCCGGCGCGGTCGAGGAGTTCAAGGTTCAGGCGGTCGCCAAGGCCGAGCGCGATGCCGCCGCCAGCGAAGCCCAGAACAGGGAGCAGGCCGCAAGCCGCCGCGGCGAGCTGATCCGCTTTGCCGATGATTTCGAGAGCGCCGTCGGCGCCATCGTGTCCAACGTCTCGGCTTCGGCCGTGCAGCTCGAATCCTCGGCCTCCACGCTGACCCGCACCGCCGAGACCACCCAAGCGCTGTCGAGCCAGGTCGCCGGTGTGTCCGAGCAGGCGTCGAGCAATATGCAGTCGGTCGCAACCGCGACGGAAGAGCTCTCGGCTTCGGTCGAGGAGATCGGCCGCCAGGTCCGCGACTCCAGCCGGATCGCCGAGGCCGCCGTGGTTCAGGCCAAGGAGACCGACGGCCGCATCGGAAAACTCTCCCATGCCGCCCAGCAGATCGGCGAGGTGGTCAAGCTGATCACGGCGATTGCCGAGCAGACCAATCTTCTGGCACTCAACGCCACCATCGAGGCGGCCCGCGCCGGCGAGGCCGGCCGCGGCTTCGCCGTGGTCGCGAGCGAGGTGAAGTCGCTGGCCAGCCAGACGGCGAAAGCCACCGACGAGATATCCTCGCACATCACGGGCATGCAGGGCGCCACCGCTGAGTCGGTCGCCGCGATCAAGGAGATCGGCGCGACCATCGGCCAGATCTCGTCGATCTCGACGTCGATTGCGAGTGCCGTCGAGCAGCAGGGCGCCGCGACCCAGGAGATCGCGCGCAGCGTCCAGACCGTCGCGCAGGGCACCCAGACCGCCGCGACCGACATCGGTCAGGTCAATCGCGGCGCGGCTGAGACCGGCTCGGCCTCGGAAGAGGTGCTGAACTCGGCGAAGACGCTGTCGTCCGAGAGCACCCGCCTCCGCGCCGAGCTCGATCGGTTCATGGCGAACATCCGGGCGGCGTAGGGCAACGCTCTAGCGCCACTCTCCAGTGTCGTCCTGGCGAACGCCAGGACCCATTACCCCAGGGAGGGGTCGTGGCGCGGGCTGATAACTCCGAGTCTTCGCCAAACCACTTCCTGTGGTTATGGGTCCTGGATCAGCGCTCCGCTTCGCTACGCTTGTCCAGGACGACAGCGGAATGAGCGGCGCGAAGACTCCCTCTCCAACAACTGCCGCAGCCTGAGCTTCACTTTCGTGCTGTCCGCGAATGTGTCGTCTTTCTGACGTGAGCCATGCATCTGCCCGGACGCTGTTCCATGGGAACCGGCCCTTGCCGCAGACGTTGTCGCAGGTGGCAGGCGGAATGCCGCACCCCCATGACCCAGCAACGCGATGGAATTGCAGCAGAGCCGAGCGCTGAACGATGGACCTGCAGTCTCGACGGCGGCCGCGACCGATCGCATCGTCGAGACCAGCATTCCCGCGCGGCTCGATGCGCTGCCCTGGAGCGGCTTCCACACCCGCGTGGTGCTGGCGCTTGGCATCACCTGGATCCTCGACGGGCTTGAGGTGACGTTGGCCGGCGCGCTCTCAGGTGCGCTGAAGCAGAGCCCGACACTGCACTTCTCGAACCTCGATCTTGGTGTTGCCAACTCGGCCTACCTCGCCGGCGCCGTGCTCGGCGCGCTCGGCTTCGGTTGGCTGACCGATCGCATCGGCCGCAAAAAGCTGTTCTTCATCACGCTCGCGCTCTATCTCTCCGCGACGGCTGCGACCGCGCTGTCGTGGAGTATTGCAAGCTATGCGCTGTTCCGCTTTTTGACCGGCGCCGGCATCGGCGGCGAATACACGGCGATCAACTCGACCATTCAGGAACTGGTGCCGGCGCGCTATCGCGGCTGGACTGATCTCGTCATCAACGGCAGTTTCTGGATCGGTGCGGCGATGGGCGCGGTCGCCGCGATCGTCCTGCTTGACCCCGCGGTGATCGGTCCAGATCTCGGCTGGCGCCTTGCCTATCTCATCGGCGCGACTCTCGGTCTCGTCGTGCTGTTGATGCGGATGTGGATTCCGGAAAGCCCGCGCTGGCTGATGATCCACGGTCGCCCCGATCAGGCGCACGCGATCGTCGACGACATCGAGCGTTCGGTGATCGGGCATGATCAAGATGCGAGCGATCGAGGCTTCGCCAAGATGCGGCTGAAGATGCGCGATCACACCCCGATCAGCGAAGTCGTGCACACGCTGTTTGTCACCTATCGCCAGCGTTCGCTGGTCGGCCTGGTGCTGATGGTCGCGCAGGCCTTTTTCTACAATGCGATCTTCTTCACCTTCGCGCTGGTGCTGACCGATTTCTACGGCATCAGCGCCGATCACGTCGGCTGGTACCTGCTGCCGTTCGCGGCCGGCAACTTCCTCGGCCCGCTGCTGCTCGGCCGCCTGTTCGACACGCTCGGCCGCCGCGCGATGATCATGTTCACCTATGGTATCTCCGGCCTGCTGCTGGCGGTGTCAGGTTATCTGTTCTCGATCGGCGCGCTCAGCGCGCAGGGGCAGACCATCGCCTGGATGGTGATCTTCTTCTTTGCCTCGCCGGCGGCGAGCGCCGCCTATCTGACTGTGAGCGAAACGTTCCCGCTCGAAGTTCGCGCGCTGGCGATTGCTGTGTTTTATGCGGTGGGCACCGGTATTGGCGGGGTCGCTGGCCCCGCGCTGTTCGGCGCGCTGATCGATACGGGATCACGCAACAGCGTGTTCGCCGGCTATCTGCTGGGGGCTGTCTTGATGATCGTGGCTGCGATCGTGGCGTGGCGCTACGCCGTCTCCGCGGAGCGCAAATCGCTCGAACAAATCGCGCGGCCGCTGGCTTCTATGGAGTAGACTTATGAAATCAGAACTTGCTGAACTGGATCAGAGGCGTCCCATGCTGGAAGATGAAGCACCCGACGCCGTGCCCGTGCCCCATGCGCTCGTCCCGCATCTCAACGAGACTGCGATCCTGCTCGACATCGACGGCACGCTGCTTGATTTGATGCCGACGCCGCGCGAGGTGTGGGTGCCGCCCGGCTTGTCGGAGACTCTTAATCGCCTGACCGAGCGCACATCCGGCGCGCTGGCCATGGTCAGCGGCCGTTCGCTCAACGACATTGACCTGATTTTCGCGCCGGATGTGTTCCGCGCCGTCGCCGGACACGGCGCGGAGATGCGCCTGTCGGTGGACAATGAAGCCGACGACGTGCACGCGCCGCCGATGGACAAGGAGCTGAAGCGGCGGCTGGCTGCGATCGCAAAGCTCAGCCCCGGCATTCTGCTCGAGGACAAGGGCTATTCGCTGGCGCTGCATTACCGCCTTGCGCCGCATGCCGAGAAGGCGATCTACGAAGCTGTCTCGCTGATCCGAGCCGATCTGCCGAATGCGCCGATCGAGGTGCTGCCCGGCAAGTTCGTTTGCGAGATCAAGCATTCCGGTTTCACCAAGGCGACCGGCGTACGCGAGCTGATGAAGCACGAGCCATTCAAAGGACGCCGTCCGATCTTCATCGGCGACGACGTCACCGATGAAACCGTGTTCGCGATCATGCCCGACATGAACGGGCTCTCCTTCTCGGTCGGCCGCCGCGCCATCGGCGTCAACGGTCACTTCGATGCGCCGAACGATGTGCGTGCGTTCCTCGCGCGCCTGCTCGACGATACAAGGTTGGAATAAGGCGACGTCATCGCGGAGCCACATTGTCACGCGTGCTGTTCCCTCGCACGCATGGCTCATGTTGCGTGAATTTCACGCCAAGACTCTCATTTCCAAGTGGAAACGCCGGGTTCCCTCGTAGGAAAACAGGTTCCAACGCGCGTGCCTGACTTTGGTTTCATTTCGTAGAAATGATGACAGGAACCATATTGATGAACAGCAGTTAAACGGGTGGAATGAACAGGAGGGGACGACCTGTGAACTTAGTCGTCGTTTCGAATCGAGTTGCGCGCGGTAAACCCAACGAGCCCATGACGGGCGGCCTCGCAGCGGCATTGCTTCCCGTCGTGGAGCATTCAGGTGCGATCTGGGTGGGTTCCTCCGGCCGCGTGCGCGACGGCCATCAGAAGGAACCGTTCGCCGAGATCGAGGCGCTGGGTTCCGGTGCGATTGCGACGCTGGACCTGCCGGCTGCGCATTACGGTGGCTATTACGAAGGTTTTGCCAATTCGGCGCTGTGGCCGGCGCTGCATTCGCGCAGCGACCTGATCCGCGTCTCGCGCGAGGATTATGTCAGCTATCGCGAGGTCAACGCGTTCATGGCGCGCGCCCTGATGCGCTTCCGCAAAACCAAAACTGCGTTCTGGGTGCAGGATTATCATTTCCTCGCGCTCGGCGCGGAGCTGCGCGATCTCGGCGTCGACGATCCCATCGGCTTCTTCCTGCACACGCCGTGGCCGGTCGCTGCAGTCATGCAGGGCGTGCCCAATCATCGCGAGCTGATCACCGCGATGCTGGCCTATGATCTGCTCGGTTTCCAGACCGACGAGGATTGCCAGAATTTCCTCGGCTATGCCGGCGGCGAGCTCGATCTCACCATCGAGGACGGCGTGGTGCTGTCGCAACATGGACGGACGCGATGCGAAGTGTTTCCGATCGGTATCGACGCGGAGAAATTCGCAGCCTATGCCGCGAAGTCGGCCTCGCATCCCGACGTGTCGCGGCTGCGTCGCAGTCTCAACGGCGAGCGGCTTGCGATCGGCGTCGACCGGCTCGATTATTCCAAGGGACTCGTCAACCGCATCAGCGCGTTCGACCGGCTCTGGACCGATCAGCCGCAGTTTGCGCGCAGCATCTCGCTGCTGCAGATCGCCAACCCTTCACGCGGCGCGATCGAAGCCTATGGCAATCTCCAGAACGAAGTCGCCCGCCTCGTCACCGACGTCAACGGCCGGCATGGCGAGGTCGACTGGACGCCGATCCGCTATCTCAACAAGGGTTTCAGCCAGGCCGTGCTGGCGGGCCTCTATCGCACCGCGCAGATCGGCGTCGTGACGCCGCTTCATGACGGCATGAACCTCGTCGCCAAGGAATATATCGCCGCGCAAAACCCGGCCGATCCCGGCGTGCTCGTGCTGTCGAAGTTCGCCGGTGCGGCCAACGAGCTCGAGACTGCTCTGCTGGTCAACCCGCATGACATCGACGGCATGGCCCGCGCCATCGCGGTCGCCGCCGCGATGCCGCTCACCGAGCGCAAGATGCGCTGGGAGGCGATGATGAAGACGCTGCGCGGCCACACCATCCAGCAATGGTCGTCGGATTTCGTCGCCGAGCTCGAGAGTTGCCGCCCCGAGAAGATCGCGGCCGCCCCGCTCGCGGTGCAGCCGCCGCAGGCGCTGCGCTGGCTGAAGTCGGCGATCTCGGGTGTGCGGCTGATCTAGTTCTCTTTCCCTCTCTCCGCTTCAACGGGGAGAGGGAAAGCCTCAATAGCAATACGACACGCCATCCAGAATCGCGCATTGCCGCTTGTTCGGCGCGTTCGGGTCGTCCATTGGCACCATGCCCTTGCCCTGGCCGACGAATACGCCGGGCCCGACATGCACCGAGCTCTTGTTGCCGATGATCACGCTCTGGTGCGGGGTCGAGCTGGAGCGGGTCCCGTCCGGCCAGAGGATGGCATCGCCCGAAAGCACCCCGCGCCGCCCGTCGTCGCAGGTCACATCGACGCCCTGCCGGGTGCAGGCCTGTGCGTTGGCCGGCGCGGTAAAGGCGGCGCCAAGGGCCAAAATCAGGCTCAGCGCGGCGATGGTTTTGCAGATGGTCATGGCGTCCCCGGTCGTGTTTGGCGTCCTCAGGTGAATCGTCGCGCCAAACCCGCGACGGGTTCAGCCTCAGGCGGGTTCCGGGCGGTCTCCTGTCGCGAGATATTCCTAAGCAAATACAATATGTTGCGGAAAATTCACCCGATTTACCCGCGATCCCTTGCAAAATCACCGGCGCCCCTTCAAGAGAAGGCGCTCCGGAGAGATGGCCGAGTGGCTTAAGGCGCACGCTTGGAAAGCGTGTGTGCGGGAAACCGTACCGTGGGTTCGAATCCCACTCTCTCCGCCATTTGGCCGGCGACCCCACAACCTTCCTGGTCCGGTACGCGCGCACCCTAGTCCTCTCGCAGGAATTCCAGCACGGCTTCGAGAAAGGAAGCCTGCCGCTCGATATTGAGCATATGGACGCCGGGCAGCAGGACAAGTTGCGATTCCTGAATGGCGCTGGCGATCGCCTCGCTGTGGCTTGCCAGGGTGACGGTGTCGTCGATGCCTCCGATCACCAGTGTCGGTGCCCTGATCAGCGTGTTGGTGCGCCGGAGATCGGCGTCGCGTACGACGGCGAAGCATCCGGCAAGCCCGTCGGGCGCTGTCGCGAGGATCATGTTGCGAAAGGCATCGACCGTCGCCGATTCATCTCGGATCATCTGTGGCGGAAACCAGTTCCCGATGAACATGTCGGCCATGGCCGACATATTCCGTTCGCGAAGGACGCGCTTGATGAGGTCATCCCACTGCGGAGACGGGCCGAGATAGGGTGACGTATTCGAAAGAATGAGCCGGTCGATCCGCTCGGGCGCGCGAAAACCCAGCCATTGGCCAACAAAACCGCCGAGCGAGAGGCCGCAGAAATGCGCACGCGCGATCCCGAGCGCATCCATCAGCTCGATGACGTCGCGTCCGAGGCGGTCGAGCGAATAGGGGCCTTGGGGAGCATCCGAGCTGCCATGCCCCCGTGTGTCGTATCGCAGCACGCGAAAGGACTTCGAGAGCTCTGCGATCTGCCGGTCCCACATGCGGTGGTCGGTTGCGATCGAGTTCGAGAGGATCAGCACCGGGTTGTCGCCTCGGCTATCGAATTGGTAGGCGATCCGGCAGCCGTCTCCGGCAGTGACGTGGCTGATGTCGCTCATTCAGTATCTCCGTGCGCGAGTGTTCAACCGATCTAGCGCTCGCGCCGGAGGCGGAGAATTACTATGTTTGACCAATGTCTGTCGAAGAAACGAACAATCCGGCTTCATTCAAGTTGCACGACCTGCGCTGCTTCGATGCGGTGGCACGTCTGGGAAGTTTTCAGGCCGCGGCGAATGCACTTCATCGGACGCACCCGTCGGTCTTCGCGGCCGTGACGCGGCTGGAGCAACGCCTTGGCCTGACGCTGCTCGATCGGAGTGGCTATCGCGTCGAGCTGACCGAGGTCGGACGGATGTTTCATGCCCGCGCTGCGACATCGTTGCGCGACATCGATAATCTCGATGGTTACGCGCGGCAGCTGGCGACTGGCGAAGAGCCGGTGCTGCGGGTCGTCCTCGGCGATCTATGCGACCGGCCTGCGGTCCTCGGTACGCTCTCGGCGTTCTTCGCGGGGAGGCCGCGCACGCGCTTGCACCTCGATTATGAAGCAGTGAGCGGACCCTTCGAGCGACTGGCTGATGGCTCCGCGGATTTGATTTTCCACCGCGTCGACGACTCCCGCTACGATCTGGAGCAGATCAGGTTTCGCGAGATCCGGCTGCTGCCGGTCGCCGCGCCGGGCTTCCTGGCCGCCGAGGCAGGCGCCGAAATAACACCTCGGCAATTGCAGCTCGTTACGCAGTGCGTGATCCGTGACACGGCACGCGACACCACTCCCGAGGATCACTTTCTGATCGACGGCGCGCCGCACTGCTCCGTGCCCGACCACACGATGAAGAAGGAGTTGATTCTGCATCGGATGGCTTGGGGCCATCTGCCGGAATTCATGGTCGAGAACGAACTTCGCACGGGCAAACTGATCAATATGCAGGGGCGCTATATCCCCGGGCGCACCGAAACTCTGGCGGCAATGCGGCGTATCGATCGGCCTCATGGACCGGTTGCCGAAGAGTTGTGGGAATGCCTCAAAGACGGCCTTCCGAGAATGTAGCTGTCCCGCCCGGCACAAGGTCGCCGGATTCGATGTCGGGACCGATGTGGACGAGGGTGAGGCGGCCGAGCCAAACGCCGCCCCTGACCATCGTCAGATCAGCCCTACACGATCACAAAGCTCGATGCGTGCAATTGGCTGATCGCGGTGTCGACGAAATCGACAGACCCCGCGTTAGGAGCGCTGCCCAGGGCAAGCAGGGTCCCGCCGTGTCCATCGCTCTTCAGCGCGCTCATGATGTCGGCGGCGGAGTGGTAATTGCCGATGCCGTTTGCAAGATCGATGACGCCGAGCGGGTCGTTGCCAAATCCGGAAATCGTGTCGATCTGATTGCTGGAGTTGATGAAGACGGTCAGGCCCGAGCTCTGATCGCTGATGTTGACATGGGCCGCGCCATTGATGATCGCCTGATTGCCGAACCCGACAAAGTTGAACTGGTCTGATCCGCCATTGGCCGTCACGACGTCCAGGCCAATCTGGTTTGTCACGGTTGCCGTGGATCCGTTGAGCACCACGTGATTGCCGACCCCACCGAGTGTGATTGCGTCGTGGCCCGCGCCGGCAACGACGCTGTCTGCTCCGTTGCCGGCCATGATCGTGTTTGTTCCCGAACCGACGGTGATCTGGTTGACCATGCCGTCGAGCTTCACGGTGTTGTTGCCATCGCCGAGCGTGACGCTGTTGGCGCCGCCTCCGCCCGTGACGAGATCGTTGCCATTTCCGAGCATGACGGTGTTGCCAAATCCGGACAGCGTCACCTGGTTGTCGCCGTTGCCGGCCTTTATCGTGCTCGCTCCGTCACCCGGATGGACGACATTGTTGCCGTTGCCCAGCGTGATGAAGTTTCCGAATCCGCCTGCGTCGATGGTGTCGTTGCCATTGCCGAGCGTCATCATGGTGGCGCCCGTCGAGCCCTTCACCGAGATGTTGCCGTCGCCGCCGGTGACGAGGTTGCCGAATCCCTCCAGATAGACGGTGCTGTCGCCGCTCGACACGTCAACCGTCCCGTAGAGCCCGGCGTAGATCGTGTCGTTCCCGCCATTGCTGTGGATGACATTGAACATGCCATAGGCATGGATGATGTCGTTGCCCGTCGTGCCCTGAATGGTGGCATAGCCGGATGTCGGGCCGTCGATGATCGTGGGACCGGCCTGATGCGTGTCGATGACGGTCGTGTGGGCGTCGCTGACGGTCAGGCCCACGCTGCTTGTGTCGCTCAGGGTGAACGTCGTCGTTGCGCTGCCGTCGCCATGCGGCGAGGCCACAAAGCTGAGGCCGTGCAACTCGGCGGTCAGCTTGTCGGCGCTGGTCGCAGCAAGTTCGTAGATCCCGTTTCCAAGCGAGATCAATCCTGTCCCCGACAGGATGCCGGCCGCGCCCGCGAGCGTGATGATGAGGCTGTCCGTTGCCCCGGCGTTGGGATCCGTGATGCTGACGGTCGCGAATGGATTGATCGCAGCTTCGTTGCCGGTCGTTTGTCCCGATATGGCACCCGCGATGGCGGGCAGGGCCGCGGCCGTCAGCAGAATGCCGCCGTTGCTGTCCTTCGTGATGCCGAACTGCGCGACCGAGGTATCCGCCAATGTGAAAGTCTCGCTGGCCGTACCGTTGCTGACCGTGAGCTTCGAGCCGGACACAGTCGCCGTTGCGCCGGCGGCATAGGACAGCCCGGACAGGTCGATCCGATCGCCGAGCGAGATGCCCTTGATCTGGCTTGCAAAGGTCGATGCGCCCGAAACCAGCTTCTGCTCGATCTTCAGTGTGCCCTGGCCGGAAAAGCTGATCGCGTCGTCGGACACCGCGCCCGCCTTGAGGTCAAGCACGCCGCCGGCGATCGTGGTCGCGCCGACAATGCCGCCCGCTTCGACGAGTTCTGTGGCGCCAAGATGAATCGTCGATGCGTTCGCGGTGCCCTGATCGAGCACATCAAGCGTGCCGCCGTTCAGAGTCGTGGAGGTGACGATGCCGCTGTTGGAGACGGAGAGGCTTCCTGAATTCAGGATTGTTCCGCTCGCAGCGCTGGCGTCGAGCGCAGGTGCGCTTGGGTCATTCGTGGGGTCCGCAATGGATCCCGAAACCGTCATCACGCCACCGTTGATGGTGGCGTTCTTGGCGATCGCTCCCCCGGACAGGTGCAATTGGGCGCCGCTGCCGACAACAGCCGAATCGACCTCGCTTCTGATGACGATGCCGTACGGGCCTCCCGGGGGATAATAGACCGTCTCGCCCGAAGCATTGACGACGCCGCCCGAGTTGATGATGGTGCCGCTGGCAAAGCCACCATTGGTGAGATTCTGGACACCGCCGGCATTGACGGTGGTCGACGTCGCGTAGCCGGTGTCGACGTCCTGCTCGCCGCCATTATTGACAGTGGTGTGATCCGCCCGTCCTGGACCCGGCGCATCATGCATATACAGGCCGGCGACATGCTGAATGCCGCCCATGTTGATGGTGGTATAGCTCGCAGCGGACGCAAGCCCGACATCCTGTTCGCCGCCATTGATGATCGTGTGGCTGGCGGTGGCTTCCAAATCGTAGTTGCCCAGGACTTGCTTGCCACCCGCCAATATCGTCGTGTTCGTGGCTGCGCCGAACACCTTGAACAACGTGCCGTTCGATACGGTGAAGCCGTCTTCCGTGTAGCCATAATCGGCAATAAGCGTTGCGCCATTCTGGACGGTCGTATTGGACAGCGTCGCGCCGGCCTCGAGGATGAGCGTTGCTCCTGCGGAGACAATGCTGTTCTCGAGGACGCCGCCGTCCAGAACCTGCAGCGTCACGCTCTTCGCAACGGTAAATCCGTTTTCAACCGTACCGTCGCCGATCCCGAGAGCGCTGCCGGCGTTGAAGACTGTCCCCGAAAAGCTGGCATTACCAAGGACGATGAGAACGCCGTATTGATTGACGGTCGTGTTGGTCGCCGTCGCGCCGGCCGACAGTTGCATCGTTGCGTTGCTGATTGTCGTGCCGGTCGCCGTGCCACCTGCACCCACATTCAGCGTGCCGTAGTTCTGGACGATTGTCCCGGACACCAGCGCGCCGTTCGATACCGTCAAGGTTCCAAAACCTTCGACGGTGGTGCCGGTCGCCATGCTGGCGTCGACAACCGGCTGGCCGGGGAAGCCTGCGAACGGATCGGGTATCCATCCCGAGACCGTCATGGCGCCGCCATTGACGGTCGCATTCACCGACGTCCCGCCGCCGGTGACGTCGAATTCACCCCCGTAGTTGATGGTGGCGCCGGTCGCCACGCTTTGGATGACCGGCGGCGGATACACGGGTGCCGTCTCTACGGTTTCACCCGAAACGTTGAGTCTGCCGCCGGAATTGACGATGGTGCCGCTGGCGCTGCCGCCATTCGTCACATTCTGGACGCCGCCGGAATTGACCGTCGTCGCCGTTGCGGTACCCGTATCGATGTCCTGCTCGCCGCCGCTATTGATCGTGGTGTGATCAACGGCGCCGGGTGTTGGGCCTTCATGGACAAATTCGCCGGTGACGCGCTGGATGCCACCTGAGTTGATGGTCGTATAACTGGCGACGCCATCCAGGATGACGTCCTGCTCTCCGCCATTGATGACAGTGTGGGTTGCCGTGCTTGTCGAGGAAGATCCACCGACCGTCTGCAAGCCGCCAGTTTCGATCGTCGTGCTATCGACGGAAACGCCCCCGGTGACATCCATCGTGTCGCCGTTGTGGATGGTCGTGCCACTGGCGGGAGGAACAGCCGTCATTTCAATGCTCCACGATTCGCGTTTGGAAAATCAAACTAAGCAAAATCGTGTGACGGCATTTCAACTTGAAGGTGCATGGGCTCGGAGTGTCTGTCAAGCTTCCGAAAGAAATCCCACATATGCGAGAGCCGCGAAGCTAACGGTCGCATTCATGTCATCACACAGGTCGCTTCACGTGCGACAATTTCTGGGCTTCCGCGTTGTGACGCAAATGTAGGCAATGCGATTGACTGACACACGCTTCGCCATTCGCCTCATTGCGCCAACTTCCACTTCCCATCCTGCGCACGCTTTAACGCTGGGTCACTCACGCGCACGTGCTCCGCCAAAAAATCGATGAAGGCGCGCACGCGGGCGGGAAGCGGAGCGGCGTGGCCGACATAGACCGCGTGAATGTCTTCGCGGTCGCCGGGATTGTAGCTTTGCAGCACCGGCACGAGGCGGCCGGCTTCGATGTCGGGGCCGATGTGGAAGAGGGCGAGGCGAGCGAGTCCGACGCCGCCGAGCGCCAGGCGGCGGGCGATCTCGCCGTCGCTGGCGCGCGCGGCGGGTGGCGGCACGGCTTCCTCGGTGCGGTCACCGCGCCTGAACGGCCAGCCGCCGCGGATGCGCGGAAAGGTCCAGCCGATGCCGCGGTGCTCGGCGAGATCCGACGGCGTCTTCGGTATGCCCGCGCGCGCCAGATAATCCGGTGCGCCGACGACCACCATGCGGCTGGTGCCGAGCTTGCGCGCAATCAGGCGTGAAGCCTTCAGCGGACCGACGCGGATGGCGACATCGGCTCGCTCCTGCATCAGATCGATCAGCGTGTCGGTCAGCACGAGATCGAGCGTGATCTCGGGATGCTCCGCGAGAAAGCGGGGGATCAGCGGCATCAGATGCAGCATGCCGAAGGGAATGTTGCTGTTGACTGTGAGGCGGCCGCGTGGCGCGGCGCCGGAGGCGGCCTCGCGCTCGGCTTCCTCCATCTCGCCGAGGATGCGCAACGAGCGCTGGTAGAAGGCCTGGCCTTCCTCCGTCAGCGTCAGCTTGCGCGTGGTGCGGTTGATCAGCCGCGAGCCCAGCCGCGTCTCCAGCCGCGAGATCAGCTTGCTGACGCCCGAAGGCGTCAGGCGCAGCTTCCGGGCGGCCTGGGTGAAGCCGCCGAGGTCGACGACGCGAACGAAAACCTCCATCTCGGCGGAGCGGTTGGTGTCGAAACGGGCCATGTTGAATTCACGTCATAAATGATTGGATTGTGGACATCCTAATGGTTTTACCGCGGCGCGGCTATCTGCGTGGTTCGTCTTCATCCATTGGAGCCACGCATGCCTCCCGCCGTCCTCGCGCTCACCGCCGGTGCCTTCGGCATCGGCACCACCGAATTCATCATCATGGGCCTGCTGCTTCAGGTCGCTGCCGACATGCATGTCTCCGTGCCGGTCGCGGGCCTGCTGATCTCCGGCTATGCGCTCGGCGTGTTCGTCGGCGCGCCGGTGCTGACGCTCGCCACCCGCCGGTTGCCGCGAAAGACCGTGCTGCTGGCGCTGATGGCGATCTTCACGCTCGGCAATGCCGCCTGTGCGCTCGCGCCGAACTATGAATTGCTGATGGCCGCGCGGGTGCTGACCTCGCTGGCCCACGGCACCTTCTTCGGTGTCGGCTCGGTGGTGGCGACCGGCCTCGTTGCCGAGGACAAGCGGGCGTCCGCCATTGCCACGATGTTCATCGGCCTCACGGTCGCGACCCTGCTGGGGGTGCCCTTCGGTGCCTGGTTCGGCCTGATGCTCGGCTGGCGCGCGGCGTTCTGGGCGGTGACGGTGATCGGCGTGATCGCCTTTGCGGTGGTTGCGGCGCTGGTGCCCGGCCATGTCGGCAACGGCGACAAGCCGATCTCGCTGGCGGAAGAGATTGCCGTGCTCGGACGCGGACAGGTGCTGCTCGGCCTGGCCATGACCGTGTTCGGCTTTGCCGGCCTGTTCGTCGTCTTCACTTACATCCAGCCGATCCTGACGCGCTTTACCGGCTTTTCGGAGGCCGCCGTGTCCCCGATCCTGCTGGTGTTCGGTGTCGGGCTTGCGGTCGGCAATGTTGCCGGCGGCAAGCTCGCCGATCGTGGGCTCGTGCGTGCACTGATCGGCACGCTCGCTGCGCTCGCGATCGTGTTGCTCGGTCTCTCCGCCGTACTGTCGGTCAAGATCCCCACCATTGCGCTGATCCTGCTGCTTGGTGTCGCGGCGTTTGCAACGGTCGCGCCGTTGCAGCTTCGCGTGCTGGAAGCGGCCGGTCCGCGTGGCCGCACGTTGGCTTCGAGCCTCAACATCGCCGCGTTCAATCTCGGCAATGCGCTCGGTGCCTGGGCCGGCGGCGTCGCCATCGATCGCGGGCTCGGCCTTTCCGTGCTGCCGCTGGTTGCGGCGGGCATCACCGCGATCGGACTCTTGCTGGCGCTGTGGAGCCTTCAACTCGATCGCAGGCAGGTCGCCGTCGCGGCCTGCCCGGCGGAATAGGGGGAGACGCACATGCAATACCGCAATCTCGGCGCTTCCGGACTTAAAGTGCCCGTTCTCAGCTTCGGGACCGGCACCTTTGGCGGCCAGGGCCCGCTGTTCTCGGCCTGGGGCCGCAGTGGCACCGACGAGGCGCGCCGGCTGGTCGACATCTGCCTCGAGGCCGGCGTCAATCTGTTCGACAGCGCCGATGTCTATTCGAACGGCGCCTCCGAGGAGATTCTCGGCGTCGCGATCAAGGGGCGGCGCGACAAGGTGCTGGTCTCGACCAAGATGAGCCTGCCGATGGGCGATGGTCCGCTCGACGCCGGCTCGTCGCGGCATCGCCTGCTGGCCTCGGTCGAGGCGGCACTGCGGCGCCTCGGCACGGATTATATCGACCTGCTCCAGCTCCACGCTTTCGACGCCTTCACGCCGATCGAGGAGGTGCTGTCCACGCTCGATACGCTCGTGCGTGGCGGCAAGCTGCGCTATGTCGGCGTCTCAAACTTCGCCGGCTGGCAATTGATGAAGTCGCTCGCCATCGCCGATCGTCGCGGCTGGCCGCGCTATGTCGCGCATCAGGTCTATTACTCGCTGCTCGGCCGCGACTATGAGTGGGAGCTGATGCCGCTCGCAGCCGATCAGGGCGTCGGCGCGCTGATCTGGAGCCCGCTCGGCTGGGGTCGGCTCACCGGCAAGATCCGTCGTGGCCAGCCGCTTCCGCAAGGTAGTCGGCTGCACGCCACCGCGCAGTTCGGTCCGCCGGTGGACGAGCAGCGGCTCTATGCCATCGTCGACGTGCTCGACGCGATTGCGGACGAGACGGATCGCACCGTGCCGCAGGTCGCTATCGCCTGGCTGTTGTCGCGCCCGACGGTATCGTCCGTAATCATCGGCGCCCGCGACGAGGCGCAGCTGCGCGACAATCTCGGCGCGGTCGGCTGGTCGCTGAGCGCGGATCAGCTCAAGCGCCTCGACGAGGTCAGCGCGGTGATGCCGCCCTATCCCTATTATCCCTATCGCGTCCAGGAGGGCTTTGCGCGACTGAATCCGCCGCTTGTGTGAGTCCATCGATCTCTGACAATTCGTCGCATTGGCGGCTGCCGCCAATGCGCCATGCAGAAACGCCGCTGTACAGGCCGCAACGCGCTCCGTAACCTCCGCGCCGCAATTTCAGGAGATGCGACGTGGCGAAGAAGACGGCGACCAAGAAGAAAAGCACCTCAAAGAAAGCAGCGAAGACCTCGAACAAGAAGGCCACCGTCCGCAAGGGCGCTGTCGCGAAACCGGCCAAGAAGACCCTCAAGACAGCAGTCAAGTCGGCTGCGCGCCGCCCCAAGGGGCCGGCCTGGCAATGGTCGGCCGTGGAGACCGCGGCGGCGATCCGCTCCGGCGCGATCTCGGCGGTGGAAACCGTCGAGGCGCATCTGGAGCGCATGCATGCGGTCAATCCCCGGCTGAACGCGGTCGTCGTCGATCTCGGCGAGGACGCGCTGAAGGCCGCGCATGCGGCCGACAAGCAGCGTGCCAAGGGCAGCGAGCTTGGCCTCCTGCACGGCGTGCCCGTCACCATCAAGGAGAATGTCGACTACGAAGGCCGGCCCAATTTCAACGGCGTTCCCGCCAACAAGAATCTCGTCGCGCCGTCGGATTCTCCCGTGGTGCGCAACTTGAAGAAGGCCGGCGCGATCGTCATCGGCCTCACCAACACGCCGGAATTTTCGTTCCGCGGCTTCACCGACAATCCGCTGCACGGATTGACGCTCAATCCCTGGGATCCGAACATCACCTGCGGCGGCTCCTCGGGCGGCGCGGGGTCGGCGGTCGCCGCCGGCATCGGCACCATCGCGCATGGCAACGACATCGGCGGCTCGCTGCGCTGGCCGGCGCATTGCAATGGCGTCGCCACCATCAAGCCGACGCAGGGGCGGATTCCCGCCTTCAACGCCAGCGCGACGGCCGAGCGGCCGATGCTCGCGCATCTGATGTCGGCGCAGGGGCCACTCGCCCGCCACGTCGGCGACGTCCGTCTTGCGCTGGAGGTGATGAGCCAGCGCGATCCGCGCGATCCCTGGTGGGTGCCGGCGCCGCTGACCGGGCCGAAGCCGAAGGGGCCGCTCAAGGTTGCGCTGGCCAAGATCCCGGACGACATGGCGGTCGATCCGGCGGTCAGCGCGGCGCTTCGCCAGGCCGCCGATCATTTGGAGCGCTCCGGCTATCGCGTCAGCGAAGTCGAGGTGCCCGATATCAACGGCGTCTGGCAGACCTGGTGCGACATCATCACCAACGAGACGGTGGTGATGCAGGAGGCCGGCATGCTGAAGGTCACGTCGGAAGACTTTCACAAGGCGTGGGGCGGCATGAAGACCAAGGCGAGCACGCTCGATCTCAAGGCCTGGATGCAGGCGACGGCCGCCCGCAACGGCCATATCCGTGCGTGGCAATTGTTCTTCGAGGTGTATCCGGTGGTGCTGGCGCCGACCACGGTGAAGCCGACGCCGGGGCCGCGGGACGACACCGTCAGCGCCGAACGCGTGCAAGAGATCTTCTGGGGCGAGATCCGCTTCATCTCTGCGATCAACGTGCTGGGGCTGCCCGGCGCCGTGGTGCCGGTGGCCGTGCACGACGGCAAGCCGATCGGCGTGCAGCTCATCGCGGGCCGCTATCGCGAGGATCTGGCGCTGGACGCCGCCGCCGCGATCGAGAAGCGCGCCGGCGTATTGACCCACCGGCTCTGGGAGAGCATGGCCTGAACTTGCTGTTGTCTCGCAGTCGGGGCTTCGCGCAACACGCGCGAAGCCTCGATGCGTCCGCCGAGATCAGTTGGTCAGATGGGAGGCCGCGATCGCCTTCTGGAACAGTGCATTCAGCGCCGTGGTGATGTTGGAGTCGCTCGAGACCTCGTAGTAATAGCCGGTCGTCGCGCAGGCCTGCATCTTGGTCGCAATCGAGCTGCGGAACGGTGCGATATAGGTGTTGTACCAGCTGTTGTTGGTGATCGCGAGGTAGGTGGTATAGAGCACCGCGATCTTGACGCCGCGCGCCTTGATGGTGTTGCAGATCGTCGTCGTCAGCGGCTCCTGGCATCGCCCCGACGAGGTGATCACGGTCTGACTGCAGCTCGACGGATAATAGTAGTCGGCGACCCCGTCGGAGACGAAGAACAGCCATTTCTGTGGCGAGGAGGACGAGCCGTCGCCCGGCGTCGGGATCGTGGTGTTCATCGACGTCATGGTGCCGTCGAAATCGGTGCACATGTCGTTGTTGTAGTTGGTGTAGGGGATCGTCATCAGGTCGACGCCGGCCACCGCCGTCTTGACCGAGGACATGCTCGAGGAGAGCGCCGAGATCGTCGTCAGGCCCAATGCGGCGCAATCGCTGCCCATGGTGTAGACCGCCATCCGGTACTGGTTGCTGACGAGCTGGCTCGCGGTGGCGGTGTCGGTGAGCGACTGCGTTGCGTCGCGCACCAGGTCGATCCGCATCTTGATGCCGAGCTTCTTCGCGATCGAATAGTAGCTGTTGGTTTGAAGCGTCTTCTTCGAGCTCGACGTGTAGGTGTCGTGACAGGCGAAGGCGCAGCTGTCGGAGGTCGCGTTCTGCAAGGCCGTCATGTCGGCCGTGGTCGCGCCCAGTCCCTGCGATGGGGAATTGTCGAGCAGCACGTAGAAGTCGATGTAGGCCGGCAGCGAGGCCGCAGCGCTCGAGGACGCCGAGACTCCGAGGGTCTTGTAGCCGAACATCCCCATGAAATAGGTGGTCACTGTCGCGGTCGCCGTCCCCGACGCCGTTCGGGTGGTGACGCTGTCGGTCACGGTGATGTTCACGGAGGTCGAGGTCATGCTGAGCGCGGCCAGCTGTCCGGTGAAGGCGTTCTGCGCATCGCTCTGCGCGGTCGAGGCGCTCTTGGTGATTTCGGTCTTGGCGGTGGCGACCAGCACGGCGGTGTCGAGCGCGGACGTCAGCTTCGTTTTGGCCCGCGTGGCCATGGAATAATCGATGGCGGCGCCGATGAAGGACAGTATCGGCAGCAGCGAGAGCGCGAAGATGACGGCGATATTGCCACGGCGATCTGAAGCAAAGGACGAGAGCAGGCGATGAGCATTACGGGTAGCAAGGTACAAGCAAGCATATCCTTACGCGAACAACAGTGCGTGGACGCTAGCATTGTGGAACTTACGCAAGGGTTGACCCGGTTCCACAAACGCGTGTCGGGATATTGCTGATCGTGTCGCCGACCGAACGAAAACTCCGAAAAAAATAGCTGCTTCTGCGCGTCGCGCTCCATCAATCCCGTAGTACTCCGGTGTGCGCGCTTGACGCACGTCGGCGTTTGCTCCCAACATGCACGGACACCGCGCCGTAGCAGCGCGCATCAACCTTCAGTAGGGAGGCGACATGCCGGAGACTCTTCCGATCATCCTGCATCACTTCGACGAGTCGCCATTCTCCGAGAAGATCCGCCTCATCTTCGGTCTGAAGAACATCGCCTGGACCTCGGTCCGCATCTCCAGGATCATGCCGCGTCCGGATCTGATGCCGCTCACCGGTGGTTACAGGCGTACGCCGGTGATGCAGATCGGCGCGGACATCTATTGCGACACCCAGCGCATCATCCGCGAGCTCGAGCACCGTTTTCCCGCGCCGACCCTGTTTCCTGATCGAGGCGAGGGGCTCGCCTGGGCCAGCGCGATGTGGACCGACAAGTCGTTCTTTCAGAATACGGTGAACCTCGTGTTCGGTTCGCTCGCCGACAAGGTGCCGCAGAGCTTCATCGAGGATCGCGAGAAGCTGCGCGGTGCGAAGTTCGACATTGCGGCGATGACGGCGGCGATCCCGCAGATGCGCGACCAGTACCGCGCTCACGTCGGCTGGATCGAGACGCAGCTTGCCGGAGGTCACCCGTGGCTCGGCGGCGCCGCGGCTGACCTCGTCGACATCAATGCTTACATGAATGTCTGGTACGTCCGCTCCAACCTGCCGGTCGCCGATCAGCTGCTGGCTGAATTTCCCAAGGTGCGCGCCTGGGAAGAGCGCATCCGCGCGATCGGTCATGGCACGCGAACCGAGATGTCGACCGCAGAGGCGCTCAGGATCGGTCGGGCAGCGACGCCGCAGACAGGAGAGGCCAACGACCCACACGATCCGAACGGCCGCAAGGTCGGTGATCTCGTCGACGTCAGGCCCGACGATTACGGCAGGATCGCCGTGCGCGGACGGATCGTTTCGCTGTCAGCCCAGAGCATCGCCATCCGCCGCCACGACGATATCGCGGGCGACATCGTCGTCCATTTTCCGCGCGCGGGGTTTGGGGTGACGCCGGCGAAGTAGTTAATCCAAATTGACTCAAATTTTAGCCAATTCACCAACAACCATTAGGGTTACTTCCTCGATCTCTAAGCGAATTATTGTCCGCTTTACCACCCGCCTCTAACAGAGGGACGGCGGACAACGCACATGCCTCATACAGGCCAATAAGTGCGGCCCGCGTCCCACGCGGAGGTGGTACGATGCGCAACGAGACGATTGCTATTCACGCCGGCTACGAGCCCGAGGCCACCACGCACGCGGTTGCCGTGCCGATCTACCAGACCGCGGCGTACGCTTTCGACAGCGCCGACCACGGCGCGGCCCTCTTCAATCTCGAAGCTGAAGGTTTCCGCTACAGCCGCATCGCCAATCCGACCAGCGCCGTGCTGGAGAAGCGCATCGCCCAGCTCGAAGGCGGCGTCGGCGCGCTCGCGGTCGCGACCGGCCAGGCTGCGCTGCATTTCGCCTTCGTCAACGTCGCCGACCACGGCGGCAACATCGTGTCCGTGCCGCAGCTCTACGGCACCACCCATACGCTGCTCTCACACATTCTGCCGCGACAGGGCATCACCGGCCGCTTCGCCGAGAGCGACAAGCCGGACGCGATCGCGAAGCTGATCGACGAGAACACCCGCGCCATCTTCGCCGAGACGATCGGCAACCCCGCCGGCAATGTCTGCGACATCGAGGCGCTGGCGAAAATCGCGCATGCTCATGGCGTGCCGCTGATCGTCGACAACACCGTCGCCACGCCGATCCTGCTCAAGCCGTTCGACTACGGCGCCGATATCGCCGTGCATTCGCTGACCAAGTTTCTGGGCGGCCACGGCACCACGCTCGGCGGCGCCATCGTCGATTCCGGAAATTTCCCCTGGGCCAAGCACGCCGACCGTTTCCCGGCCTACAACAAGCCGGACGCCTCCTATCACGGCCTCGTCTATGCCGAGCGCTTCGGCAAGACCGCCTATATCGAGCGCGCACGCAGCGTCTATCAGCGTACCATGGGTTCGGTGCTGTCGCCGTTCAACGCGTTCCTGCTGCTCCAGGGCATCGAGACGGTGGCGCTGCGCATGGAGCGCCATTGCGAGAACGCTCGCAAGGTCGCCGAATTCCTGCGCAACGATCCGCGTGTCGCCTGGGTCAACTACACTGGTTTCCCGGACAGCCCCTATTATCCGCTGGTCCAGAAGTATCTCGACGGCAACGCCTCTTCGCTGTTCACCTTCGGCATCAAGGGCGGCATGGAGGCCGGCAAGACCTTTTATGATGCATTGAAGCTGATCACGCGCCTCGTCAATATCGGCGATGCCAAGTCGCTGGCCTGCCATCCGGCTTCGACCACGCACCGGCAAATGTCGCCGGAGCAGCAGCGCTCGGCCGGCGTGCTACCGGAAACGATCCGCCTCTCGATCGGCATCGAGCATGCCGCCGATATCATCGAGGATATCGACCAGGCGCTGGAAAAGGCCTGTCCGGCCGCGCGTCTTCAGGCCGCGGAGTAGGCAATCGCGCCGATGAGCATCTTGATCGACAGGGATCAAGGTATTGTAAGCCCGGCGCTGGTACCGGCCGAAGGTGACTTCGCGCGCGATCACGCCGGTGCCGAGCTCAACATCGGGCTGATCAACAATATGCCTGATACGGCACTGAAGGCGACAGAGCGGCAGTTCATGAAGCTGCTGCAGGCTGCCGCAGGGCCGCGCCGCATCCGCTTTCATTGCTTCTCGTTGCCGTCGGTGAAGCGTTCGCCGGAAGCGAAGTGGCATGTCGAGAGCGAATATTCCGATCTCTCCGATCTCAAGCGTCAGAGGTTCGACGGGCTGATCGTGACCGGCGCCGAACCGGTCGCGCCCGAGCTCGATCAGGAGCCGTACTGGCGCGACCTCACCGAGCTGATCGACTGGGCGAGGATCAATACCCGCTCGACGATCTGGTCATGCCTTGCCGCACATGCGGCTGTGCTGCATCTCGATCGCATCGAACGACAGCGGCTGCCGTCCAAATGCCATGGCATCTTCGACTGCGAGACCGTGACTGGCGATCCGCTCACGCGCGGTGCGCCGGCGCCGCTCAAGGTCTCGCATTCCCGCCTCAATGAAGTCACTGAGGGAGATCTCACGCAGGCCGGCTATCAGGTGCTGACCAGGTCGGCCCGGGCTGGCGTCGACGTCTTCGTTCGGCAATACGCCAGCCGCTTCGTGTTCTTCCAGGGCCATCCCGAATATGACGCACTGTCGCTCCAGCGCGAATATCTGCGCGACATCGGCCGCTTCCTCGCGCGCGAGCGGGAGGCCTATCCGGCGCTCCCCGTGAGCTATTTTGACGCAGCGACGGAGGAAAAGCTGGTTCGCTTCGAAAAGCGGGCCAGGCATCAGCGGCATCCGGCACTGACCAATGAATTGCCGGCGCTGACTTTGCGCCCCGATATTGCGGCCGGCAGCGCCGCGGCGGCGCTTTTCCGCAATTGGCTGCAATATCTCGATGCGGACACTGAAGCTCCGCTGCCGGCGCGTTAACCCAGGGCTGTGGGTTCCGCGTTAGGATTACCCGAGCGTTAAGCTTGCCTCGAGCCGCGCGTAAATGTTTCAGTCGAGACATATAGAATCACAGGGAATGCACCCGTGCTGTCGGCCCTCAACGGACGCTTGAGCAATCGGCTAGCCCGGCATTTCCGCGCCGCGCCGCACCGCTTGCCGGCGCACGCGCCGATGGTGAGCTTCACCTTCGATGACGCCCCCGACAGCGCCGCGGACGAGGGCGCCGCGCTATTGGAAGCGCATGGCGGGCGCGGCACGTTCTACCTCGCCGGCAGCCTGATCGATCAGCCCGGGGACCACTGGCACGGCCTGTCGAACGACGCGATCATTCGTCTGCATCGCGGCGGCCACGAGATCGCCTGCCACACGTTCTCGCACTCGCGCGCCGTCGATCTCGACGAGAGCGCGATGGCGCGCGAGATCGAGCGGAACCGCAGTCATTTCCGCGGTATCGACTCCTCGATCAAGCTCGAGAATTTTGCCTATCCCTATGGCCTCGCTTCGGTCTGGCGGAAACCGCAGCTCGCCAAAATTTTTCGCTCGGCGCGTGGCATCCTTCCCGGCGTCAACAGCGATGTCATCGATCTCCAATTCCTGCGCGCTTCGCCGCTGGTCAATTGCGAGATCGATGCGGCGGGCGTGGATCGCTACTTCGACGAGGCGGTCGCGAGCGGCGGCTGGCTGATCTTCTACGGTCACGACGTCGTCGATGCGCCAAGCCCTTATGGCTGCACACCGGCCCTGATGCGCCACGCGCTGACGGCCGCGGACAAGCGCGACATGCCGATCGTGACGGTCGCCGAGGCCTTGCGCAGGATAGGGGCGTAGTTTTCACCTCTCCCCGCTTGCGGGGAGAGGTCGGATCGCAGTTGCGATCCGGGTGAGGGGGTACAGGTCTCACCACCATCTCATCTGCGGATAGATGCCCCTCACCCCAACCCTCTCCCCGTAAGAACGGGGAGAGGGAGAAGAAGCAACGGTGCAAGCCCCCGCAAATCGTCTTGCAACACCGGCGCCGTCATGCGACTGCCGGTGTGCCGAATCTCGCAAACCCTCGACACGCCCCATGCCCGTCCCTTCCACCGCTCCGCTGCCAGCGCCGGCCGATGGCCGCGATGCGCTGTCGGTGCTGCATTCGGTGTTCGGCCTGCCGGGGTTCCGAGGCGCGCAAGGCGAAATCATCCGGCACGTCACCGACGGCGGTAATTGCCTGGTGCTGATGCCGACCGGCGGCGGCAAGTCGATGTGCTATCAATTGCCGTCACTGTTGCGTGAGGGCTGCGGCATCGTTGTCTCGCCGCTGATCGCGCTGATGCGCGACCAGGTTGCGGGCCTGATCGAGGCCGGCGTCAATGCTGCTGCGCTGAACTCGTCGCTGACCTTGCAGGAGGCCTCCGAGATCGAGCGGCGCCTGATCGCGGGCGATCTCGACCTGCTCTATGTCGCGCCGGAACGCCTGGTGACGCCGCGTTGCCTGTCGATGCTGGCGCAAGCCAAAGTGGCGTTGTTCGCAATCGACGAGGCGCATTGCGTCTCGCAATGGGGGCATGACTTCCGGCCCGAATATGTCGGTCTCTCCGTCATCGCCGAGCGTTTCCCCGATGTGCCGCGCATCGCGCTGACCGCGACCGCCGACGAATTGACGCGGAAAGAGATCGTCCAGCGGCTCCAGCTGACGGATAGCCCGCAATTCGTCTCGAGCTTCGACCGGCCCAACATCCGCTACGAGATCGTCGACAAGCGCAATGCGGTGTCACAGCTGAAGGAGTTTATTCGGGATCGCCATGCCGGAGACGCCGGCGTGGTCTATTGCCTGTCCCGCAACCGCGTCGAGGAGGTTGCTGGCGCACTCGCCGAGGCCGGCATTGCGGCGCTGCCCTATCACGCCGGGCTCGACAGTCAGGTGCGCTCGCGCAACCAGGACCGCTTCCTCAACGAGGACGGCATCGTCATCGTTGCGACCATCGCCTTCGGCATGGGTATCGACAAGCCCGACGTGCGCTTCGTCGCCCATCTCGATCTGCCCAAGAGCATCGAGGCCTATTACCAGGAAACCGGGCGCGCGGGGCGCGACGGCAAACCGTCGGCGGCGTGGATGGCCTACGGGCTCTCGGACATCGTGCAGCAGCGCCGCATGATCGACGAGTCCACTGGCTCCGATGACTTCAAGCGCGTGTCGATCGGCAAGCTCGATGCGCTGGTCGGGCTCGCCGAGACCGCGCAGTGCCGGCGCCGGCGCCTGCTCGCCTATTTCGGCGAGGTCGTGCACGGCGAAAGCTGCGGCAATTGCGACAACTGCCTGACGCCGCCGAAAATGCGTGACGGCAAGGTGTTGGCGCAAAAGCTCTTGTCCTGCGCCTACCGCACCGGACAACGCTTCGGCGCGATGCACCTGATCGACGTGCTGATCGGACGTTTGACCGAAAAGGTGATGCAGTTCGGCCACGACAAGCTGTCGGTGTTCGGCATCGGGCGCGAGCTCAACGAGAAGCAATGGCGCACCGTGCTGCGGCAGCTGGTGGCCATGGGTCATCTGCAGAGCGACAGCGAAGCCTTTGGCGCGCTGAAGCTGACCGAGACCGCGCGCGGCGTGTTGCGCGGGGAGACAGAGGTGTGGCTGCGCGAGGAAGCGCCCGGCACCCGGGTTCGGTCAAGCCGCGCAAAATCCCGCCGCGGCGACCTCGCGCCGGCGGCCAGCGCGCCGCAGGGCGACGTCGATCCCGAATTGCGCGCGCGGTTGCGCTCCTGGCGTTCCGATGTGGCGCGCGAGCGCGGCGTGCCGGCCTATGTTGTGCTGCACGATGCCACCATCGACGGCATCGTCCGGGCCTGGCCGACCACGCTCGACGAGCTCCGCAACGTCCCCGGCATCGGCGACAAGAAGCTCGAGCATTATGGCGACGAACTGCTGCAGATCGTCAAGACGCGGTAGGTCGTGACCGTTATTTCCGCTGTCGTCCCGGACAAGCGAAGCGCAGATCCGGGACCCATACCGCGTGATCTATCTTGAGCCGCGCGGAACGACGTTCTTCGCCAAACGCCTCCCTGGGGTTATGGGTCCCTGTGTCTTTGAAGTCTGTCAGGATGGGTTGGGCGGGAAGCCGTTGGGTCCTTGGCGCTTGACGCCGTGAGCCGGCTCGGCCTCCCGCCCGTTCCATTACCAACCTGAACAGTTGCACGAGGCTGCGGCAACAGACCTCGCATCACAGGGACAGGCACCGTGATCATACCTCTTCGTTACGTCGGAATCGACGTCTCCAAAAAGCATCTCGATATCTTTGATGAAGCTGACGGTGTGCCCAGGCGTATCGCCAACGCGGCACAGGCCATCACACAGCAGGTGGCGCGTTGGCGATGCGATGCGCTGATCGTCTTCGAGGCCACGGGTACCTATGACCTTGCGCTTCGCGAGGCCCTGGGCCAGGCCGGTGTCCGCTTCGCCCGGATCAATCCGGCTCGAGCTCGCGATTTTGCGCGGGCCAGCGGCCAACTTGCCAAAACCGACCCGATCGATGCACGGATGCTGGCGGCTTTTGGCCGGGTCATGCAGCCGGCAACCGAGCAGGCCGCCAATCCCGCCCGCAACGCCTTGTCGAGGCTTGCAAAACGGCGGGATCAGCTGGTTCTCATGCGCGCGCAGGAGAAGAACCGGCGCAGCGAGGCTGACGACCGCGCCATGGCCGAACGGATCAGCCGCCTTATCGAGGTTCTCGACGGCGAAGTTGCCGAGATCGAAGCCGACATCAAGGCGCTGACCAAGGCCGAGCCGGAGATCGCGGACGATGCAAAGTTGATCCGCTCGCTTCCGGGTGTGGGTCCCGTGGCTTGCATGCAGCTCATCTCGAAGATGCCGGAACTCGGACGTGTTGGTGCAAAACAGATCGCGGCACTCGCGGGCCTTGCCCCCTTCAACGTCGACAGCGGCGTCTTCCGTGGCAAACGCAAGATCGCCGGCGGTCGAAAGCGCGTTCGTGACGCCCTCTACATGGCTGCCCTCAACGCGGTTCGCCGGGCCGATCCGTTCAAGGCCTTCTACGCACGACTGCGACAGGCCGGCAAACCAGCCAAGCTCGCTCTCATTGCCGTCGCCAGGAAGCTCCTAACCGTCCTCAACGCCATGATGCGCGACAGGAAGCCCTACCTTCAGACCGGGCCGACATAACAGTTGCCGGCCTTCGCCGGGACGACAGCAGGTGAGGAGGCGAGAGCCGGGCAACCTCAGCCGTTCCGGAACGCGTAGCCGTAGCCGTTCAGCGCCGGTGCGCCGCCGAGATGGGCGTAGAGAATCTTCGCGCCCTTCTCGAAATGGCCCTTCTTGGTCAGGTCGATCAGGCCCTGCATCGATTTGCCTTCATAGACGGGGTCGGTGATCATCGCCTCGAGCCGTGCGGTGAGGCGGATCGCCTCCTTGGTCTCCTCCGACGGAACGCCATAGGCGGGATAGGCGTAATCCTCGATCAGCACGACGTCGTCTGCAACGATGTCCTGGCCGAGTTCGACGAGCTTTGCGGTGTTCTGAGCGATCGAGAGCACCTGCGCCTTCGTCTGCGCCGGCGTGAAGGAGCCATCGATGCCGATCACTTTTCGCGCACGGCCGTCCGCCGCGAAGCCGACCAGCATGCCGGCATGGGTGGAGCCGGTCACGGTGCAGACGATGATGTAGTCGAACTTGAAGCCGAGCTCTTTCTCCTGCTTGCGCACTTCCTCGGCGAAGCCGACATAGCCGAGCCCGCCGAATTTGTGCACGGAGGCGCCGGCCGGGATCGCGTAGGGCTTGCCGCCGGCAGCCTTCACTTCCTCGATAGCCTGCTCCCAGCTCTTGCGGATGCCGATGTCGAAACCGTCGTCGACCAGACGCACGTCGGCGCCCATGATGCGCGAGAGCATGATGTTGCCGACGCGGTCATAGACGGCGTCCTCGTGCGGTACCCAGGCTTCCTGCACCAGGCGGCACTTCATACCGATCTTGGCGGCGACGGCGGCGATCATGCGGGTGTGGTTCGACTGCACGCCGCCGATCGAGACCAGCGTATCGGCGTTCGACGCGATCGCGTCGGGAATGATGTATTCGAGCTTGCGCAGCTTGTTGCCGCCATAGGCGAGGCCGGAATTGCAGTCCTCGCGCTTGGCGTAGATCTCGACATTGCCGCCGAGATGTTTGGACAGCCGCTCCAGCTTCTCGATGGGCGTCGGGCCGAAGGTCAGCGGATAACGCGGAAATTTGTCGAGGTTCATTGGTTCATCCCGATTGGCGTTGGTCTTGGATGTGGCTAGCATTGCACTGCAAAAAGGTGCTTTCGAATTTTGCGCCCATCTTGCGCGTGATCTTGCGAAAGTCAGGCCAATAGCTAAGATTTCTTCCGAAGATAGATTAAATAACGGAAGCTTCTTCCATGTCCGCCCGACTCGACCGCATCGACCTCAAGATGTTGAGATTGCTGCAGAATAACGGCCGGCTCAGCAATGCCGAGCTGGCCGTATCAGTCGCGATCAGCCCCGCCACCTGCCATCGCCGCACCCAGCGCCTGTTCGAGGACGGCTTTATCGCCACCGTCCGGGCCATGGTGGCGCCGAAGAAGGTGGCCAAGGGCACGCTGGTGATGGTCGGCGTCGTGCTCGATCGCTCGACCCCGGAGAGCTTTGCGATCTTCGAGCAGGCGATCGCAAAACTGAAATTCGTGCTCGACTGCCACCTCGTCGCCGGCGACTTCGACTATTTCCTGAAAATCCGCGTCGGCGACATGGAGGATTTCAACCGCATCCATGGCGAGCAGCTCATCGCGCTCCCCGGCGTCCGCCAGACCCGCACCTTCTTCGTGATGAAGGAGGTCGTCGACAACGCGCCGCTGGAGTTCTGAGCCAGAGCGGTTTTCCAGCGAAGTGGAAACCGGTTCGCGTCAGAAAACGCGTCAAACAACAATCCGGCGCTATTGATGCGCGATCCGCATCATGAGAGATTCATCCGATGCAGACATTCCCCTACCGCCACCTTAATCCGGCCGGGCCGGCCTATCGGCGCGGCTGGGTCGACGAGGCCGTGGCCGCGATCGAGGCCGACCAGTGCCGCACGGCCGACACGCATCTGATCCGGCTGATCGTGCCGGCGCTCGCGGGCATCGACATCTATCTGAAGGACGAGTCCACGCATCCGACCGGCAGCCTCAAACACCGGCTGGCGCGCTCGCTGTTCCTCTACGCGCTCTGCAATGGCCATATCCGCCAAGGCACGCCCGTCGTGGAGGCGTCGTCGGGCTCGACCGCGGTGTCGGAAGCGTATTTCGCGCAGATGATCGGCGTGCCCTTCTATGCCGTGATGCCGCGCACGACCTCGGCGGAGAAGATCGCCGCGATCGAGCACTATGGCGGCAATTGTCATCTGATCGACGACGGCCGCGCGCTCTATGCGGAAGCAGCCTCGCTCGCGATTCGGCTCGGCGGCCACTACATGGACCAGTTCACCTTCGCCGAGCGCGCCACCGACTGGCGCGGTAACAACAACATTGCCGAGTCGATCTTCACGCAATTGGCGGGCGAGCCGCGGCCGATCCCGGACTGGATCGTGATGGGTGCGGGTACCGGCGGTACCTCGGCCACCATCGGTCGCTATCTGCGCTATCGCCAATATCCGACGCGGCTGTGTGTCGCCGATGTCGAGCACTCCGCCTTCTTCGATTGCTTCCGCACGCAGGACCGCTCCCATGTGTGCGAGCGCCCTTCACTTATCGAAGGCGTCGGCCGTCCCCGCTGCGAGCCGTCGTTCGTGCCGGGCGTGGTCGACCGCATGATGAAGATTCCGGATGCGGTGACGATTGCCGCGATGAACGTGCTGTCGCGCCGGTTGCGGCGCGCGGTCGGCGGTTCCACGGGCACCAATTTCCTGGCACTATGCCGGCTCGCCTCGGAGATGCGCAAGGCAGGCCAGACCGGCTCGCTGGTGACGCTGATCTGCGATTCCGGCGAGCGTTACCGGCAGACCTATTATGAACCCACCTGGCTCGCCGCGCGCGGTCTCGATCCGGCGCCGTTCGAGGCGGCTTTGTCGTCGTTCCTTGAGACCGCACAGCCACTCGCGCTCGCGGTCGACGACGTCGTCAATCCGCAGAGCCCATGACGCTCTGAAGTCTTCGTAGCGGCGTCTCTCTGCTATTTGCGAAATTGCACGATCGTCACGGCAACTTCACTTGCCTTGCGCCCGCACGCGCGCGAGCGTTCGACCTTCTCAACGAGGAGATCTTGCCGTGCGCATTCCCATTCTTGATCCGAAACAGTTGAGCGACGAACAGAAGCCGCTCTATGCCGACATGCAAGCGGGCATCAAGGACCACTTCAAGGGCTTTGTGAACATGCGCGACGATGGCGCGCTGCTTGGTCCCTGGAATCCCTGGATCCGCGAGCCGCGCTTCGGCAAGCCGGTGTGGGAGCTGGTCAAGGCGATCGCGTCGAACCCGCTGCTGCCCGCGCCGGTGCGCGAGGTCGCGATCCTCGTCACCGGATCGCATTTCCGCTCCGGCTACGAGCTCTACGCCCATGTGCTGGTCGCCGAGCAGCGCGGCCTCTCCGACGAGAAGCTTGCGACCATCGTCGCCGGCCAGCGGCCCGTCGACCTCACCAAGCAGGAAGCCGTTGCCTACGACATGGCCTCTGCACTGGTGAGCGGCGGCGTGCTGCCCGAGCTGACCTATCGGGCTGCGGTCAAGGAATTCGGCGAGCACGGCGCGGCCGAGCTGTCCTACCTCGTCGGCGTCTACTGCATGGTCTCGGTCACGCTGAACACCTTTGACGTGCCGGTGCCGGAGTAGAAGCGCCTCGCGACGATCACTCTGCCGCCCTGCTTGCAGGCGGCGGGGGCATCCAGGCGATGCAACGATTGCGGCCTTCGGCCTTGGCCTGGTAGAGCGCCTGGTCGGCTGCGCCCATCAGCGCGTCGATGCCGGACATGCTGACGCTGGCTTCGGCAATGCCGATGCTCACGGTGACGCCGAACTGCACCTGATGCGCGTTCAGCCGCATCGCCATAGCGCGCTTGCGGATTCGCTCGGCAACGAGCTTGGCGCGTGACAGGCTGGTCTCGGGCAGCAGAACCGCGAACTCCTCGCCACCGATGCGGCCGACGAGATCGGACTTGCGCTTGCCCTCGTTGCATGCGGCCGCGACAGCCTTGATCGCCTCGTCGCCGACCGCGTGACCGTAGCGATCGTTGACCGACTTGAAATGATCGATGTCGAGCATCAGGACGGAGACCGAGCGGTAGTAGCGCTGGAAGCGGCTCCATTCCGCATCGAGCGAACCCAGGAAATGCCGGCGGTTGTACAGACCGGTGAGCGGATCGGTGGTCGCGAGCCGCTCCAGCATGTTGGCCTTGTCGTTGAGATCGGTGATGTCGACATAGGTCAGCATGCGGCCGCCGTTCGACATCGTGGTGCAATGAGCCCTGATCAATCGCCCGTCGGGCGTCTGGAGGTCGCGCACGTGATCGCCTGCCTTGACCTCGGCGAGACGCCTGCCGGGGAATTTCGCCAGCTCGTTTGCCGCAAGGTCCGGGGCGCTCGCGCGTTGCGCGCGGCTCACCAGCGAAGCATAGGCTGGGCGGGTGGCGGCTTCTTCCTCGCTCACCTCCCAGAACCGCCGCATCCGCAGGTTCATGAAGCTCGCATTCAGGTTGGAGTCGAGAAGGAGAACGCCGTCCTGAACGTTTTCCAGGGCGTCGCGCAGCAGCTTCAGCTCGTCGGAGAAGCGCACGATGTCGGTGACGGGCGTATAGGTCAGCATGCGTCCGCCGTCGGGCAAAGGCGTGCATTGGACACGCACGACATCGCCGTTGGTTCGGCGTACGTCGATCGGTGTCGGATCGCCGGCCTCGATCACGCGGACACGCTCTTTCACATGGGCTTCGAGGGCGGGATCCGGCACCTCGTAGGCTCCGATGTCGCGCCCGTGATGAAGCAGCGTGAGAATGGATGGATAGCTGTCGGCGACCTGGTCAGGCAGGTGCCACATCTGGCGAAACGAGCGGTTGATGAGGCGCGCCCTGAGGTGGTTGTCGAGCAGCACGATGCCGGTCGGCACATGATCCAGGGCCGCGCGCAGGGCCAGCATCTGGGCGCGCATCAGCGAGTCGGGCGAGCGCTCCTGTTCGCTGCCGGCGGGGCGTTCGACGCTGCCCGGCTGTTCGAAAGCGACTCCCACCTGACGGTCCGATCGCCAGATCACGCGGCAGCTCAGGATGTCGCGTCCCGCAAGCGTGAGCTGGAATCGATCGGGGACGCCTAGACCGCTCTGCATCTCGAGCGTCGCGGCCTCCTCGGTCAGCCGGCGCACGACGCAATCGATCGACGACTGGCCGAAATTGAAGATGATCTTCCCAGCCAGGAACGTCCGTTCCGGCACCAAGCGGGACATCCGCAGTCTCCAAGGCTGAATACGCCGCCTGATTGTGCCGCAACGTTCCTTGCGGCGGCGTAACGCAATCGAAGTTTTCGGATGAGGATTAACGATCGGTTGACGCGGAACTCCAATGGAGGCCCACGGCGGCCCGCGGTCAGTGGCGCACGGCGTAAAGCGGCGTCCGCAGCGTCACCTGATAGGATGGTTTCGGCATCCACGCGATCTGGGCCGTGATGCCGAACAGACGGTTGTCATTGTCATCCATGCGGTCGAGGTCGAGGCGCAGGATCGGCTGGGTGAAGGATTCCGCCAGGGTCCGGCCTGCGAGTTGCGCACCGCCGAACGACTGCATGCCGAGGCGCCCGATGAATTTCCAGTTGCTCGGCCATTGGTAATAGCCGCCGGCGTAGAGGATCGTATTCGGCCTGATCCGGGCCACCACGCTGGCAATGTCGGTGTGGGTGTATTGCACGCCGGCAAGCCAGCCGCGCGTCTCGTCCTCGTCGAGTGCGTAGTCGAATTCCAGGATGTTGTTGAACGAATTCGTCATGCCCGGCACGTTCGGCACCGACTGCGTGATGGTGGATTGCAGCGTGATGGTCGGGATCTTGCCGCCGTTCTGCTGGTAGAGGTCGGCCTGCACGCCGATGTTCCAGCTGGTGACGTCGAATGTCGACCAGCCGCCGCCTATATCCGTCGCTGAGCCTGATACACCGCCATAGAGCGATACGCGATCGCTAACGTCCACGGTCAGCGGCAGGTCGACGGTAATCGATTTCGCCGCCGGCAAGCCGTTGGGCAGCGTCGCGCCGCGTTGTGCCGCCAGCGCTTCGAACGCGGCCGAGAGCGAGGTGTTGCCGAAACCGAGCCCGAGCGTGCCCGCGGGGATCGTGGCATAGGTCGTGCGAAGATCGAGGTAGATGTTCGGGACGACAGGCTTTGACGCCGTGTCCTCGGCCTCGTCGCCGGCGTAGGCGGCGCCGCCCGGGATCGTCAGACACAGCAGCCCCATCGCGACAGCGCGCAAGACCGGGGCGGACGCTGGGCTGCGGTGGGACACGTGACAATCCGACGCGTGGCACTCTGGTGATGGAGCTGTTCGCTAGATGGAACGTGATCGTTCGTGTGGTCAAGGTCTATCCGCGGGCAATGGACGATGCGCATCTACGCGGTTACCCTGCTGTGATTGCACCGACACACTCGTCCGGCACAGTGCAGGCCGGACAATGGAGACGATCATCATGAACACGTCGCGCCGCATCCTGCTCGCTGGAATGGCGGGGCTCGCCGTGGCTCCGACCGCAATGGCCGCGGCACCGGCACCGGCCATTGCGGATGCGACGGTTGCCGAAGAACGCTTCGCGCGCCTGATTGCCGCCGCGCATGCGCCCGACCTCGCCTGCGCACGGCAGGCCGAACGCTATGCGGATGCGCATTGGCCGGACTATGTCGTGGCAGCCAGGGCCGTGCTCGAGGCCCGCGTGTGATTCGCGCCTCTAAGTCTCCACCGCGCGCCTGACCTGCTCGCCGATCTGCGACAGCACGAGCTGCGATTGTGGCAGGATCGCGCCCATGGCGTGGAAGTTGTGGACCATGCCGTCATGGCAGACGTGCTCGACCGCGACGCCCGCGGCGAGCAGCTTGCGCGCATAGGCATTGCCCTCGTCGCGCATCGGGTCGAACTCGGCGGTGTGGATGATGGCGGTCGGCAGGCCTGAGAGACGCGTCGCGCGAAGCGGGGAGATGCGGGGATCGGCGGCATCCA
The DNA here is from genome assembly GCF_029714945.1 of Bradyrhizobium sp. CIAT3101. NCBI lineage: Bacteria > Pseudomonadati > Pseudomonadota > Alphaproteobacteria > Hyphomicrobiales > Nitrobacteraceae > Bradyrhizobium > Bradyrhizobium sp. CIAT3101. The sequence goes on from NZ_CP121634.1 coordinate 697,244, forward strand.
GGCCCTCGGGCAGGTAATCGGACAGATCGGCCTCGATGGTGATGCGGTCGATCAGATGGCCTTCGGCGAAGGCCTCGCGCGAGGGCGAGGTTTCCTCGAAGTCCAGCACCGGGCAGATCAGGCACTGCGCGACGATGGAGAGGCCGGCGCTCTGCGCCGCCTCCTGGCATACGACCGCAGCCAGCGTGGCGCCCGCGGAATCGCCGCCGACCACCAGACGCTCGGCGTCGATGCCGAGCGACGGAGCTTCGCGCGCAACCCATTCGGTGGCGGCGACGGCATCGTCGACTGCGGCGGGAAATTTGTGCTCGGGCGCGAGGCGGTAGTCGACCGAAACGAGGCGGCAGCCGGTCGCATGTGCCAGCGCTGCCGCGATACGGTCATGCGTCGCGATGCTGCCGGCGACGAGCCCGCCGCCATGAAAGAACACGAAGCCTGGCGCGCGCTCGCCGGCCGACGCCGGCGAGTAGAGCCGATAAGGCAGCTCTCCGCCAGGGCCGGGCAATTTGCCGTCGGAGGCCGTCACATCCGGCGCCGCGGCGCGCGCGAACTGCATCAGCTTCGCCAGCGATTGTCGCCGCGCTTCGACGCTCGGCCGGGTCCGCACCTGCGGCGCAGCCGCAGCCATCATGGTCAACAAGCGCTTTGCGAGCGGATCGAGCGGCATGGGAAACTCCGTGACGTGCCCGACACTATAGCCGGTTTGGTCGCGTTGTTGTCTTAACCTCACGGGAGGGGAGAGTTGATGCTTCCCCGGAGCAAATCGTTTAGAAATTGGGACAATAGTGCCCGGATATTTTTCGAGGGAGGCCTGATATGGCCGAGATCAAGAAGCCGATCGAATATTCGCCGAGCTGGACCTTCTTCGAGGGCAAATGGCATGACGGCAACGTGCCGATCATGGGGCCGCGCACGCATGCGGCCTGGCTCGGCTCGGTCGTGTTCGACGGCGCGCGCGCGTTCGAGGGCGTCGCGCCGGATCTCGACCGCCATGTGGCCCGCGCCAATCAATCCGCGATCAATTTTGGCCTGAAGCCGGTGGTCGATACCGGCACCTGGCTCACGCTCGCACACGAGGGCATCGCGCGCTTTGCGCCGAATGCCGAGCTCTATGTCCGTCCGATGTATTGGGCGCAGAACGGGTCGGGCGGCGGCGTGCTGTTCGACCCTGAAACCACCAATTGGTGCCTGTGCATCTACGAGGCACCGATGCCGAAACCGGTCGGCAACGCGATCACACTGTCGCCGTTCCGCAGGCCCACCGCCGAATGCGCGCCGGTCGACGCCAAGGCCGCCTGTCTCTATCCGAACAATTCGCGGGCGCTGGCGGAAGCCGCCTCGCGCGGCTTCCAGAACGCGCTGATGCTCGACATGCTCGGCAATGTCGCGGAGTTCGGCAATTCCAACGTGTTCATGGCGAAAGACGGCGTCGTCTTCACGCCGGTGCCGAACGGCACCTTCCTCAACGGCATCACACGCCAGCGCGTGATCAGCCTGCTCCGCGATGACGGCGTCACCGTGGTCGAGAAGACGCTGCGCTATGCCGACTTCCTCGCCGCCGACGAGATCTTCTCCACCGGCAATTTCGCCAAGGTCGCGCCGGTGATTCGCATCGACGCGCGCGAATTGAAGCCGGGCCCGCTCTACACCAAGGCGCGAAAACTTTATTGGGATTTCGCGCACGCGGTGAAGCTGGCGGCTTGACTAGAGCCGGCGCCGCCTCCGAAACCGGCTGAACTGAAACGCCTGCGTCGAATGCCACGGCGTGTGGTGAACCTCGCTCCGTGTCTCGATCAGTTCGAACTCTGGCCCGAGCTCGGCTGAAAGGCTCGCGCTGTCGTGCCGCTGCACCGGCAGGCCGCTGCATTTTTCCGGGCCGTCGGGCGCGAACGTCGCGATGATCACGTGCCCGTCCGGCGCGACCACCGACCGCAGGCGCTCGACGTAGGCGGCCCGGTCGTGCGGATCGGTCAGGAAGTGAAAGGCGGCGCGATCGTGCCAGATATCCCAGGTCTTCGCCGGTTGCCATGTCGTGGCGTCGGCGACGATCCAGTCGATCGTCGAGGCGGCCGCGCCGATTCGTTTCCTCGCCGCGTCGAGCGCGTTGGCGGAAAGGTCCAGCACCGCGATGTCGCGATATCCGTCTTGCAGCAGCGCATCGACCAGCCGCGACGCGCCACCCCCGATATCGATGATGGCTGCGTGATGATCCGGATGCGCCGCGCGAATCAGCTCGAGCGAGGTCGCAGGACTGTCCTGAAACCAGCTGACCTCGGTCTCGCCCTTGGTGGCGTAGACGTTGTCCCAATGGGTGGTCCGGTCAGGCATGGTGGCTCCGGCCTTGGCCGGGATGGCGGCGAGCGGATGGCGCTGCCGCAAGCAATCTGGCGTTCGCGCGCCCGCATCTGCGGACGCGCCGGTGTGGACGAGAGGCCTACTCGTCCTTCTTTGACATGCGCTCGAGGCGCTCCTGCATGTCCTTCATCTGCTGGCGCAGGTCGTCGATGTTGCTGTCCTTGGCCGGCTCGGCGCTCGCATCGGGCTCCGGCTCCGAGCGGCCCGGCGTGGGGACGAACGGCTTGAACATCGAGAAGGTCTGCTGGAACAGCTCCATGTTGCGGCGGACCTGTTCCTCCAGCGGCGCAAACGGAGTTCCGGACAGCGAGTTGGCGATCTGCTTGCGGAACTTCTCCTGCTCCTGGGTCAGCGTCGCGATCGACTGCTCCAGATATTTCGGCACCACCATCTGCATGCTGTCGCCGTAGAAGCGGATCAGCTGGCGCAGGAAGGTGGTCGGCAAGAGATTCTGGCCGGCCTTGTTCTCCTGCTCGAAGATGATCTGGGCGAGCACGGAGCGGGTGATGTCGTCACCGGTTTTGGCATCGTAGACCAGGAAATCTTCGCCGTCCTTGACCATGGCGGCGAGGTCTTCCAGCGTCACGTAGGTGCTCGTTCCGGTGTTATAGAGCCGGCGGTTCGCGTATTTCTTGATGGTGGTGGGTTGGTCTGATTTCGCCATGGGCTCTCACTTCAAAGACGCTGAGAACGGGAACCTGCAGCGCAAATGCCGCAGGGCGGGAAGAGTACGCAACGCAACAAAATAAGCATTTTCAAAGGGGTCACGCTACCGTTTTGTGCGGCACGGTTAATTGCACAGCAAAAACCTGCTTGCGAAATCGCCAAGAACGCTATTTTGAATGCGCTGCGGCATGAATTCGGTGACCTGCCGATTGACATGCCGCAACGACGTTAACAGGATGCCCTTCGAGACTGGCGAGCCGTTTCCCAGCCCCGTCTGCCCCCATTCAACCCCAGGAGATGCCCATGTCAGACGATGTCGTCATCGTCAGCGCCGCCCGCACCCCGGTCGGAAGCTTCAACGGAGCGTTCGCGACCCTTCCCGCCCACGATCTCGGCGCCGTCGCCATCAAGGCCGCGCTGGAGCGCGGTGGCATCGAGCCCGGCCGGGTCTCGGAAGTCATCATGGGCCAGATCCTGACCGCGGCCCAGGGCCAGAACCCCGCCCGCCAGGCCTCGATCCTGGCCGGCATTCCCGTGGAGAGCCCGGCCTGGGGCATCAACCAGCTTTGCGGCTCGGGTCTGCGCACCGTTGCACTCGGCTACCAGGCGCTACTCAACGGCGATTCCGAAATCGTCGTGGCTGGCGGCCAGGAGTCCATGAGCATGGCTCCGCACGCCCAGCATCTGCGCGGCGGCGTCAAGATGGGCGCGCTCGACTTCGTCGACACCATGATCAAGGACGGCCTGTGGGATGCCTTCAACGGCTACCACATGGGCAACACCGCCGAGAACGTCGCGCGGCAGTGGCAGATCACCCGCGCCCAGCAGGACGAGTTCGCGGTCGCCTCGCAGCAGAAGGCCGAGGCCGCGCAGAAGGCCGGCAAGTTCAACGACGAGATCGTTCCGGTCACCATCAAGACCCGCAAGGGCGATGTGGTCGTCAGCGCCGACGAATACCCGCGTCATGGCGCCACGATCGATGCGATGGCGAAGCTCAAGCCTGCTTTCGAGAAGGACGGCACGGTCACCGCTGGCTCGGCCTCGGGCATCAATGACGGCGCTGCCGCCGTGGTGCTGATGACCGCCAAGCAGGCCGCGAAGGAAGGTAAGAAGCCGCTCGCGCGGATCGTGTCCTGGGCGCAGGCCGGCGTCGATCCGAAGATCATGGGTTCGGGCCCGATCCCGGCGTCGCGTGCCGCGCTGAAGAAGGCCGGCTGGAGCGTCGGCGATCTCGATCTGATCGAGGCTAACGAAGCCTTCGCGGCGCAGGCCTGTGCCGTCAACAAGGACCTCGGCTGGGATACCTCCAAGGTCAACGTCAACGGTGGCGCGATCGCGATCGGCCATCCGGTCGGCGCGTCCGGCGCGCGCGTGCTGGTGACGCTGCTGCATGAAATGCAGAAGCGTGATTCCAAAAAGGGTCTCGCCACGCTGTGCATCGGCGGCGGCATGGGTATCGCGATGTGTCTGGCGCGCGACTGAGCTTACACTTGACTGACGCGTGCGCTGCACACGTCAGTGAGTGCGTTGCACGCGATTAAAAAGGCGGCGGTTGCAAATCAAATATTCTTCGCAACCGCGCAAGCCTCGACTAAATACAAACGCCCGGCTCAATGCCGGGCGTTTTGTTCTTGATGTCCGTCAAACCAGCCGCATAATCCACCACTAAAAACCATCACTCAGAAACGTCCGAAGAGTCCAAGGGAAGGAATACGATATGGCACGAGTTGCATTGGTGACGGGTGGTACGCGGGGCATCGGAGCTGCGATCAGCAAGGCGCTGAAGGCGGCCGGCTACAAGGTTGCGGCGAGCTATGCCGGCAATGACGCGGCGGCGGAGAAGTTCAAGGCCGAGACCGGCATCGCCGTCTACAAATGGGACGTCAGCAATTTCGATGCCTGCGCCGAAGGCGTGAAGAAGGTCGAGGCCGAGCTCGGCCCGGTCGATGTCCTCGTCAACAATGCCGGCATCACCCGCGACACGGCCTTCCACAAGATGACGCTCGAGCAGTGGAACGCGGTGATCAACACCAATCTCGGCTCGCTGTTCAACATGACCCGTCAGGTGATCGAGGGCATGCGTGCGCGCAAGTTCGGCCGCATCATCTCGATCTCGTCGATCAACGGCCAGAAGGGGCAGTTCGGCCAGGTCAATTATTCCGCGGCAAAGGCCGGCGACATCGGCTTCACCAAGGCGCTTGCAATCGAGAACGCCAAGGGCGGCATCACCGTCAACGCCATTGCGCCTGGCTATATCAACACCGAGATGGTGCAGGCCGTGCCGAAGGACGTGCTGGAGAAGAACGTGATCCCGCAGATCCCGGTCAACCGGCTCGGCGAGCCCGAAGAGATCGCGCGCGCGGTCGTGTTCCTGGCGGCCGACGATGCCGGCTTCATCACCGGTTCGACCCTCACCATCAATGGCGGTCAGTATCACGCCTGATATGACGTCAAGCCTGTAGCGTTGGGCGAGACAAGGCGATAGTGAAGACGCAAGTGCCCGGCCTCGTGCCGGGCATAAGCGTCCTCAGAGCCCTTTGATCCATGACCCCGCGCGCCGCCACACTGATCGGACTGACCGCGATCCTGATGTGGTCGTTGTTGTCGGTGATGACGGTGGCGACCGGCAAGATCCCGGCGTTCCAGCTCGCCGCGATGACGTTTGCGATCGGCGGTCTCGTCGGCCTGCTCACCTGGATCGGCCGCGGCGATGCCGCGAAAAGCCTGCGTCAGCCGCTCGTCGTGTGGCTCGTCGGCGTTGGCGGCCTGTTCGGCTATCACGCGCTCTATTTCCTCGCGCTGCGCTTCGCGCCGCCGGCCGAAGCCGGCCTTCTGAACTACATGTGGCCGTTGCTGATCGTGCTGTTCTCGTCGTTCCTGCCGGGCGAGCGGCTTGCCGTGCATCACGTCATCGGCGCCGTGCTCGGTCTCGTCGGCACCGTGCTGCTGTTTGCCGGTAATACCTCCGGCTTCGCGCCGGGCGCGGTGCCGGGATTGGTGGCGGCCTTCATCGCCGCTTTCGTCTGGGCAACCTATTCGGTGCTGTCGCGACGATTGAAGGCGGTGCCGACCGATGCGGTCGCGGGCTTCTGCCTGGCCACATCGGTGCTTGCCGCGCTGATGCATGGCCTGCTCGAAACCACGGTGTGGCCCGAGACGAATTTGCAATGGCTCGCCGTGATCGCACTCGGCATCGGCCCCGTCGGCGCTGCCTTCTACGCATGGGACGTCGGCATGAAGCGTGGCGATATCCGCGTGCTCGGTGCCGCCTCCTACGCGACACCCCTGTTGTCGACCGGCTTTCTCATTGCCGCCGGCTTTGCCAAGGCCAGCGCCAACATTGCGATTGCCGCAATCCTGATCGCTGGCGGCGGCCTGATCGCGGCAAAGGACATGGTGCTGCGCAAGCGGTGAGGCTGAGGCGCGTCAAAGCGCCGGCTGCCAGCCCGGCGGCCGATACATCGTCTCCGGAATCTGTCCGAGCTCCGAGCGCTGCAGACGTTGCGGCGTCAGGCCATAGAATTCCTGGAAGCTGAGAATCAGCGGCCGCCATTTGTCGGGGTCGATGCGGTTGCTTGTCCCCTCCATCATGATGTCGGGATGCGCGTGCACGCGGGTGATGCGGACCTCGATCGCAGCGAGATTGCCGCGCCAGACAGCATCGTCCTGCGCCATCTCATGCACGTGAGCGACCTTTGCTTCCATCTGCACCGGGCATTCGATCGCGCGGGGAGCGTTGACCGTCTCGCCCGCTTGCGCAGTCAATCCGCTGTGGCCGAACTTGTCCTTTTCGTGCCGGTAACCGCGATAGAGTTTGCCTGGCGGCACGGGATTCGAGCCGGTGGTGCGCGCGAGCCGGTCGACGGCGGCGACAAGGGCGGCAGACGGCAGGTTGAGCACGCATTCGCCGGTGCGAATCATGTTCTCGGTGGTCTTGGAATTGCTTGCGAGCCCGAGCATGCAACGCCATCCCACCCACCATGCCGAAGACATCGGCGCGAGATTGTAAGAACCGTCGTCATTGGTCGATCCGATCAGGACGACCGGCGTTCCGAAATACAAAATGGCCGGGTCGATCTGGACGGTGGCGGGATCGAGTGTTCCGTGCATCGTGCGCTCCTCTTTGCTGAGAGCGCCGTCCTACGGTGTTGACCGGATCGAACCCACCCGATTCCAGATCGAGCAGAGCGTTTTCGAGCGCAGCGGATACCGGTTCGCGTGAAGAAAACGTGTCGAGACGATCGCTAGGGCTCCCAACCCTTCGGCGCGAGCTCGAATTTTGCGAACTCGAAGGCAGGGGCCACGGTGCAGCCGACCAGCGTCCACTCGCCGGTGGTCTCGGCCATTTGCCACGCCTCCGCCGGCACGATCGCCTGCGGCCGTTCGCCGCTCACGAGATCGGTGCCGAGCCGCACCTCGTGCTGGGAGCAGCCTTCATGGGCGATGCGCAGCGTCAACGGGCTGCCGGCATAATAGTGCCAAGTCTCGACCGCATCGATGCGATGCCAGTGCGAGCGCTCGCCGCGTGCGAGCAGGAAGTAGATGAGGGTCGAGCGCGAGCGGCCATTGGCGTCGGTGGTCTGGTCGCGGAAGGTCTCGCGATAATGACCGCCCTCGGGGTGCGGGCGGAGCTCCAGGCGCGCGATGATCTCGGCTGCGGTCGGCATCGATCCCCGTCAGGACTTGATCTTCAAAACTTGTATTTCAGGACTTGTTTTTGCGCTCGCGCAGTTCGCCGAACACGACGGCGGCATCCGCGCCCTTCATGTGTAGCCTGGCTGCGACCGACGGTTCATCAGCGCGCAGGAACACATTTGCTCGCTTCTCATCACCAAGCAGTGAGGGGATGGTCGGCTTGTTGTCCGCGCGCAGCCGCGTCACTTCCGCCGCGCGCGCCTGGAGGGCCGCATTGTCGGGATCGATGGTCAGCGCGAACTTGACGTTGGAGGCCGTGTATTCGTGGCCGCAATAGAGCTTGAAGTCGTCGGGCAAGGCCCGCAGCTTCAACAGCGAATCCCACATCATCGGATAGTTGCCTTCGAACACGCGGCCGCAGCCGATCGAGAACAGTGTGTCGGCGGCGAACAGCGTCTTCTCGGTGTCGAACACGTAGGAGATATGGTCGAGCGTATGGCCGGGCGTTTCCAGCACACGCCCGAGCAGCGTGCCGACCTTGACCACATCGCCATTGGCAACCCGCAAATCGACATCGGCGATCTTCGTCGTCTTGTCATGCGGCGCGACGACGCGGCAATTGTATTTCTGCTTGAGTTCGGCGACCCCGCCGACATGATCGCCATGATGATGGGTGATCAGGATATCGGTGAGCTGCCAGCCCTCGCGCTCCAGCGCCTTGATGATGGGGCCGGCTTCCGGCGCGTCGATCGAGGCGGTTGCCTTGGTTTCCACATCGTGGATCAGATAACCGAAATTGTCGTTTAAACAGTTGAAAGTACGAATTTCGGCGGCCATGACATCTCCATCGCGCTCAGCCCCGTCAGACAAATATGGCGTTAACGTTGCGCAGGCAATGCAATATTCAGCGCGCGGCCGCCGCCTTGTGCATGTTACATTGCCGTCATGAGCATCGACGTCGTTGACCTCAGAGAGTTCTATTCCCGGCGCCTCGGCATCGTGGCGCGGCAGATGATCAATCGCGGCATCCGGGAGCGCTGGCCGAATGCCGAGGGCCAGCGCGTGCTCGGCATCGGCTATCCCACGCCCTATCTCGGGCTGTTCCGCGAGGACGCGGAGCGCTGCATTGCCTTCATGCCGGCGGCCCAGGGCGTGTTGAAATGGCCCACGGGGCGGCCCGCGCTGGCGGCGCTGGTCGATGAGTTCTCGCTGCCGCTTCCCGACGCCGCGGTGGACCGCATCCTGCTGGTCCATGCGCTCGAGATGTCGGACGATCCGGCTGCGCTGTTGCGGGAGGTCTGGCGGGTGCTGTCGCCGTCCGGCCGCGTCATGGCGGTGATCCCGAACAGGCGCGGCGTGTGGACACGCAGTGACAATACGCCGTTCGGCCACGGCCGTCCCTATTCGCGCTCGCAGATCACCGACCTGTTGCGCCAGACCTGGTTCACGCCGACCGGCTGGGGCGAGGCCTTGTTCATGCCGCCTTATGCGGGCCGCTGGGTGCTGAAATCGGCGCAGATGTGGGAGCGTGCCGGTGCTGCGCTGTCGCTGCCATTTGCCGGCGTCCACATCGTCGAAGCGACCAAGCAGGTCTATCGCGCGATCCCCGCCAAGCGCGAACGGGCGCGGCTGATTCCCTCGTTGGCAAAGCCGGTGCTGGTGCCGTCCTCGACGACGGTGACACGGGGCTGAAAACAAATCGTCCCGGCGAGGCCGGGACGATCATGCTTCGTAAATCCGAAATTTGGCGGCGGCTTATTCGCTCGGGGCGAGATCGTCGCCGGACGCGGCAGGAGCAGCCTCGCGCTCGGGGCGCGGGCCGTTATGCGGCCGGCGGCGCCGCCGCGGGAAACGCTCGCCACCGCCGCTATTGCCGCCTTCGAAGCCACCCGGAGCGCCGTTCGTCTGCGGCTGCGCGCCGGTGATGAAGGACGGCAGGCGATCGACATTGCCGGCATCGGCGATGACGGGCTGCGGCTGGTTCGGCGGCTGCGGCTGGTGCTGCTGATATTGCGGCTGCGGACGATGGTCGCGTTCGCGGTGTTCGCGCGGCTGCTGCTGATCGCGCTGATAGGGCTGCTGGTTGTTGTCGCGCTGCTGGTAGTCACGATTGTGATCGCGCTGGCCGTCACGCTGATAGGGCTGTTGCTGCTGCGGCGGCTGCGGAACGAAGCCGGGCTCCTGGCCGAAATTCGAGAAATTCTCGCCGTCGTCCTCGCCGTCGTCACCGCTCGAGGTGCTGATGGGCTCGTCGCCGCGCGGCTGCTGGTTCTGGCGGAACTGTTCCTGGGCCGCCGCGATCAGGCGAAAATAATGCTCGGCGTGCTGGTAGTAGTTTTCGGCGGCAACCGGGTCGCCGGAGGAGCGCGCGTCACGCGCAAGCTGAAGATATTTTTCGGCGATGTGCGAGGCGGTACCGCGGATCTTGATGTCGGGGCCGTTCGATTCGTAGACCCGGGTCATCGGGTTCTGGCCGCGCCGGTTATTGTTGTTGTTATTATTGTTGCGGTTGCGCATCCGCTGCTTGTTCTGACCGTTTCTCATGTCCTGCCTTTAATTCCAGCCCTAAAGGTTGCACGCATTACTGATTGCTAGGAGTGACCTGATGACAGCGGTTCACATGCCTCACGCGCACCGCGCGCAAGAGCGGATTGAACCCTGCCGATGTTCGTCGACCGTCGCGTTCAACAAAGACGCGTTCCCCACCCGCCAGCATTGATTGCCAGCGAACCCATTCATATCGCCTGCCGAAACAAGCCCTGCTTTGTTGCGTAAGTCTTCAAGCGCAATATCAGGCTTTCGTTCACGTTGCGGTCGGAAAGCAGCGTACCTCAATGGGCTATCGCGCTTAACAGGACCTGCGGCTTGGAACCTTAAATCAGTGAAGCTCTCGCCTGAGAGCCCGGCTTTCGCCCGTAGGTCTACGGGGCCGACACCGATGTGTTGACGGGAAGGTAGTCGTTCCCAAGGGATATTCCAAGAGGTTTTTTCGAGCCCAATCCGGCTTTTATGGGGGCATTTTTCGGGCCGAGACCGCTCTGGGAATGCCCGCCAGGTCGGCCCTGGGCGGCCTGTCGATCGATAACGCGGCGGCCGCCATCAAGGCCTGGATATCGTCAGCCTGGCCCTGTCCGGCCTCGACGATCAGGGCGCCGCCGGGCACGAGCCGCTCGGCCGCCTGCGGTATCAGGGCGCGGTAGGCGTCATAGCCGTCATTGCCGCCATCGAGCGCCAGATGCGGATCGTGCTCGCGCACCTCGAGGCTCAGTTTCGGAATTTCCCCGGCGGGAATATAGGGCGGATTCGATACGATCAGATCGAATGGACTGTGAAGCGCGGATGCATAGGAGCAGGCGACGAACGCCGCGCGGTCGGCGAGGCCGAGGGTGGCCGCATTGCCCTTGGCGGTGCCGAGTGCGGTGAGGCTGAGATCGGTGCCGACACCGAATGCCTCGGGAATCTCGTGCAGCAGCGCGAGCAGGATCGCGCCCGATCCGGTGCCGATGTCGGCGATACGCGGGCGCCGTCCCGCGATCGCGTGTTCGCGAAAAATCTCGAGCGCCAGTTCGACCACCGTCTCGGTGTCCGGCCGCGGCACCAGCGTCGCCTCGGAGAGGCGGAACGGCAGGCCCCAGAATTCCCGCGTGCCGAGAATGCGGGCGACCGGTTCATGTGCGAGCCTCCGCTGCGCATATGCTTCGAGCCGCGCGGCCTCCTCCGGCGTGAGGTGTCGCGCCGCCTGCGTGATCAGGCCGGTCAGGTCGAGCCCCAGCGCGGCGCCGACGAGCAGGCGCGCATCGAGGGAGGGCTCTTCGATGCCGGCCGATTGCAGACGCGCCGTGAGCGCGCGTCGCGCACTCTCGATGCTGTGTCCGGATTCGAAACCTGTCGCCAATGGAACCATCCTGCCTGGCATCGTGGATAGATCGGCGGCATTGCTTGCGTCAACGGAAAGGAGCGCGTTTGATCGCACCGCGCAGCGAAGGAGGGCATCTATGACGGCCTATGACGATCAGAACGTCTTCGCGAAGATCCTGCGCGGCGAGATTCCCTGCTTCGAGGTATTCAGGGATGATCGCAGCTTCGCTTTCCTGGACATCATGCCGCGCTCGCCGGGGCATACGCTGGTGATTCCGAGGGCGCCGGCGCGCGGAATCCTCGATATTGCCGACGATGATCTCGCCGCGGTCGCCCGGACCGCGAAGCGGATTGCGATTGCGGCGATGAAGGCGTTCGACGCGGAGGGGATTATCCTGCAGCAGTTCAGCGAGCCGGCCAGCGGGCAGGTGGTCTTTCACCTGCACATGCACGTCATGCCGGTCAGGGCCGGCGTCGAGCTGCTGCCGGCGCAGACGCGCAAGGAGGACATGACCGTGCTCGCCGAGCATGCCAAGCGGATGATCGCCGCGATCGGCAGCTAAACGCCGAGATAACGCTGCAGCAATTCCGGCTGGGCCTTGAGCTCCTGCGCCGGCCCTTCGTGAACGATGTGGCCGTTGTTGATGATGTAGATCCGCGTCGCCAGCGCCAGTGTTGCCGCAAGATTTTGCTCGACCAGCACGATGGTCTGACCGGCGGCCGCGAGCTCGCGGCAGGCCTTGACGAGATCGTGGACGATGACGGGTGCCAATCCTTCGAACGGTTCGTCCAGCAGTACGATCTTGGGATCACGCACCAGGGCGCGTGCGATTGCGAGCATCTGCTGCTCGCCGCCGGAGAGCTCCGTGCCGCGATTGCCGCGCCGCTCCTTCAGCCGGGGGAACATCTCGTAGATGCGGCCGAGCGGCCAGCGTTTCGGGGCGGTGATGCCGGCGAGGACGATGTTCTCCTCCACCGACAGGCTGCCGAAGATGCGCCGCTCCTCGTGCACGAGCTGCATGCCCGCCTGCGCGATTCTGTGGCTCCTGCGGCCGGCGATATCGATGCCGTCGAACTTCACGCTGCCGCTGCGCGGCGTCACCACGCCCATCAGGCTCTTCAGCGTGGTGCTCTTGCCGGCGCCGTTGCGGCCGAGCAGCGCCACCACCTCGTGACGTTCGACATGCATGTCGACGTCGAACAGGATGTGCGAGTCGCCGTAGTAGCTGTTCAGGCCGTTGACCTCGATCAGGCTCATGCGGCGATCTCTCCGTGGACGCCGCCGAGATAGGCTTCCTGCACCGCGGCGTTGGTCTTGATTTCTTCTGGGCTTCCGGAGACCAGCACGCGGCCCTCCTGCAGCACCGTCACGCGCTCGACCAGCTCGAACAGCGAATCCATGTCGTGGTCGATGATGATCATGGTGCGTCCGCGCGCGATCGATTTGAGCAGCTTCACGGTCTCGACCCGCTCGCGCGGGCTCATGCCGGCGAGCGGCTCGTCGAGCAACAGCAGGCGCGGCGATGTCGCGAGTGCAAGCCCGATCTCCAGCCTGCGTTTTTCGCCATAGGCGAGCTCCGACACGGGCGTGTCGGCGCGGCGGGTCAAATTGACCAGCGCGAGCGTGTGCTCCACCTGCTCCGTCAGGCCCTTGACGCCGGCGAGCGTACGAAACAGGTCGAGCCGGAACTTTCCGCGCAGCTCTGCGAGTGCTGCGATCGTCAGGTTCTGCCGCACCGTGAGACCCGTGAAGAGCTGATTGACCTGGTAGCTCTTGGTCAAGCCGAGCTGGCAGACTTCGGTGACCTTCAGTCCTGTGATGTCGCGGCCCTCGAACATGATCTGGCCCGAGGTCGGTGCGACCTCGCAGGTCAGCATCTTGAAGAAGGTCGATTTGCCGGCGCCGTTGGGGCCGATGATGCCGCGCAGCTCGCCCTGATTGACGCTGAAATCGATGTCGCTATTGGCGACGAGGCCGCCGTAGCGCTTGGTGAGACCAGTGGCTTTGAGGATGGGGCCGGAATAGACGGGATGCTCGACCTCCTTGGCCCGCATCGGTGCAGGCGGGACCAGGTGCGGCGCTTCGACCTCGGCCTCCTCCGTCTCCACAGACTTCCGGGCTCGGTTGCCGGACATGAGGCCGTAGAGATCGACAAGGCCGCCGATGATACCGCCGCGCAGGAAGCAGACCAGCAACACGAACACGACGCCGAGCACGAGCTTCCAGGCGGCGCCCAGGCCAAGCGCGGACTGCAGGAAGTCCTGCAGGAACAGCCAGACGGTGGCGCCGACCAGCGGGCCGAACAACGTGCCCCTTCCGCCAATGGCGGTCTGCATCACGAGCTGGCCGGAGGTGTCGAAAGTGAAAGCGTCAGGCGGCATGAAGGCCTGGAGCACGCCGAGCAGGCCGCCGGCGAAGCCCGCATAGGCCGCGGCGATCACGAAGGCGGTCAGCTTGTAGCCGTGGATGTTGTGGCCGACGGCGGTGGCGCGCAGCGGATTGTCCCGGATCGCGCTCAGAATCGCCCCGACCGGCGAGCGCACGATCCTGAGTGCGATGATGACGCCGATGAAATAGCACAGCGCGATGAACTGATAGAGCGACCAGCCATTGGTGAAGTGGATGGTGGTGAAGCCGAGATTGAAGCTCGGGGTCGGCACGCCCGGCAGGCCGTTCTCGCCGCCGGTGAAATCCGAGAGCGGATTGAACTCGACGAAGAAGAACACTTCCGCGATCGCCACCGTGATCATGGCAAAGTAGATGCCGGTGCGGCGCAGCGCGATCAGGCCGATCAGATAGCCGGTCGCCGCCGCTGCGATCATGCCGATGACCAGCGCGCCCAGCACGTTGCTGAAGCCGGCGCGAGTCAAGAGGTAAGCGGCGACGAAGCCGCCGGTGCCGTAGAAGGCGGACTGGCCGAACGACAAGAGACCGGTGAAGCCGAACAGGATGTCGAAGCCGAGGCCGAACAGGCCCCAGACCAGGATCCGGTTCACCGTGTTCGGCGCAAAGCCGAGATGGGGCAGCACGAAGGGAGCCACGATCAGGCCGATGGCGGTCAGGGTCTCGATCAGGAACGGGCGTTGCTTGAGCATCAGCGGATCACTTATTCGCGGCCCTGCACGCCGAGCAGGCCATGCGGTCGCACCACGAGCACGAGCGTCATCGCCGCAAACAGCATCACATAGGCGTAGCCGGGGTTGAACATGGAGGTGACGCTGATGATCTCGCCGGCGATCAGGCCGCCGAGGATCGCGCCGGGGAACGAGCCGACGCCGCCGATCACCACCACCACGAAGGTCTGGACCAGGATGTCGTCGCCGATACCCGGTGTCAGCGACACCACCGGCGCGTTGACGATGCCGGCAAAGCCGGCGGCCATCGCGCCGATGCCGAACACGATCATGAAGACGCGGTAGACGTTGATGCCGAGCGAATCGACCATCACCGAATCCTCGATGCCGGCGCGCACGATCATGCCGAGCCGGGTGCGGTAGAGAATGATGAACAGCGCGCCCAGCGCGATTGCCACGATGCCGACCACGGCCAGGCGATAGGTCGGATAGAACATGAAGCCGAGATTGGTGATGCCCTGGAACAGGGCCGGCGGCGGCACCAATTGCGACTGGCTGGAAAAGATCAGGCGCACGAGCTCGACGAAGCAGATGCCGAGCCCGAAGGTCACGAGCAACTGATCCTCGTGCGGGCGATGATAGAAATGGCGGATGATGACGCGTTCCATTACGACGCCGAGCAGCATCACGAACAGCGAGCCTGCGATCACGGCGAGGATGAACGATTCCGTGTACTGATAGGTGACGAAGCCGGCATAGCCGCCGATCATGAACATCGCGCCGTGCGCGAGGTTGAGCACGCCGAGCGTGCCGTAGATGATGGTCAGGCCGGAGCTGATCAGCGCGAGCAGGGCGCCGAGCGCGAGCCCGTTGAAAAGCTGCGAAACGAGGTTGGGCCAACTAATCATGCGACGATCGCTGTTGTGACGCGCGATGAGCTTGCGTCAAAAAGGTGACGCCGCAGGTTCAGAGTAGGGCCTACGGCGTCACAGGGGTTAGCGCGTGCTCAGGTGTAGTCGCCGAGATGGCAGCCGAACGCGTCCGGTTTCTGCATCAGGCCTTCACCCGGGACGATCTCGACGACGTCGTACCAGTCTTCCTTGTTCTTCATGTCCTTCTGCTGCTTGCCCTTGACGATGATCACCGGGCGAACGCACTGGTGATCCTCGGGGCGGTAATGCACGTCCCCGACCAGCGAGGGGATCGTCTCGCCCTTCTCATAGGCCTTGATCACGTCGGGCGGATTGAAGCTGCCGGCCTGCTCGCACATGTGGGCCCAGTGCGCGAAGCTGACATAGGCGTTCTCGGCGCCCCATTCCGGCTTGTAGCCGTACTTCTTCTCGAAGGCCTCGTTGAACATCTTGGCCAGCGGGAACTTGTCTTCGATCGTCCACCAATAATCGGTGGCGGCATAGACGCCCTGCATCAGGCCGCCGGTCTCGCGCGCGATGAACGGCACCTGGTAGGGGACGACCAGCTTCATCTTGTCGAGCACGCCGAACTGTTTTGCTTGTTGGGTCGACAGTACCGCGTCGTGGCCCCAGTTGACGTTGATGAGCACGTCCGCACCGGAGTTGGCGACGTTCAGCAGATAGGAGGAATAATCAGGGGCGCCAAGCGGGGCGACCTGGTTGGTCACGGTGGTCCAGCCGGCGGTCGCGAGGAAGTCCTGCATCGACTTGGTGACGGTGTGGCCGTAGGTGTAGTCCGGCGTCAGATACGCGGCCTTCTTGCCCTTGCCGAACTCCCGCACCATCACGGGGCCGATCGCGGCCGCGGCGGTCTGGCCGAAGAAGTTCTGACGCACGCCGTAGCGCACGCAGTCCTTGCCGGTGGTGTCGTTCGATCCGGAGATGCCGCAGACGAACAGCACGTGCTCGCGCTGGGCGAGCTTGTTCAACGCGACCGCAACGGCGCTCGACGTGCCGCCTGTGATCATGATCGCCTTGTTCTCGCTGATGAAGCGCTGCTGCGCCTGCACCGCTTCGTTCGGCTTGGCCGCGGAGTCGGCGACGCCGAACTTCAGCTCCTTGCCGAGCACGCCCTTGCTGGTCTTGGGCGAGATCTTCTTCATCAGCTCGTGGCCTTCATTGATGTGCTCGATCGCGAGCTGATAGCCCTTGAGCTCGTCCTCGCCCTGCACGGCATAGGTTCCGGTGCGCGGCACCGAGATGCCGATGAAGGCGGTGGAACCCGACACGCCCGTGGGAAAGGAGCCGATCGCCGGCTTGTCTTCGGCAAAGGCCGGCATCGCCGGCAGCATCGAGCCGCCGATGAGGCCCGCCGTGGTCTGGAGCAGGCCACGGCGCGAGAGGCCGCGGCGAATGAGATCGTCAGTCATGGTCGTTTCCTCCGAACATCGTTCTTGTTTGCAGGCAAAACACGACCTGTCCGGCGGCGGCCGGCCTCTTAAGGCCGGCCCGCGCCGGGCACGTCACATCCGCGTGTAGCTCTTGGACGTAAGCATTGCTTGTGAAGGCCTTCTGTCAATTTCGCCTTTGGTCGAACGACGAAAATTATGTCGTGAAAACATATCGGATCACGATATATATTAGTCTTTGTGAGTACGAGGATGACGGGTTCGGCGAGAGAGATGGCGCGGCAGACGATAGTGGCGGGTCGCCGGAAGCGACGATCCTGGCCGCAGGAGGCGGAGCGGCCCGAGGCGGCGTGGCCGGTGGAGGACAACGACCTGCGCGGCCGGCCGGCCGGCGAGCGGGGACCGGCCGTCGGCGCCGGTCAGGCGAAGCGCGCGCCGGTGCCGATGAAGCGGTTGAGCGTGCGCGCGCAGAATGTCCTGAAGGAGCTCGCGGTCGAACTCATCGGCGAGCAGCCGCCGAAGGGCAATTGGTCACCCTCGCGCGAACTGCTGCGCGCGTTGACGGCCGAGCGTCTCGCCACCGCGCGCAATTGCGGCCCGCACACGATGCGGGAGATCGTCGACTGGGCGCAGGGCTGCGGCGTCACCATCAAGCCGGTGATTGCGCCCGGCGGCTCGCTGTCGCAGATGTGGGCGGAGCTGATTGCCAACGCATCGGCCGGCGCGCTGACCAGCGCGGAGATCGCCGGTGCCCTGCAGCGCTCGATCCGGCGGAAGAGCGTCCGCATCCCGATCGCGTTTCAGGTCATCCTGGTGAAAATCCTGCTGTCCAGCTTCGAATAGGCTGGCCTGCAAGGCCGCCGATATGTGTGCATCCGCGCCGAGCGTCGGTTGGTTCCGCCGCGCCTTCCTTGCTAATCTCGGCGGCGCCCGCGCCATCGGCGGGCGCGACGTCGAAGGCAGGGAATGGCTGACTCAAAGCGGAAGACGGGACGCGCGGCCTCCGCGGCGCCCTCGAAGGGCGGCGCGATGCGCGAGGCCGACTACACGGCACTGGCGCAATTCCGCTATCAGCTCCGCACCTTCCTGGCCTTCAGCGAGACGGCGGCCCAGAACGCCGGGTTGACGCCGCAGCAGCATCAGGCGCTGCTGGCGATCAAGGGACTGGCCGACCCCAACGGCGCCAGCGTCGGCGACATCGCCGGCTTTCTCCTGATCCGGCACCACACCGCCGTCGAACTCGTGGATCGCATGGCGAAGCTGAAGCTGATCGGCCGCGAGGCCGATCCCGAGGATGCGCGGCGCGTCCTGGTCAGGCTGACGGCCAAGGGCGAGCAGAAGCTGCGCTCGCTGTCGCGCATCCATCTGGACGAGTTGAGTGCCGCCGCACCCGCGCTGGCCAAGATCCTGCGATCGTTTAAGGCCAAGACGCGCTGATTATAACGCGCTGATCAAGCTGCGCTGAGGCTTACGCCGCTGCGCCCTGCGCGGCGAGCTGTGCGGCCTGGTGCTCGGTGGTCAGCGCATCGGTCAATTCGCCGAGCGCTTCGCCGGCGATCACCTGCGGCAGCTTGTAGAGCGTCAGGTTGATGCGGTGGTCGGTGACGCGTCCTTGCGGGAAATTATAGGTGCGGATGCGCTCGCTGCGATCGCCGGAGCCGACCTTCTCCTTGCGCTCGGCCGAGCGCGCGGCGTCGACGCGCTGCCGTTCGGCGTCGTAGATGCGCGAGCGCAGGATGTTCATGGCAGACGCGCGGTTCTTATGCTGCGAGCGGCTGTCCTGCATCATCACCACGATGCCGGTCGGGATGTGGGTGATGCGGATGGCCGATTCGGTCTTGTTGACGTGCTGGCCGCCTGCGCCTTGCGCGCGCATGGTCTCGATGCGCAGATCGTCATTCTTGATCTCGACGTCGACGTCCTCGACCTCGGGAAGCACCGCGACGGTGGCGGCGGATGTGTGGATGCGCCCCTGCGTTTCGGTGTCGGGCACGCGCTGCACGCGGTGCACGCCGGACTCGAATTTCAGCTTGGAGAACGCGCCGCGGCCCTGCACTTCCGCGATGATTTCCTTGAAGCCGCCGACGGTGCCTTCGCTCGCCGAGATCACCTCGACCTTCCAGCCCTGCAAGGCGGCAAAGCGCTCGTACATCCGGAACAGATCGCCGGCGAACAGCGAGGCCTCGTCGCCGCCGGTGCCGGCGCGGATTTCGAGCACGACGTTGCGGTCGTCCATGGCGTCCTTGGGCAGCAGCGCGACACGGATCTTCTGGACCAGATCCTCGATCTTCGGATTGAGCTCGTCGCGCTCGGCCTCCGCCATGCTGCGCATCTCGGCATCGGTCGCGGGATCGGCGATCAGCGCCTCGGTGTCGGCGAGTTCTTTCACGGCAGCACGATAAGTCTTCACCGCCTCGATCAGCGGGGTGATCTCGGCGAGCTCGCGCGTGACCTGCACATAGCGCTCGGAGGAGAGCTGGCCCAGCGATTCGGCCTCGAGGGAGGCATGATGCGCGAGCAGAACGTCCAGTTTGGCTTCGGGGAGTGACGACATCGGTTTGGTCTCAAAAGGCGGAGGGAGGCGAGGCGGCGCAGACGGGCGGCAGGCCCGCTACAACGCCAGGCCTTCGGCCTCGGCAAATTCCGTCAGCTTCTGCCGGATCGAGACGCTGCCGGTCGGCGCATCCAGCAGCGGCCCAAGCATCGCTTCGGCCTTCTTGGCGTCGAGGTCGATCACCATCGCCTTGACCGGGCCAAGCGCGGTCGCCGACAGCGACAGCGAGCGGTAACCCATTGCGATCAGCGCCAGCGCGCCGATAGGCTTGGAGGCCATCTCGCCGCAGAGCGACAGCGATTTTTGTGCCGTCTGCGATTTGCGGGCGATGTCGCGCAGCGCCCGCAGGATCGGCGTCGACATGGTGTCGAAGCGCTCGGAGACCTTGGCATTGCCGCGGTCGACCGCGAACAGGAATTGGAACAGATCGTTGGAGCCGACCGAGATGAAGTCGACCTTCTTCAGCAGCTCATCCATCTGATAGAGCAGCGCCGGCACCTCGACCATGGTGCCGATGTCGATGCGCTCCGGCAACGTGTGGCCATGCTGGCGCAGATAGGTCAGCTCGCGCTCGACCAGCGCTTTCGCGGAATCGAACTCGGCGACCTCCGAGATCATCGGGAACATGATGCGCAGCGCGCGGCCGCCGCCGGCGCGGAGCAGCGCGCGGATCTGGCCGCGCAACAGGCCGGGACGGTCGAGCCCGAGCCGGATCGCGCGCCAGCCCAGCGCGGGATTCTCCTCGATCACCGTCTCCATATAGGGCAGCGCCTTGTCGCCGCCGATGTCGAGGGTGCGGAAGGTGACGGGCTTCTGGCCTGCGGCATCCAGCACGGCGCGATAGAGCGCGAGCTGGTCGCTGGTGCGCGGCAGGCTCTGGCCGACCATGAACTGCAGCTCGGTGCGGAACAGGCCGATACCGGCGCTGCCGGTGTCCTCGATATGCGGCAGGTCGATGGCGAGGCCCGCATTGATCAGCAGCTCGACCTTCTGGCCGTCCTTGGTGACGCAGGGGCGGTCGCGCAGCGCCAGATATTGCGCCTGGCGGCGGGCGCGGAAGCGCACGCGTTCGGCATAGGCCGCCTCGACTTCCTGCGAGGGCCGCACATAGATCGCGCCCGAGGTGCCGTCGACGATGATGGCGTCGCCGGGGTCGGCGATGCCGGGCGCGTTCGGCACCTCGCCGACGGCGGGAATGCCGAGCGCGCGTGCCACGATCGAGACGTGGGAGTTGGCGGTGCCTTCCTCCAGCACGATGCCGCGCAGGCGCTTGCGGTCGTAGTCGAGCAGCGCCGCCGGTCCCATCGCGCGCGCGATGACGATGGCATTGTCGGGCATCTGCTCGCGCGAGGGCGCATGGTCCTGGCCAACCAGCTGCCGCATCAGGCGATAGCCGAGATCCTCGAGATCGTGCAGCCGGTCGCGCAAATAGGGATCGGTCACGCGCAGCATGCGGGCGCGGGTGTCGGACTGGACGCGTTCGACCGCGGCTTCCGCCGTGAGGCCGGTCGCGACCGCCTCGTGCAGCTTGTGCGACCAGCCCTGGTCGTTGGCGAACATGCGGTAGGCTTCGAGCACGTCGCGATGCTCGCCGCCCTCGGCGACGTCGCCGCGCTCGAGCATCCGGTCGAGATCCGAGCGCAGCTTGGCGAGCGCGGTGTCGAGCCGCTTGATCTCCTTCGGCAGATCCTCGGCGATGTAGTCCTTGATGACGACGCGCGGCTCGTGCAGCACGACGTGGCCGAGCGCGATGCCTTCCGAGAGGATCGCGCCGGCCTTTTGCGTCGAATGGCGCGCGGCCGGCTCGGCGCCGGGCTGGGCGAGGGCGGACAATTCGCCCGACGCGATCAGCTCCGCCAGCACCATGGCGGTGGTCTGCAGCGCCTCGAGCTCTTCCTCGACATAGGTGCGCTTGGCGCGGTTCTGCACCACCAGCACGCCGAGCGTGTTGCCGGCGCGCAGGATCGGCACGCCGAGGAAGGAGTGGTAGATTTCTTCGCCGGTCTCCGGGCGGAACGAGAAGGCGGGATGGCTCTGGGCGTCGTTCAAATTGAGCGGCGTCGCCTCGCTGGCGACGAGGCCGACCAGGCCCTCATGGGCGCTCAGCACGGTATGGTGCACGGCCTCGCGGTTGAGGCCTTCGGTGGCGTAGAGCTCGAGGGTGTTGTCGATGCGCAGCACATAGACCGAGCAGACCTCGGCCACCATGTTGGCGGCGATCAGCACCACGATCTTGTCCAGCCGCTCCTGGGCCGAGACCTGCTCCGCCATGGTTTCGCGGAGCCGTCTCAACAAGACGCGGGGACCTCCCGACGCGCTCCGCATGAACCGTCAATCTCCTCCGTCTGCCCGACCCGGCGATAATGGCCGGCGGCTGGCCTAGAATTCCAGAAAAACAATCAAATTGTCTGTCCGGCTCAGGCGCAAACAACTGCTTGCACCGAATCAGCAGCCTGAACTGGGACACAGTCTGCGGCAGCCCACCCTATTCGCCGTATAGCGAATTGAGGCTTGTTTTGCCAAGCAAAACGCCTGCCAAACGCGAAGGTGTGTACACCTTCGCGTTTGCTGCGACCGCTAAGAGAAAATTAGTCCAGGCATGGTCCGGAAACTGCGAAACGCTTTTCCGGAAAGACCATGCTCAAACGGTAGCCTGAAGCGAGACGACCGCGCTTTAGGCCTGATCGAGGCCGTAGAGCGTGTGCAGCGTGCGCACCGCAAGCTCGGTATAGGCCGTGTCGATCAAAACCGAGAACTTGATCTCGGAGGTTGTAATGGCCCGGATGTTGATATTCCGTCCGGCGAGGGCCGAAAACGCCTGGGCGGCGACGCCGGCATGGCTGCGCATGCCGCTGCCGATCACCGAGATCTTGGCGACGTCGGTGGCGGTGTCGAGCCGGGCATAGCCGATCGTGGCCTTGGCGGCGGTAATCGTGTCCTTGGCGCGGTTGTAGTCGGCGGCCGGCACCGTGAAGGTGAGGTCGGTGGTCTTGCCGTCCTCGGACACGTTCTGAACGATCATGTCGACGTTGATATTGGCATCCGCGAGCGGGCCGAAGATCGACGCCGCAACACCCGGCTTGTCCTCGATCTGGCGCACCGAGATCTGGGCCTCGTCCTTCGAAAAGGCGATGCCGGTGACGACGTGGTTTTCCATGATCTCCTCCTCGCCGCAGATCAGCGTGCCGGGCGGCTGGTTGGCATGCGGGTCGATATCCTCGGGCTTGTCGAAGCTCGAGCGGACGAAGATCGGCATGTTGTGGACCATGCCGAGTTCCACCGAGCGAACCTGGAGCACTTTGGCGCCCTGGGAAGCCAGTTCCAGCATGTCTTCGAATGCGATCTTGTCGAGCCTCTTGGCCTTCGGCACGATTCGCGGGTCGGTGGTGTAGACGCCATCGACGTCGGTGTAGATGTCGCAGCGGTCGGCCTTGACGGCGGCGGCGATCGCCACGGCCGAGGTGTCGGAGCCGCCGCGGCCGAGCGTGGTGATGCGGTTGGTCTTGGGGTCGATGCCCTGGAAGCCGGCAATGACCGCGACCTCCTTGCGATCCCTGAAGCGGGTGATGATCTCGCTGCCGTCGATGTCCTCGATCCGGGCCGAGGCATGGGCGTCGCTGGTCTTGATCGGGATCTGCCAGCCCTGCCAGGAGCGGGCCTGGATACCCATGCCCTGGAGCACGATGGCCAGCAGGCCGGAGGTCACCTGTTCGCCGGAGGCGACGACGGCGTCGTATTCGCGCGCGTCGTGCATCGGCGAGGCCTCGGTGCACCAGGCCACCAGCTCGTTGGTCTTGCCCGACATCGCCGAGACGACCACAGCCACTTCATGGCCGGCGTCGACCTCACGCTTCACATGGCGTGCGACGTTGCGGATACGTTCGATGTTGGCGACGGACGTGCCGCCGAATTTCATCACGAGGCGGCTCATGACGACGCGTGCATTCCTTCATAAGGATCAGTATGGTGACCCGCGCTGGGACGGATGCCCAGGGGGATACCGACCGCGCGTATACAGAGGGGCGGGGCCGGGGGCAAGCGGGTTCCTGCGGGGCAGGCTTCAGGTCCAGCCGGGGGTATGGGTTAACCGAGATCATGGCGCGTTACATCGACGAGATCCTGCAGCCCGGCGAGCGGGTGCTGTATTCGACCAATGCGCACTGGATCTTCTATTTCCCGGCCATTCTGGCCTGGATCGTGGCGATCGCCCTGTTCGTGCTGTCCAGGCAGACCGATATCTACAGCGTGATGATCGTCTGCCTGTTCGGCTCCGGCCTGGTGGCGCTGGCCGCCCTGTTCTGGACCCTGAAGGGCTGGTTCCATCGCTTCACCACCGAGACCGACGTCACCAACCTCAGGGTTGTGCATAAGACCGGCTTCATCAAGCGCCGCACCTTTGAAATGGCGCTCGACAAGGTCGAAAGTGTCGACGTCAACCAGTCGATTCTTGGACGTATTCTCAACTACGGCGACGTGACCATCAACGGCGTCGGCGAAGGTCGCGAGACCATCCGGACGATCGCCTCGCCGCTGGCCTTCCGTAGTTCGATCACCACGCGGTAGGACCGCGCCCAACCATGAGCATGCAGCAAGATACTTCCGCAACTGCCACCGCCCAGCCCGGCTCGACCGTCGATGCCGCCGAGATCGCGAAATTCTCAAAGCTCTCGGCCGAGTGGTGGGACCCCAAGGGCAAGATGGCGCCGCTGCACCGGATCAATCCGCTGCGGCTCGGCTATATCCGCGACGCGGCCTGCCGCAAGTTCGAGCGCAATGTGCGCAGCCTCAACTGCCT
Source organism: Bradyrhizobium sp. CIAT3101 (assembly GCF_029714945.1). NCBI lineage: Bacteria > Pseudomonadati > Pseudomonadota > Alphaproteobacteria > Hyphomicrobiales > Nitrobacteraceae > Bradyrhizobium > Bradyrhizobium sp. CIAT3101. The sequence goes on from NZ_CP121634.1 coordinate 721,502, forward strand.
CGGGGCCTTGCGCGTCCTCGACATCGGCTGCGGTGCCGGCCTGCTGTGCGAACCGCTGTCGCGGCTGGGTGCGCAGGTCATCGGCGTCGATCCGTCGGTGAGCAACATTGCTGCGGCGAAGCTGCATGCCGACAAGAGCCATCTGTCGATCGACTATCGCTGCACCACGGTGGAGGAGATCGACCCGCGCGAGCGTTTTGACATCGTGCTGGCGATGGAAGTGGTCGAGCACGTCGTCGACGTCGGCGTCTTCCTGAAGCGCTGCGCCGCGATGCTGAAGCCGAACGGCCTGATGGTCGTGTCCACCCTCAATCGGAACTGGAAGAGCTTCGCGCTCGCCATCGTCGGCGCCGAATACGTGCTGCGCTGGCTGCCGCGCGGCACCCACGAATGGAACAAGTTCGTCACCCCCGATGAGCTGACCAAATATCTCCTCGACAACCGCCTCGTCATCACCGAGCAGACCGGCGTCGTCTACTCCCCCTTCGCCGACAAATGGACCCTCTCGTCGGACATGGACGTGAACTACATGGTCGTGGCGGAAGGCATGGTGTGAGGGGGGCTGCCTCCAAACATCCGGTGTCGTCCTGGCGAAAGCCAGGACCCATTACCCCAAGGCGGCGTTGTGGCGTGAAGCTCGTCACCACCGGTCTTCACAAAACCACTCCTTGGGGTAATGGGTCCTGGATCTGCGCTTCGCTTGTCCAGGACGACGGCGGAGTTTGTAGCGAGAGCATCGCTCCTATGACATGGGCGTCATTGACCTGACGCCATGTGCTCGGCAGTTTGCAGCAGCACTTCCCTCGCAGCCTCAAACCCCCATGCTCACCGTCACCAGTCTCTGGATTCCCTTCACCGTCATTGCTGCGCTCGGCCAGGTCGCGCGCAACGCGATGCAGAGGTCGCTGACGAAGCCGCTCGGGACCTGGGGCGCGACCAATATCCGCTTTCTGTTCGGCTTCCCGTTCTCCCTGCTGTTCCTGGGGCTGGTGCTGGTTGCGACCGGCGATCACATCGGCATGCCGCCGACCGTGTTCTGGCCGTGGCTGCTGCTGGGCGCGCTCAGCCAGATCGTCGCGACCGGCTTGATGCTGCTCGCGATGAACGACCGTTCGTTCGTGGTGACGACGGCCTACCTGAAGACCGAGGCGATCCAGACCGCGATCTTCGGCTTCGTCTTCCTCGGCGACCATCTGACCTGGCTGAAGGTACTGGCGATCGTGATCGCGACCGTCGGCGTCGTCATCACCGCGCTGCGGCCCGGTGGCGAGAAGAGCTTTGCGGAATTGAAGCCGACCATCACCGGCCTCGTTGCGGCGGCAGCGTTCGCGCTCTCCGCGGTCGGCTTCCGCGGCGCAATCATCACTGTGCCGAACGTATCGTTCGTGACCGCATCGTCGTTCACGTTGGTGCTTGGCCTGTTCGTGCAGACGCTGATCCTGACGATCTACCTGCTCTGGCGCGCGCCAAAAATACTTCAGTCGATCCTGGGGTTATGGCGGCCGTCGCTGCTCGCCGGCTTCATGGGCGCCTTCGCTTCGCAATTCTGGTTTCTGGCGTTCGCGCTGACGGCCGCCGCCAATGTCCGCACCCTCGCGCTGATCGAGGTGCTGTTCGCGCAAGCGGTGGCGTATTACTCGTTCAAGCAGCCGATCGCAGCTCGCGAGATTTTTGGGATCTTGCTGATCGTGCTCGGCGTGGCGCTGCTGGTGGGTTTCTGACGCGCCCTGCGCGTCAGTTCCGGTCTTCCGGCAGTGTCGGCAGCGGCGACACTTCGATGCCTTCGTCGATCAGCGATTTTGCCTCGTCCGGCGAGGCCTCGCCGTAGATCGGACGGTGCTCCTTGTCGCCGTAATGCATCGCGCGGGCTTCGTTGGCAAAGCGCTCGCCGACATTGTCGGCGTTCTTGACGATGTGGTCGCGCAATTCTTTCAGCTTGGTCCGCAACTCGCGCTCCTGCGCCATCATCAGCGAGGTGGATCCAGACGGCGCAGCCTCGGGCGCCGGCGTGGTGGCCGGCTCCGCGGGAGGTGTTGCGCGCCCCTTCTTGCCGACGATGCGCGGCGCCATGATCGCCTTGTCGACCTTGGCCGAGCCGCAGATCGGGCAGGTCACAAGCTTGCGCTTCACCTGCGAATCGTAGGCCGACGAGCTCTGGAACCAGCTCTCGAACTCGTGCTTGCGGTCGCAATGGAGCGCGTAGCGGATCATGCTGATCCCCGCACCAGATGCAGATGATCCGGCCCGGCCTTGGGATCGGAGACGCCGAAGCGGCGGCCGTGCTGGAGCGAGGGGATCGCGCGACGCGCGGTCTCGACCTTGGCCGGGTCGATCTTGGCCATGATGATGCCGGGCTCGACATCTCCCTCGGCAAGGATCTCGCCCCAGGGATCGATGATCAGCGAGTGACCATAGGTCTCGCGCTTGTTTTCGTGGGTGCCTGCCTGGGCAGCTGCGAAGATGAAGCAGCCGGTCTCGATCGCGCGCGACCGCAGCAGGATGTGCCAGTGCGCCTCGCCGGTCTTGCGGGTAAAGGCGGAGGGAACGGCGATGAAGTAGGCACCACTTTCAGCGAGCGCGCGGTAGAGCGCGGGGAAGCGCACGTCGTAGCAGATCGTCAAGCCAACGCGGCCCCAGGGCAGGTCGGAGATCACGGCGGTCTCGCCCGGCTGGTAATTGGCGGATTCGCGATAGCTCTCGCCGTCCGGCAGCTCGATGTCGAACATGTGGATCTTGTCGTAGCTCGCAAGGACGTTGCCCTCGGGCCCGATCAGGAAGGAGCGGTTGACCGCCTTCTCGGCTGAGAAGCGCAGCGCCAGCGAGCCGACATGGATGTGGATCTTCAGCTCGGCGGCGAGCGCGCGATACGCCTTCAGCGAGGCGTCGTCCTCTTCGCTCTGCAGATGCTCGAACAGCGCCTTGCGGTTCAGCTGCATCATGTTGCTGACTTCGGGCGTCTGCACGTAGTCGGCGCCCTTGGCTGCCGCCTCCCGGATCAGTCTTGTTGCCTGCGCGAGGCTCGGCTCGGGCATCAAGCCGGTGCGCATCTGAATCATCGCCGCGGTGAAGGTGCGATTCTGAGCTTGATCTCGAGCTTGATCTTGGCTCATGAGACCGCCTTGACGCTTTCGAGGAGGCCGTCGAGCTTGCCTTCGCGGTCGAGCGCGTAGAGGTCGTCGCAGCCGCCGATATGGGTTCCGCCGATCCAGATCTGCGGGAAAGTCGAGCCCTCGCCGGCGCGGTCGTACATCTCCTCGCGCCAGGACGGGTTCTGGGCGACGTCGAATTCCCTGAAGGTCGCTTTCTTGCGGGTCAGAAGCGACCTGGCGGCGGAACAATAGCCGCATCCCGGCCTGGTGTAGATCTCGACAGCAGAGGTCATGGCGTCCAGCGCTCTCATGTCATGAATTTATTGAATTATATGGGACTTTACCGGCTCTCGACAACCCGGGCAAAGACCAGCACGTCGACCTGGGCCGCCTTGGCGCGAAGAAGTGCACGCGCGCAGGCATCCAGCGTCGCGCCTGATGTCAGGACATCATCGACAAGGATGACGCGTCGGCCCTGGACCTCGGCCTGGCGGTCGGGGGATACCTGGAATGCGCCCTGCACATTGATGGCGCGCTGGGCCCGCGACAGGCCGATCTGCTGCTCGGTGGCGCGTACCCGGCGCAGCACCTCGCTCCGGACCCTGACCCCGCTCTGCCGCGCGATGATGTGCGCCAGCGCGCCGGACTGGTTGTAGCGGCGGCGCCAGGCCCGGCGCCAATGCAGCGGCACCGGCACCAGCATGTCAGCGCCGGCAAGCAGTTCGCCGCCCGCGCGCGCCATCCAGCGGCCCATGGCGGGCGCCAGATCGGTGCGGTCCTGGTATTTCAGCGCATGCACCAGCGTGCGCGCGACGTCGTCATAACGCACCGCCGCGCGTGCCCGCTGGTAGGCGGGCGGGCTCGCGATCGCCTCCATCGACAGCATGTCGGGGCCGGGATCGTAGACAAACGGGATGCCGAGCCGTGGGCAGTAGGGACGTTCGATGAACGACAATTTTGCCCAGCACGCCGCACAAACGCCCTCGCCATCGACCGGCTCGCGGCAGGACACGCACAGCGTCGGCAGCGCAATGTCGAGCGCAAGCCGCGCCGCGCGCGACAGCACGTGGCGGCCAGCCGTCCATGCGGCGCGCAAGGGTTTGGCGATGGAGCGGGTCGGGGCGGCGTCGGCGTCCATGAGGGGAGGCTAGCGCCGCATTCACCGGATTGCCAGAACACTCGTGATCGGCGTAACCAGCGGCATGGCCCAGACCCCGCACACGCCGCCCGCCTTGTTCGATCGTGCCCTGCTGCACGCGCGGCAGCGGCGTGCTCAGGTGCAGGGCGAGGTGACATTTCTGCTCGACCGGGTCGCCGAGGACATGTCCGACCGGCTGGCCGCGGTGATGCGCGAGTTTGATGCGCCGGCCGATCTCTGGACGCCGGGCGAGGGGCTCGCGGGGCTGCGGACGCGGCTGCCTTCAATCCAGCGCATTGGGCTCGATGCAGCGGGTGCGGAGAAATTGCCCTTTGCGCCGGAGAGCCTCGATCTCGTCGTTTCGGCGCTGGCGCTGCAATTCGTCAACGATCTGCCGGGCGTGCTTGCGCAGGTTCGTCGCGCGCTGAAGCCGGACGGTCTGCTGCTGGCTGCGATGATCGGTGGCGACAGCCTGACCGAGCTCCGGCAATCCTTTGCCGAGGCGGAGGCCGAATGCGAGGGCGGCGTGTCGCCGCGCGTGGCGCCGTTTGCCGATCTCAGAGACATCGGCGCGCTGTTGCAGCGGGCGGGCTTTGCGCTGCCGGTCACCGACGTCGACCGCGTCGTGGTGCGCTATTCCAGCGCATTCGCGCTGATGCAGGATCTCCGCCGCATGGGCGCGGCCAATGTGCTGATCGAGCGGCGTCGCGCGCCGAGCCGTCGCGCGACGCTGCTGCGCATGGCCGAAATCTATGCCGAGCGCTTTGCCGATGCCGATGGGCGCATTCGCACCACCTTCGATATCATCTGGCTCTCCGGCTGGGCCCCGCATGCGAGCCAGCAGCAGCCGCTGCAGCCGGGATCGGCCAAAGCGAGCCTGGCGGAGGCGGTGAAGAAGGCGGGGAAAGAGTGATCCTCATGGTGAGGAGGCGCGTTAGCGCCGTCTCGAACCATGCAGGCCCGGCTCTCGCCGTATGGCCATCCTTCGAGACGACCGATTCGCGGTCTCCTCGGGATGAGGTCCGAGCTCACATCAGCAAATCAATCAGATGCGGGATCAGCGGAATGTCCGCCGGCGGCATCGGATAGTCGCGCAATTTGTTGGCGCGGACCCAGGCGAGCGTCTGGCCTTCACGGGCCTCGACGATCCCCTCCCAGCGCCGGCAGATGTAGAGCGGCATCAAGAGATGAAAGGTCTCGTAACCGTAGCTCGCAAAGGTGAGCGGCGCGAGGCACGGCTCGGCGACGGTGATGCCGAGCTCCTCATGGAGCTCGCGGATCAGGCTCTGCTCCGGCCGCTCGCCGGGCTCCAGCTTGCCGCCGGGAAATTCCCAGAGGCCCGCGAGCGTCTTGCCTGGCGGGCGCTGCGCGATCAGCACGCGCTTGTCGGCGTCGACGAGTGCACACGCCACCACCAGTGTCAGTTTGAGATCGGCCATGCGTGATTGTCGCTCGCTGAAGGTGATCGCAACGCTTCGCTAGCCCGTTGCGGCCGGCGTTTCTACGATCTCCACACGTCAGATTCAATCGAGGGTTCTTGGCTCGGGAACACGCAAACCTTCCGGGGTCGATCATCCGTGCGGGCAACAACAGCTTGCGCTGTGTTTCGGCATCTATCTATAATTGAGCTCGTCGAGGGGCGCTCGATGATAGGGGGCATGCAAGATGAAGTCGGTCGGAATTGTTGTCGTCGCAATGTCAGTTATGGCCGGGCCCGCCGTTGCGGACTCCTGCATCGTGCCGTTCATCAAGACCCTGGACAACCAAACCGTGTCCGGGACGATGTATGCGGCCAGCGGAAAACGCTGCAGCATCATCGTAGCGCGCACGCGGGGCCCCATCTTCAGCGCCCGCGTGGTCACGCAGCCGGGCAACGGCAGCGTATCGATCAGTGGCAATCGAGTGATTTATCTTTCCCGCCCCGGCTATGTCGGGGACGATCGCTTTGTTTATGCCCGTCAGGGACTGGATGCGGTCAATCGGCCGATCACGCGGACAGTCGACGTCAGCGTGAAGGTCTCCAGCCGGCTCTGACCCGTCAGGACCTGTAGTCGCCATTGATCGCGACATATTCCTTGGTGAGGTCGCAGGTCAGCACGCGGTCGCGGCCCTTGCCGAGGCCGAGCGAGACCTTGATCGCGATCTCCGGGGCCTTCATCGCTTCCGACACCTGCGCCTCGTCATAGGACGGATCGCGCGCGCCGCTCTTGGCGACGCGGATGCCGTTGAAGGAGATCGAGAGCTTGTCGCGATCGGCCGGCTCGCCGGCCTTGCCGACGGCCATCACCACGCGGCCCCAATTGGCGTCCTCACCGGCGATTGCGGTCTTCACCAGCGGCGAGTTGGCAATCGACATCGCGATCTTGCGTGCGGAGGCCTTGGTCTTGGCGCCCTCGACGGTGATCTCGACCAGTTTTCGCGCGCCTTCACCGTCGCGCGCTACTTGCTCGGAAAGATTGGCCAGGATCTGGTTGAACGCTTTCACGAAGGCCTTCAGGCGCGGATCGCTGGCGCGGCTGATCTTGGGCGCACCGTGCTCGGCGGCGGCGCCGGTGGCGAAAGCCAGCAGTGTGTCCGAGGTCGAGGTGTCGCCGTCGATCGTGACCGCATTGAAGGTGTCCTCGACGCCGGCCTTGAGCAGCGCCTGCAGCGCGGCGGGCGCGATCGGCGCGTCGGTGAAGATGAAGGACAGCATCGTCGCCATGTCGGGGGCGATCATGCCGGCGCCCTTGGCCATGCCGTTGATGGTGACCTTGGCCTTGCCGAGCTTCACGGTCGCGGTCGCGACCTTGGGGAAGGTGTCGGTGGTCATGATCGCCTTGGCGGCAGCGAGGTAGTCGCCCGCCTCGGCGGTCTCGGCGAGGCGGCCCAGCACGCCGTCGAACTTGGTTGCGTCCAGCGGCTCGCCGATCACGCCGGTTGAGGCCAGGAAGATCTCGCTCTCGCTGCAGCCGACGGCCTTGGCCGCGATCTTCGCGGTCAGCGCCGTGGAACCGCGGCCGGTCTTGCCGGTAAAGGCATTGGCATTGCCGGAATTGACGACCAGCGCGCGTGCCTTGCCGCCCTTCAGTTTCGCACGGCACCATTCGACCGGCGCGGACGGGCATTTCGACTTGGTGAAGACGCCCGCGACCGCGGTGCCCTTGTCCATGATCGCCAGCAGCACGTCGGTGCGGTTCTTGTAGCGGATGCCGGCCTCGGCCGTCGCGAGGCGGACGCCCGCGATCACGGGCATGTCGGGAACGTTCTTCGGGGCGAGCGGGGAGACGGTTGAGGACATCGCGGGGTGCCTTGGCTTGGCCTTGGTGAGGTCTGGATATGCAGATGGCCGGGACTTCCAGTGCGAAGACGTGCTCCGCACTTTAGGCCCGGCCATTGCGATGCTTAGATACTCTTGGCGTCACCGAAGTGACAGCAGATTTTTACTTCTTGGCGGGGGGCGCCATCTTGCTGTCGGCCGGCTTGGCATCCTTCGACGCGTCGGCAGCCGGCTGGTCCATCCGCTCGACCTTGGCTTCGGCACGCAGCTTGGCGACGTAGTCGGCCTGGGCCTTGCGGGTGACGTACTGCTCGATCTGGGGCTTGACCTGGTCGAACTCCGGCGCCTTGCGGTTGCGCTTTTCCTCGACCTTGATGATGTGCCAGCCGAACTGCGACTTCACGGGATCGGAGATCTTGCCCGGGTCGAGCGCGAACGCGACGGTCGAGAATTCGGGCACCATCTGTTCCTTGGTGAAGAAGCCGAGGTCGCCGCCGTCGGCGGAGCCCGGATCCTTGGACTTCTTCTTGGCGAGCTCGGCGAAATCGGCGCCCTTGTCGAGCTCGGCCTTCACCGCCTTGGCCTCGTCCTCGGTCTCGACCAGGATGTGGCGGGCGCGCACTTCCTGCTCGCCGGTGATCTGCTTGGAGGCCTCCTCATAGACCTTCTTCATGGCGTCGTCGTTGGTGGCAGCCTTGCCTTCCTGGGCCAGCAGGCTGTCCATCAGCAGGCGGTTGCGGGCGAACGCCAGCCGCTTCTTGAATTCCTCGCCGTCGGCGACCTTCTTGTCCTCGGCGGCCTTGGCCACGATCTTCATGTCGATCAGGAACGACAGGACATTGTCGTCCTTGGTCGCGGGATCCATCTGGGCGAGGCTCGGTCCGAGCTCTTCCTCGGCCATGGTCACGTCGCTTTTCTTGATTTCAGCGCCATTGACCTTCGCCAGGACCGGATCGTCGGCCGCCCGGAGCGGGCCGGCGACCGCCAGGGACAGCACCAAGGCAAAGCAGCCAGCCAGGGCGGACGCGTGGCGGAAACGCAGTCCGGTGGTTACCGGGAACGAGGTGGTCATGCAAAATCCTTATGTTGAAGCAGGGGCTGCTTAAGCGGGGCGGACACTCGCCCAATTCAGGGGGGCTTGGCAACGCGAAAAGTCTGTCAAAATGATGAATTAGCCGCAATGCGCCCGCCGTTGACAAGGCCCTGACCGGGCCATATCTCTGCCCGGTCGCGACCATGGCGATGGCGTTTATTTTGCTGCGTTTTTGGCCGTTGAACCCAGACTAGTCCAATTCCCACCCATATGGCGGATGACCCCCGCAGTCCGGGCTCTGACGCCAGCAGGCGTCACGGTGAGTTGATAGGCAAGCGGGTGACAACTTCTTGGCTGCAACGCGGTTAATTCGCGAACACAGGAACTAGGCATGATCGGCGCGCTCGCCCGCAAGTTTTTCGGCTCCGCCAACGACCGGCGGGTGAAGGGATACCAATCCCGCGTCAACGCGATCAACGCGCTGGAGGGAGAGGTCTCGAAACTCTCCGACGAGGCGCTCAAGGCCCGTACCGCCGAGTTCAAGAAGCAGCTTGCCGAGGGCAAGACGCTGGACGACCTGCTGGTGCCCGCCTTCGCCACCGTGCGCGAGGCCGCCAAGCGGACGCTCGGCCAGCGCCATTTCGACGTTCAGCTGATCGGCGGCATGGTGCTGCACGAGGGCGACATCGCCGAGATGAAGACCGGCGAAGGCAAGACGCTGGTGGCAACGCTCGCGGTCTATCTCAATGCCCTCGCCGGCAAGGGTGTCCACGTCGTCACCGTCAACGATTACCTCGCCCGCCGCGACTCCGGCTGGATGGGCCAGATCTACGGCTTCCTCGGCCTGACCACCGGCGTGATCGTCCACGGCCTCGACGATGCCGAGCGCAAGGCGTCCTATGCCTGCGACATCACCTACGGCACCAACAACGAATACGGCTTCGACTATCTGCGCGACAACATGAAGTACCGGCTCGAGGACATGGTCCAGCGGCCGCACTTCTACGCCATCGTCGACGAAGTCGACTCGATCCTGATCGACGAAGCGCGCACGCCGCTGATCATCTCCGGCCCGCTCGACGACCGTTCCGACTTCTACAACACCATCGACTCGTTCCTGCCCAAGCTCGACAAGAGCGACTACGACGTCGACGAGAAGCAGCGCACGGTGACGCTGACCGAAGCCGGCATGGAGAAGATCGAGAAGCTGCTCCGCGATGCCGGCCAGCTCAAGGGCGAGTCGCTCTACGACGTCGAGAACGTCTCCGTCGTGCACCACATCAACCAGGCGCTGCGCGCCCACACGCTGTTTACCCGCGACAAGGACTACATCGTCCGCGACGACGAGGTCGTCATCATCGACGAGTTCACCGGCCGCATGATGCAGGGCCGCCGCTATTCCGAAGGTCTGCACCAGGCGCTGGAAGCCAAGGAACACGTTCAGGTCCAGCCCGAGAACCAGACGCTCGCCTCGATCACCTTCCAGAACTACTTCCGCATGTACGAAAAGCTCGCCGGCATGACCGGTACGGCGCTGACGGAAGCTGACGAACTGTTCGACATCTACAAGCTCGAGGTCGTTGAGATCCCGACCAATCTGTCGGTCGCTCGTCTCGACGAGGACGACGAGGTCTATCGCACCCAGAACGAGAAATACGCGGCGATCCTGGCCGAGATCGAGCGCGCCAATGCGCGGTTGCAGCCGGTGCTGGTCGGCACCGCCTCGATCGAAAAGTCGGAAGTGATTGCCGAATACCTCAAGAAGCACGGCTACCGGCAGATCGATTTCGGCAACGAGAATTCGATGCAGAAATTGTACGCCGCGGCGCGCGCCGGCAAGCCGGCCAAGCTGTTCGCAGTGCTGAACGCGCGCTTCCACGAGCAGGAAGCCTACATCGTCGCCGAGGCCGGCGTTCCCGGCGCGATCACGATCGCGACCAACATGGCCGGCCGCGGTACCGACATCAAGCTCGGCGGCTCGCTTGAAATGCGCATCCAGCAGGAGACTGCGGATATCGAGGACGAGGCCGAGAAGGCCAGGAAGATCGAGCAGATCAAGGCCGACATCGAGCACTTCCGCGACATCGTGCTGAAGGCCGAGGAGACCGTCGAGATCGAGCCGGCCAAGGGCTCCAAGCCCGCCAAGACCGTGAAGAAGCCGGGCGGCCTCTACATCATCGGCTCCGAGCGGCACGAATCCCGCCGCATCGACAACCAGCTGCGCGGCCGTTCCGGCCGTCAGGGCGACCCCGGCCGCTCAAAATTCTTCCTGTCGCTGGAAGACGATCTGATGCGCATCTTCGGCTCGGATCGTCTGGACAGCATGCTCCAGCGTCTCGGCCTGCAAGAGGGCGAGGCGATCATTCATCCCTGGATCAACAAGGCACTCGAGAAGGCGCAGCAGAAGGTCGAGGCGCGCAACTTCGACATCCGCAAGAACCTGCTCAAGTTCGACAACGTCCAGAACGACCAGCGCAAGGTGATCTTCGACCAGCGCGTCGACCTGATGAAGGACGACAGCGTTGCCGAGACCGTCACCGACATGCGGCACGCCTTCATCGACGACCTCGTCGCCAAGCACGTGCCCGAGCATGCCTATGCCGAGCAGTGGGACGTCGCCGGCCTGAAGGACGAGCTGAAGCGCGTGCTCGATCTCGACCTGCCGGTCGAGGACTGGGCCAAGGAAGAAGGCATCGCCGACGAGGAGCTGCTCAAGCGCATCGAGACCAAGGCCGACGAGCACATGGCGGCCAAGGTCGCGCAATGGGGCCCCGACGTGATGCGTTACGTCGAGAAGACCATCCTGCTGCAGACGCTCGACCATCTCTGGCGCGAGCATCTGATCATGCTGGACCATCTGCGCCAGGTCATCGGCCTGCGTGGCTACGGCCAGCGCGATCCGTTGCAGGAATACAAGACCGAGGCCTTCAACCTCTTCCAGGAGATGAGCGCGCATCTGCGCGAGGCCGTCACGGCGCAGCTGATGCGGGTCGAGATCGTCCCGCCGGAGCAGGAAGCTCCCGTGCTGCCGCAGATGGAAGCGCACAAGCTCAACCCGGACACCGGCGAAGACGAAATGGCGCTCGCCAACGTGACGCTGGCCCCGCAGGCCACCGATGCCGCGTTGCGCGATCCCAAGAACCCGGCCAGCTGGGGCAAGGTCGGCCGCAACGAGGACTGCCCCTGCGGTTCAGGCAAGAAGTTCAAGCACTGCCATGGGCGGTACGGCTAGGATTTGATGCGATTGTGAGGCGCGACGTCAGCGCCTCACTTGCCGCCGTCGTCCCGGCGAACGCCGGGACCCATACCGCGGAATCTCTCGATGGTGCGCAGTCATTGTACCGCGCTAGACAGAGTAACTACCAATCGTTGAAACAACCACGCCCTGTGGTTATGGGTCCCGGCGTTCGCCGGGACGACAGTCTTTGTTGATTTGGCGACGCCGCAACTTTCGCGACAAGCGCCACACCTCAATTCGAGCTGTCGATCAAGCTCTCCAGCAGCCGCTTCAGCTCGCTCGTCGACTTGTCGCCGTAGCTCTCCAGGATGTGCTCTTCCTGGTCCACCGCGAGCGAGTTGAGCTTCTTGCAAAGCACCTTGCCGCGATCGGAGATGAACATCAGCACCTTGCGGCGGTCGTTCGGGTCCTGCACGCGATAGACCAGCGTGTCGGAGACCATGCGGTCGATCATCTTGGTGAGCGTCGGATGGTTGAGCAGCACGGCATCCGCAAGCTCGCCCATCGAATGGCCATCGCCGTCCGACAGTACTTTCAGGATGCGCCACTGCTCGACGGGAACTCCCTCCTTGCTCAACCGCAGTTCGAGCTGCCGGTTGATCTCCCGGTTAGCTTGCGCGAGCAGGTAGGCGAGGTGTTCGGTGATTGGAGCGTTCGATTTTGCCACGGCTAAGACTTCGTCTTGACCCAAATGAGTGAATGTCTTGCAATCAATGCTGCTTCTATATGCACTTCAATTCTTGAATATTCAATATTTTCAAAATAGGATGATTGCACAACAAAAGGGCGGAAGCCGCGGCCGCCTGCTCAATGTGCTTTCAGGTCTGGTACCGGACAGGAGTTGGCGTGCGCGCGACGGTAAACTTCCCGGCTCACAGCGGTCCGGCGTTGCCGCCGTCTCTGCTGTTCAGGAATCTGTCGTCATCGGCGGCTGACGGCGCGCTGTCGCCGAGCGATCATGCCTTTCTTCGGCGTCGCGGTGCCAACAAGCTGCGCGTCGGCTGCTTCATCTGCTGCAGCGGCTCCCCCGGTATCTGGGGGCCGTGCGCCACCAACACCGCGCAGCTCGCAGTCGCCGAGATCAACAAGCGTGGCGGCATTCTGGGGCGCGAGATCGAGCTGTCGATCTATGATGCCGGCGGTCCGCTCGACGGTGTCCTGAGCCGCGCCAAGCAGGCGGTCGTCGACGACGAGATCGATCTCGTCATCGGCATGCACACCAGCGCGGTTCGCGTCGCGCTCCGCAAGATCACCACCGCGAACCGGATCCCCTATATCTACACGCCCGTCTATGAGGGCGGCGAACTGACGCCGGGCGTCATGGCGATCGGCGAAACGCCGCGCTGGCAGAGCCGGCCTTCGATCCACTGGCTGGCGGACGTCAAGAGAGCGGCGCGCTGGTACCTGATCGGCAGCGATTATGTCTGGCCGTGGCAGTCGCACCGCGCGGTGAAGCGCTACATCAAGGAAACCGGCGGAAGCGTCGTCGGCGAGGAGTTCGTTCCTCTCGGCGAAGACAATCACGAGCCGCATCTGGAGCGTATCCGCGCCGCAAAGCCGGACGTCGTCCTGATCTCGCTGATTGGTACCGACAGCATCACCTTCAATCGCGCCTTCGGCGAGTGCGGTCTTGCCGCGACGACGTTGCGGCTGGCCGGTGCGATGGACGAGACCGTGCTGCTCGGCATCGGCGCCGACAACAGCGAGAACATGTTCTGTGCCTCCGGCTATTTCCCCGGTGTCGGTTCGCGCGCCAATGACGACTTCCAGAGCCGCTATCACCAGATGTTCGGACCGAACGCCGCGCCGATCGGCTCGCTCGGCCAGTCCAGCTACGAGGGCCTGCGATTCCTTGAAGCTGTCGCGAACAAGGCCGGTTCGTTGGCGATGGGGCCGATGCTCGCGGCGGGGCGCAACATCGATTACGGCGGCGCGCGCGGCCCGGTGGTCGTACGCAACGGTCACGCCCGCATGCAGATGTATCTCGCCGAGGCCGATGGCCTCGACTTCAAGCTGATCAAGCCGGTCTGAGATGGCAGCGGCAATCGGGACGCGGGCAATCGCAAAATAATACTTGAAAAGGAAAATATTTCCGTTTTGAATGTTTTGGCGACGCCGATGGTGCGTGCGTCGCGCCGGGGCGGTCGCGCCCAACGTTCGTTTCAAGACACTTCAGGAGAGCGCCGTGACAGTTGTCCTTCCCACGCCAGCCCAACTTCGCAGCGTTGCCGAGCAGTGCGGCCTCGCGCTGACCGACGACGATGTCGCCTCGTTCCGCGGCCTGATGCAGGGCTCGATCGATGCCTACAATCTCGTCGGCGCCATGCCCGACGAGGTGCCGGCGGTGAAATATCCGCGCACGCCGGGCTACCAGCCGTCGGCGGAAGAGAACCCCCGCAACGCCTGGTACCGCAAGTCGACCGTGAAGGGCGCCAGCTCCGGCAAGCTCAAGGGCAAGACCGTCGCGCTGAAGGACAACATCATGCTGGCCGGCGTGCCCATGATGAACGGCTCGACCACGCTCGAAGGTTATGTTCCCGATTTCGACGCCACCATCGTCACGCGCATGCTCGATGCCGGCGCCGAGATTGCGGGCAAGGTGCATTGCGAATCCTTCTGCATGTCGGGCGGCAGCCACACCAACGCGGTCGGCGCCGTCCACAATCCCTACAAGATGGGCTATTCGGCCGGTGGCTCGTCTTCCGGCAGCGGTGTCGTGGTCGCACTCGGCGAAGTCGACATGGCGATCGGTGGCGACCAGGGCGGCTCGATCCGCATGCCGTCCTCGTTCTGCGGCACCTACGGCATGAAGCCGACCTGGGGGCTCGTGCCCTATACCGGCATCATGCCGATCGAGATCTTCGTCGATCACACCGGCCCGATGACGGCGACCGTCGCCGACAACGCGCTGCTGCTCGAAGTGCTCGCCGGCGATGACGGTTACGATCCCCGCATCAAGGCACCGAAGGTCGAGGAATACACCAAGGCGCTCGGCCAGGGCGTCAAGGGCATGAAGATCGGCATCTTGAAAGAAGGCTTCGAGCAGGCGACTGCCGAGGCCGCCGTCAATGAAAGCGTGCGCGAAGCCGCGAAGCGTTTCAAGGATCTCGGCGCAACTGTCGAGACGGTCTCGATCCCGATGCATCTCGCCGGCCCCGCGATCTGGACGCCAATCGGCACCGAGGGCATGACCCAGACCATGATGTATGGCGACGGCTATGGCCTGTCGCGCGGCGACCTCTACTCGACCACGCTGATGGATTTCCATCGCGGCTGGCGCCGGCAGGCGGACTCGCTGTCCGAGACCACAAAGCTGTTCCTGCTGCTCGGCACCTACATCAACAACACCTTCGGTCCCCGTTACTACGGCAAGGCGCTCAACATCTCCCGCCGCCTCACTGCAGCCTACGACAAGGCCTTCAAGGATTACGACCTCCTGTTGCTGCCGACGACGCCGATGAAGGCGACCAAGCTGCCGGAGCCGACCGCCAGCCGCGAGGACTACGTCGCGCGTGCGCTCGAGATGATCTCGAACACCGCGCCGTTCGACATCACCCATCATCCCGCGATGTCACTGCCTTGCGGCATGGTCGACGGCCTGCCGGTCGGCCTGATGCTGGTCGGTCGCATGTTCGAGGAATCCACCATCTACCGCGCCGCCCATGCCTTCGAGCAGATCGGCGACTGGAAGAAGATGTGAGGGGCGCGCTGGTGCAAGTGGGGTGGATCGCAACGTATGGCTAACGCATTCGTCGCGGCGTTCGAGATTTTGAGCTTTGGCGCGATCATCGTCCTGATCGTGCTGGGGCTCGGGATCATCGCCAGCATGATGGGTATCTTCAACTTCGCGCAGGGCGAGTTCGTCCTGCTCGGGGCCTACATCACCTACCTCGCTTACGCCAAGGGCCTGCCGATCTGGGCCGGCATGGTTGCGGCGCCCTTTGTCGTCGGCGCACTCGGATTCGTGCTGGAGGCGCTGATCATCCGTCGCTTCTACGCCGCGCCGATCGTGGCGATGCTCGGCACCTATGCGCTCGGCCTGATCATCCGCGAATCCGTGCGCGGCCTGATCGGCGGCTTCTATCTCACCGTCCCCGAGCCGATCGGTGGCTCGATCGATATCGGCACCATGCACATCTCGGCGTGGCGCTTCACCATCATCGTCATCACGCTTTTGGTGATGGCTGGCTGCTATCTCCTGCTGTCGCGCACGAGCTTTGGTCTGCGCATGCGCGCCACGCTGGAGAATCCGTCGCTGGCACGCGCATCGGGCATTTCCACGCCACTGATGTACGGCGCCACCTTTGCCTTTGGGTCGGCGCTCGCCGGCCTTGCCGGCGCGCTGATCGTGCCGGTGTTCAGCCTCTATGCCGATCTCGGCATCCGCTTCCTGATCCAGGGCTTTGTCGCCGTCATGGTCGGCGGTGTCGGATCCTTCATCGGCCCGGTCGCCGGCGCGGGTGTGATCGGCACGCTCAGTGCCGCACTGCCCTGGATCATGGCGCCCGTGGTCGCCGATGTCCTGGTCTTCGTTCTCGCCATTGCCTTCATCAAATTCCGGCCGCAGGGCCTCATCGCTGGAAAAGGGGTTTAGTCATATGTTCGATCGTCAACTCTCACGCCGCCGCTTTATGTCCAATTTCGCTTTCGCCTCCGGTGCGGTCGCGACCGGGGTCGGCAGCTGGGTGATTCCGGCGCCCTGGGCCAATGCCGCCGAAGCCCCGATCAAGGTCGGCATCGCGACCGATCTCACCGGCCCGATCGCGTATGCCGGCAATGCCGACGCCAACGTCGCCAAGATGGTGATCAAGGAGATCAACGCATCAGGCGGCCTGCTCGGCCGCCCGCTCGAGCTCTACATCGAGGACACCGCGTCGAATGAATCGGTCGCTGTCGGCAACGTCCGAAAACTGATCCAGCGCGACAAGGTCGATATGGTGCTGGGCGGCATCACCTCGTCGATGCGCAACGCGATCAAGGACCCGATCGTGGCGCGCGGCAAGACGCTCTACATCTATCCGCAGCTCTATGAGGGCAAGGAGTGCACGCCGTATCTGTTCTGCACCGGGCCGACGCCGGCCCAGCAATGCGACGAGTTCATCCCCTGGCTGATCAAGAACGGCGGCAAGAAGTTCGCGCTGCCGAGCGCCAACTATGTCTGGCCGCACACGCTCAACGTCTATGCCCGCAAGGTGATCGAATCCAACGGCGGCGAGGTCGTGTTCGAGGAGTATTATCCGCTCGATCAGGTCGACTTCTCCGCGACCGTCAACCGCATCGTCTCCAACAAGGTCGACGTCGTCTTCAACACCGTCATCCCGCCGGGCGTGGGTCCGTTCTTCAAGCAGCTCTATGAAGCCGGCTTCCTCAAGAACGGCGGCCGTCTGGCCTGCGTCTACTATGATGAGAACACGCTCAACATCAATCAGGCCGCCGAGATCGAGGGCCTCGCCAGCTGCCTCGACTATTTCAAGGTGCTGACCAAGGAGAATCCGTTCGACGCAAAAATCCAGGCGGCCTACGAAAAAGACTTCCCGGGCAACTTCCTGTTCGCGGCCGGAAGTGCCGCGACAGGCACCTATCGCGGCCTCAAGCTGTGGGAGGCGGCCGTCAAGGAAGCCGGCAAGGTCGACCGCGACTCGGTCGCGGCTGCGCTCGACCACGCCAAGATCGCGGAAGGTCCGGGCGGGCCGGCCGAGATGGTGCCGGGCAAGCGCCACTGCAAGATGAAGATGTACACTGCCGTCGCCAAAGCCGGGAACTACGAGATCGTCGGACGCAGCGACGGTCTCGTCGATCCCAAGGAATGCTAAGCTCGCATGTCGAAGTCGATGAGCGCAGTGAAACAGGCAATCCCCGCCGAGATCGGCGGGGAGACGGACATTGTAATGGGTAGCAGCGGAGCGGCGCCACAGGTCGCGGCGGGACGAAAAGTCCTGCCGATCGTGGAGGGCGTGGTGCTCGTTGCCGCGCTCGCTGCGCCGTTGGTGCTGCAGGACTATCTCACGGTGTTCGCGACGCGCGTAGTCATCCTCGCGCTGTTCGCGCTGTCGTTCGATCTGGTCTGGGGCTATGCCGGCATCATGAGCTTCGGCCAGGCCTTGTTCTTCGGCTCGGCCGGCTATGGCGTCGCGCTGCTCGCGCGCGACTTGGACATCACCGACATCTTCCTGGTGCTGCCGGCGGGCACGCTGATCGGCCTCACCTTCGCGCTGCTGCTCGGCGGCTTCCTGCTGCTGGGCCGGCATCCCTCCAGCGTGATCTTCGTGTCGCTCGGCACCCTGACCGGTTCCTACGCCGCCGATCGCCTCGCGCGCGGCTGGTATTATCTCGGCGGCCAGAACGGCATTCCCTCGATTTCATCGATGACGCTCGGCGGCTATGAATTCTCGGAAGGCCCGGGGTTCTACTACCTCGTCCTCGGTATCCTCATCGTGGTCTATCTGCTCTGCCGCTTCCTGGTGCGCTCGCAGTTCGGGCTGGCGCTCGCGGGCTTACGCGAAAACGAGCAGCGCATCGCCTTCTTCGGCTACAAGGCGCAGCACCTGAAGGCGATCATCTTCGCGATCGGCGGCGCCATCGCGGGCCTTGCCGGCAGTCTCTATGCTTTCCACGAAGGCTTCGTCTGGCCCAACATGGTCGGCGTCGTGGTCTCGACGCAAGTCGTGCTCTACGTGCTGTTCGGTGGCTCCGGCACGCTGATCGGCGCCGTGATCGGCACTGTGATCGTCGAGGGCGTCAGCTTCTGGCTCTCGGACAATTATCGCGATATCTGGCCGATCATTTTGGGGCTGTTGCTGCTGCTCGTGATCCTGTTCCGGCCGCTGGGCCTGATCAGCTTCGTCCTCGGTGAGCGCGAGCGGGTCGGCAGCTTCGGTGCCAGGATCAAGGGGAAGTAAAATGCCGCTCCTTGAAGCCTCGGGCATCTCGAAGATCTTCGGCAAGCTCACCGCGCTCGATGGCGCAGCGCTCACCGTCGGCGAGAACGAGTTTCACGGCCTGATCGGCCCCAATGGGTCCGGCAAGAGCACGCTGATGAAGTGCATTGCGGGTGCCGAAGTGCCGACGCAAGGCAAGGTGAGCTTCACCAATACCGACATCACCGCCTTCACGCCGACCGAGCGGGCGCGGGCGGGCATGAGTCTGAAGTTCCAGATCACCAGCGTGCTGCCGTCGCTGACGCTGTACGACAACATCCTGCTCGCGCTGCAGGCGCAGTCCTCGTTGCTGGACCTCGTCTTCTCGCGCACGCGCGTCGCGCTGCACGATCAGGTCATGACCATGCTGACACAGTTCCGTCTCGCGAACCGCGCTTTCGATGCGGCAGCAGCGCTGTCGCACGGCCAGCAGCAATGGCTGGAGATCGCGATGGCGCTCGCCGGCAAACCCAAACTCCTTCTGCTCGACGAGCCGACCGGCGGCATGAGCCTGGAGGAGCGCCGCGTCACCGGCGAACTGCTGCAGCCGATCAAGCAGCATTGCTCGCTCGTCATCGTCGAGCACGACCTCGATTTCATCCGCGACATCTGCGATCGCCTCACCGTGCTCGACCAGGGCAAGGTGCTGGCATCGGGCACCGTGTCCGAGATCCAGGCCAACAAATCCGTCCAGGAGATTTATCTGCGCCGTGCCTGAATTTTTGGACATCAAACATCTCGACGCCGGCTATGGCCGCAGCCAGGTCCTGTTCGACGTCAATCTCGGGATCCCCTGGCGCGGCGGCGTCGCGGTGCTCGGGCGCAATGGCGCCGGCAAGACCACGCTGATGAAGACCATCGTCGGCGAGCTGCCAGCATGGAAGGGCGAGGTCGGCTTCGACGGCCGCGACATCAGCCGCCGCCGGCCCGAGGAGCGCGTCCGCGCCGGCATCGGCTATGTGCCGCAGGAGCATTCGGTGTTTGCGCGCCTGTCCGTGCGCGACAATCTCGCGGTCGGTTCGCTCTTCAACAAGGATGCCACCGCGGTCGACCGCGTGCTGGCCATCTTCCCGAAACTCGGCCAGCGCCTCGATCAACCCGCCGGCACGCTCTCCGGCGGCGAGCGCAAGATGCTCGCAATCGGCCGCGCCATGCTCGGCGATCCGAAATTGCTGCTGCTGGACGAGCCGACCGAAGGCGTCTGGATCGGCGTGATCGAGGAAATCACCGAGCGCCTGATCGAGCTCGCCAAGCAAATCGCCGTCATCATCGTCGAGCAGCACCTCGATTTGGCGCTGCGTGTCGCGGACTATGCGTATGTGCTCGACCGTGGCCGCGTCGCGCTGCAAGGCGAGGCAGGCGAGGTGAGGGGCAATCCGGAGCTGCTGCGGTATCTGGCGCCGTAGATCTATCAGCAAGTTCGGCGGCTATCTCCTTACTGCGAGCCCCTGCCAATCCCGTCATCCTGAGGCGCGAGTGGCGCGATGCCAGGCATCGCGCCGGGAGCCTCGAAGGATGCCCGGCCGAGCTGGCAGCCGGGCCGTCGCCCTTCGAGGGCCGCCGAAGAGGCGGCCACCTCAGGGTGACGGTGAGAGATTGTCGATTGGGTGAGGCCGGAACGAGACCGTCCAAAGCCCGCTTACTTCACCGCGCCGAACCGGCTGTCGAACGAGTTCGACGACACCACCGGCGCTGCGCCCGCCATCTGCGCGCCGTCACCCGTGCTGCCGTTCACCGACGGTTTTTGCGCCGGCCGCGTTGCGGCGACGACTTTTGTCTCGGCGGGCTTCGCGGGCTCGGCAGGCTTCGCGGCAACAGCCGGTGCGTCCTTCGACTTGTCGTGACCGGGCACGAACCTCGTCACGGCGGCCTTCAGCTTGGACGCCGTGCTCGTCGCTGCGGGCGCCGGGGCCACCGATGCGGTTGCTTGCGGCGCGGATGCGGTCGCCGTCGTGTCGGCGGCGCCGAGGCCCATCTTGCGGCCGAGATTGGAGAAGAAGCCGCCGGATTTCTCGGCCGAGGCGACGCGGGTGTTGGTCGCGGGTGCGCTGACGGCGACGACCGGCTCTTCCTGCGGCGCGGCTGCGGCCGGCTCGAGATTCGGCTTCGGCGGGTTGACGGTGCCGGGGATCGTGCCCGGCGCCTTCGACATCGCCAGCATCTGCAGCGTATTGCCTTCGGCGCCTTCCGACAGGCCGGTCGAGCCTTCCGGAATCTTCGCGGCAAAGACCTTGTTCATGCCGCCGTCGATGCCGGTGTTCATGCGCGCCACCGGCGTGCCCTTGGCGACGAGCTTGTTGTACTCGGCCTCGTCGCGCTGCTCCTTCTCGCGCACGGCGCCGGCGATGTCCTCGGGGACGATATAGGCCGGGCACTTGGCGGAGGCGTCGAACACGGGATCGCGCTTGGCGTCGGGTGCGCGTGCCGCGTCGAACACGTACTTCTTCTCGCAGAAGTCGACCCTCGGCTCCTGCCGCGTCACCTCGAAATGATCATAGCCTTCCTTGATCATCTTCCAGAAGGCCATGTTCGGATTGTTGCGGTGCTTGGCCATGTTCACCGGCGTCATCCGGAACGGATACGCCTGGAACTGGAACGCCTTCTGGCCGCCGAAGAAGGACTCACGGCCGAGCGAATAGATCTCCGCGATCTGCTCGTCCGTCATTGCGTAGCAGCCGCGCGACGAGCAATCGCCGTGCACCATCAGCTGCGAGCCGGTGCGGCCGAGCGCCTTGTCGAACGCGTTGGGGAAGCCGGTGTTGAACGAGAGATAATAGGCCGATTGCGGATTCATCTGGCTCGGGTTGATCGAGTAGAATCCTTCCGGCGCCTGGCGATCGCCTTCGCGCACCTTCGGTCCGAGATCGCCGGACCAGCGGCAGATCGGATAGGTCTTGAGCAGCGCGAACTGGCCGGAGCGGGTCTGCTTCCAGATCTCGAGTTCGGCCTCCGACTTGAACAGGCGGATCAGGATCGGCGATTGCAGATCCATGTCCTTTTCGCCCATCGCGGCGACGAGCTTTGGCGAGACCGGCTGGTTGGCCTTGGCGTTGGTCGCGAGCGAGACCTGGTCGGTGTCGCAGCCGGCCAGCACAATGCTGGCGGCAAGCGCGACCGAAGCCAAAAGCGCACGAGCAAGCGAACGAGAATTCAAGATGGACCCCACAACGTGCCGGGCAAGCAGCGCGAACCCCGATTTTGGAGCATGGCCTGACCGGATGTCCGGACTTTGTTCAGACCAAGCCCCAGCGCTTATGCCCTGAAGCCATTGATTAAAATTCTAACCTCCGCACCTCAGGGTCGCAACCCGACCGGGGATCACGAGCCCGTTGGCGAGGCGGTATGGTCAACAGAGACTTAAACTGGGCCGTAACTTGGGACTCAATTGGGCTTGGCAGCCAAGCTGCCACAGAGATCGCCGATTTGGGCAAAAAAAGGGTTAATACCGGGTTACCGGGGCCCTACGGCACCGGAATCCGTCCGAATCAGCCCAATTTCCGGCCGATATCGAGGAATTTCTGCCGGCGCTGCTTGCGAATGGCGTCGCCGTCCAGGCCGCGCATCTCGTCAAAAGCCTTGGCGATGGCATCGCCGGTGGTGGCGATCATGGCGGCGGGGTCGCGATGGGCGCCGCCGACCGGCTCCTTCAAAATGCTATCGATCACCCCGAAGCGCAGCATGTCCTGGGCGGTGATCTTCATGTTGTTGGCGGCTTCCTGCGCCTTGCTGCCGTCGCGCCAGAGGATGGAGGAGGCGGCTTCCGGCGAGATCACGCTGTAGATCGCGTGCTCCAGCATCAGCACCTTGTTGGCGGTGGTGATGGCGATAGCGCCACCCGACATGCCCTCGCCGGTGATGATGGCGACGTTCGGCACGGTCAGCGCCATGCAGGCATCGGTCGAGCGCGCGATCGCCTCGGCCTGGCCGCGCTCCTCGGCGCCGATGCCGGGATAGGCGCCGGCGGAATCGGCGAGCGACAGCACCGGCAGGCCGAACCGCTCGGCCATCTCCATGAGCCGCACGCATTTGCGGTAACCTTCGGGGCGCGCCATGCCAAAGTTGTGCTTGATGCGGCTCTCGGTGGAATCGCCCTTTTCCTGGCCCATCACGCAGATGGCTTCGCCGCGGAAACGGCCGAAGCCCGCCACCAGCGCCTCGTCCTCGCCGAACTTGCGGTCGCCGGCGAGCGGGGTGAATTCGGTGATCAGGCCCTTGATGAAGTCGTTGAAATGCGGCCGCTGCGGATGCCGCGCCACCAGCGTCTTCTGCCACGGCGTCAGGTTCTGATAGAGGTCGGCCAGCGCCTGCGCCGCCTTGTCCTCGATCCGGCCGATTTCCTCGGCGATGTCGGTGCCGGAGGCAGCCAACGTCCTGAGCTCATCGACCTTGGAGTCGAGCTCGGCAACGGGCTTTTCGAAGTCGAGATAGCTGCGCATCTGGTCTGGCATCAACTCAATATAGGAGGACGGGGCGAAGAGGCGAAGCGAGGTTGGCTTCTCGTAAAGAAGTGTAGCTTCTTCAAAGGCTTGACCTGTGCACTCCCGGGAGCGCTCCAAATCACGAACAAGGCCACGGCTCTTTCTGCGGAGATGTGGCCGAAGTCAAGGCGGTTTCGGCTACCGCCGCACGGTGGGCCTCTACTTCTCCGCCAGCGGGTGCAGGTCGCGCACGAGGCTCTTCAGCCGCTCCTCGACCACATGGGTATAGATCTGGGTGGTCGAGATGTCGGTGTGGCCGAGCAGGGTTTGCACGATCCGCAGGTCGGCGCCGTTGTGCAGAAGGTGGCTGGCGAACGCATGGCGCAGCACGTGCGGGGAGACCAGCCGGGCCTGCAGCCCCGAGGCCACCGCGAGCTCCTTGAGGTCGCGGGCAAAATGCTGCCGCGTCAGATGTCCGCTCTCGCCGAAGGAGGGAAACAGCCATTTCGCGGTGACGACGCTGCCCTTCTCGCCCTTTTTGTTTTCCTTGGCAGCTTCCGTTGCCGACAGATAATCCGCCATCGCCTGCCGTGAGGCTTCGTTGAGCGGTACCAGCCGTTCCTTGTCGCCCTTGCCGCGTACCACGATCATGCGGGCGTCGCGCTTGGCGGCCGTGCGCGGCAGCGACACCAGCTCGGAGACGCGCAGGCCCGTGGCGTAGAGCACCTCGAGCAGGCAGTAGAGCCGCAATGCGCGCAGCCGCTGCAACGGCGAGGCGTCCGCCGCCTCGCTCATCTCCTTGGCGCGGCGGAGCATGCGGTCGACATCTGATATCGACAGCACCTTTGGCAGGCCGCGGCCGCGCTTGGGCCCGGACAGGATCGCCGCGGGATCCTCGGTTCGGATGCGCTCGTTGAGGAGAAACCGATAGAGATGCCGCATCGCCGACAGCCGTCGCGCGACGCTGGAGGATTTGAAGCCGCGCGCATCGAGATCGCCAAGATAATCGCGCAGGACCTGCGTCTGTGCGTCCACGAAGCCGTGGCCGGTGCGGCCGAGGAATTCGGAGAAATCGGTGAGGTCGCGGCGATAGGCATCGAGCGTATTGGGGCCGGCGCCCTGTTCCGCCGCGAGCATGTCGAGGAACAGGCCGGTGAGCTTGGCGTCGGAGGGCTTGCTGGCGGAGGATTTGCGCATGCCCCTGAGGCTAGCTGCTATTTCTTGAGAAATTTATCCGGCGGGATCGTCACCGTCATTTCCCGCGACTTCGGATTGACGAAGTTGGCCAGCGTGAACACCACGCCATAGACGATGCCGGCGATCACGGCGACGACCGTCAGGAAGCGGAACAGGCTGGGCATCGGAAAAGGTCTCGACGAGGTCTCAGGTTTGCAAATTAACCAATGAAATCATCCAACATGTTCGCCGTTTCGTGGCAAGAGTCCTCTGGCGAGGGCCCCGAGGGGGTCGTATAGGTGGCCGGGATGCCGCCTTTGGCGGCACTTTGAGCGAGATCCAATCGAGCGAGATGATGTCCGACGCCGCGCTGCCAGCACAAGCGAGCCCCGAGACCGACATCCTGTCGGTGCTGGGCGCGCGTTCCATCGTGCTGGTCGGCATGATGGGGGTCGGCAAATCGACCATCGGCCGCCGCATGGCCGCGCGGCTCAAGCTGCCCTTCGTCGACGCCGACACCGAGATCGAGGCGGCGGCCGGCATGACCATACCGGAGATTTTCGAGCGCCATGGCGAGCCGCATTTCCGCGACGGCGAGGCGCGGGTGATCGCGCGCCTGCTCGACGGCGGCCCTGTGGTGCTGGCGACCGGCGGCGGCGCCTTCATGCGCGAGGAGACGCGGAGCCGCATCGCAGCGAAGGCGATCTCGATCTGGCTCAGGGCCGACCACGACGTCATTATGCGCCGTGTCCGCCGCCGCGCCGACCGTCCTCTGCTGCAGACCCCCGATCCCGAAGGAACCGTGACGCGCCTGCTCACCGAGCGCGAGCCGTTCTATGGCAAGGCCGACCTCACCATCGCCTCGCGCGATGTGCCGCACGACAGGATCGTCGATGAGACGATCGAGACGCTGCATGGGTATCTCTGCGGCCAACCACCAGCCGACCTCGCGAGTGCCGTTCGATGACTGCGCCCCTCAAGCATTCCGATCCCGTCAATGTCGACGTCGCCCTCGGCGATCGCGCCTACGACATCGTCATCGGTCGTGGCGTGCTGTCCTCGCTCGGCGAGCGGATCGCCGCTCGGCGTCCCGGCGTGCGCACGGCTGTTGTCACCGACCGTACCGTTGCCAAATACTGGCTCGAGCCGACCGAAGCCTCGCTCGCCGCCGCCGGCATTCCGACCTCGCGAATCGTCGTCGAGGAAGGCGAGATCTCCAAGACCTATGCCGGCCTGGAAAAGGTCAGCGAGGCCCTGATCGCGGCAAAAATCGAGCGCAACGATCTCGTCATCGCGCTCGGTGGCGGCGTTGTCGGCGATCTCGCCGGCTTTGCCGCCGCGATCCTGCGACGCGGCGTCGATTTCGTGCAGGTGCCGACCTCGCTGCTGGCGCAGGTCGATTCCTCCGTCGGCGGCAAGACCGGCATCAACTCGCCGCAGGGCAAGAATCTGCTCGGCGCCTTCCACCAGCCGGTGCTGGTGATTGCCGACACCGCCGTGCTCGACACGCTGTCGCCACGGCAATTCCGTGCCGGCTATGCCGAGGTCGCCAAATACGGCGTGCTCGGCGACGAGGCCTTCTTCACCTGGTTGGAGAAGAACCATTCGGACATCTTCAAGGGCGGCTCCGCCCGTGAGCACGCGATCGCGACCTCGTGCCGCGCCAAGGCCGGCGTCGTCTCGCGCGACGAGCGCGAGACCGGCGAGCGCGCGCTGCTCAATCTCGGCCACACCTTTGGTCACGCGCTGGAAGCCGCGACCGGTTTCTCCGATCGCCTGTTCCACGGCGAGGGCGTTTCGATCGGCATGACCCTGGCGGCGCAATTCTCGGCGAAGCTCGGCATGATCGGCGAGGCTGATGCAGCGCGCGTCGAGCGGCATCTCATCGAAGCCGGCCTGCCGACGCGCCTGCAGGACATTGCGGGTTTCGCACAGGAAGGCCTGGCGGACGCCGACGCGCTGATGGCGCTGATGGCCCAGGACAAGAAGGTCAAGCGCGGCAAGCTCACCTTCATCCTGCTGGAGGCCGTGGGACGTGCCGTCATCGCCAAGGATGTCGAGCCGACGCCGGTGCGCGACTTCCTCAAGGACAAGCTCGCGCTCAAGGCGTGAGACGCGGCTCAACGGCACTTAGACAAGAAACCAGAGTGGTTCATGGACTGGCTCGGCTTCACCATCGTCATTATCTGCCTGCTCGTGTCCGGCTTCTTCGCCGCGAGCGAGACCGCGCTGACCGGCGCCTCGCGCGCCAGCATGCTGCGGCTCTCCAAGCAGGGTAATCACGACGCCGACGTGGTCTCGCAACTGCTCGACATGCGCGAGCGCCTGATCGGCGCGCTGCTGCTCGGCAACAACATCGCCAATATCAGCGCTTCGGCACTGGCGACCTCCATCTTCACCGCCTGGTTCGGCGATGTCGGCGTGCTCTATGCCACCGGCGTGATGACGGCGCTGGTCGTGATCTTCGCGGAGGTTCTGCCGAAAACCATCGCCATCAACGCGCCGGACCGGATGGCGCTCGCGGTCGCGCGCCCGATGCGGCTGACCATGTACGTGCTGGGGCCGCTGCTGCGGGTGGTCGAGGTCATCGTGCGCGTGTTGATGCGCCTGTTCGGCCTCGCCGGCGAGCACCAGGCGATCCTGTCGCCGACCGAGCGCCTGCGCGGCGCCGTCGACCTCTTGCACCATGAGGGCAAGGTCGAGAAGCAGGACCGCGACATGCTCGGTGGCCTGCTCGATTTGCGCGAGCTCCAGGTCTCCGACGTCATGATCCATCGCACCGAGATGATGATGATCAACGCCGATCTGCCGCCGGAAGATCTGGTGCGCGAGGTGCTGGCGACCGAATACACCCGCATCCCGCTGTGGCGCGAGAAGCCGGAAAACATCATCGGCGTGCTCCACGCCAAGGATCTCCTGCGCGCGATCCGCGCCTCCGACGGCGACACCTCGCGCATCGACGTCTCCACCATCGCGCTGCCGCCCTGGTTCGTGCCGGAGATGCGGCCCGTGTCCGAGCAGTT
The DNA here is from genome assembly GCF_029714945.1 of Bradyrhizobium sp. CIAT3101. Taxonomy (NCBI): domain Bacteria; kingdom Pseudomonadati; phylum Pseudomonadota; class Alphaproteobacteria; order Hyphomicrobiales; family Nitrobacteraceae; genus Bradyrhizobium; species Bradyrhizobium sp. CIAT3101. The sequence continues at coordinate 748,793 of NZ_CP121634.1, forward strand.
GAAGGCATTCCGGCGTCGGAAAACCCATTTCGCGCTCGTCGTCGACGAGTATGGCGAAGTTGAAGGCCTTGTGACGCTGGAAGACATTCTGGAAGAGATCGTCGGCGACATCTCCGACGAGCACGACGTCGTGGTCGCCGGCGTGCGGGCGCAGCCGGATGGCTCCGTCGTGGTCGACGGCTCGGTGCCGATCCGTGACCTCAACCGCGCCATGGACTGGCGTCTGCCCGATGGAGAGGCAACCACGGTTGCCGGCCTCGTCATTCACGAGGCGCGCTCGATCCCCGACCGCGGCCAGAGCTTCACGTTCCACGGCTTCCGCTTCCGCGTCCTCCGCCGTGAACGCAACCGCATCACCGCACTCCGTATTTCACCGGTCCCGCGTGAGGCGGAGGTGGAAGAGGCGAGGCCAAAGCGGGCCGGGACGTCGTTCTGATTTCTTTCTTACCCTCCCCTGGAGGGGGAGGGTAAGAGATCAGCCTTCCCCCGGGGCCTGCGCATGGATCGCCAGCGCATGCACGCTGCCGGAAAGTTCCGCGGCCAGCGCCGCATTTATCATGCGGTGACGGTCGACCCGGCTCTTCCCTTTGAAGGCCTGAGACACGATATAAACGCGGAAGTGCGTCTCGCCGCTCGGCCGATGGCCGGCGTGGCCTTCATGCAAATGTGACTCGTCGACGACCTGCAGGCTTTCCGGCGTGAAAGCTTCCTGCAACTTGTTGCTGATAGTGTCTTTCATAACCATGGGTGCCATTAAATCCTGCGATCACGCTCCGTCAATTGCCGGGGTAGCCAGCTAATTGCAATGTCAAGACTTGAAGGTTTTTGCATTGCGTAGTCAAAGTCAGCCATGCCAATCGATTCATCAAAGTTCTTCGACTCCATCCGCGTGAAGCCGCGGGGCAAGCAGCCCGAGGTGAAGCCGCGCGACACAGTGGTCGCCTGTGAATGGACCGGGTGTCAGAACAAGGGCGCGCACCGCGCGCCGAAGGGCCGTGATAACCAGCGCGAGTACTGGCACTTCTGCCTGGACCACGTCCGCGAGTACAATCAGAACTACAATTTCTTCTCCGGCATGAATGCCGACGCGGTCGCGCGCTATCAGAAGGATGCGCTGACGGGCCATCGTCCGACCTGGAAGATGGGCGCCAATGGCGGCGTCAAGAAGGGCGCGGAAGCCGAGATCGACGGTGCCTTCGATCCGTTCAGCATGTTCCAGGAGCTCAACGGTCGTACCGGCTGGCGCAAGGGTCCAGAGACCGCCCAGCCCAAGGCCGAGACGCGCAAGGTGATGAACGCCGAGCGCAAGGCGCTCCAGGTCATGGGCCTCGGCCCGGATTCCACGCTCGCCGACGTCAAGACCAAGTACAAGGCCCTGGTGAAGCAGCACCACCCCGACGCCAATGGCGGCGACCGCTCCACCGAGGATCGCCTGATCGAGATCATCAAGGCGTACAATTATCTGAAGACCGTGGTGCGGGAGGCCTGAGGCCTCCGCGCCTGCCGTATAGGCACTACGGCGCCCAACCCTCGGTGTCGTCCCGGACAAGCGAAGCGCAGATCCGGGACCCATAACCCCAGGGAGAGGTTTGGCGAAGACTCGCAGTGAAGTCTTCGTCGGTACTGACGCCGTCATTTCATCGATAGATCACGCGGTATGGGTCCCTGCCTTCGCAGGGACGACGGCGGAGTGTTTGGCTCCGCCATCGCATTTCATTCGCATGCCGCCGCCTCACCCCTCCGGCATCGCCCCCACATACGACGAACTCGGCCGGATCAACCGTCCCGTCCGCTGCTGCTCGCGCGCGTGCGCGGTCCACCCGGCGCTACGTGCCACCGCGAAGATCGGCGTGAACGCCTGCCGCGGGATCGCCAGCGCGTCGAGCAGGATCGCGGTGAAGAACTCGACATTGGTCTCCAGCGGCCGCTCCGGATTCTTCTTGCGCAGCGCTGCGCGGATATAGGCCTCGACCTCGCCGGCAAACGGCAGGTCGGTGCCGTTGGTCGCGAGCGCCTCGACCGCGGTCTTGAGCACGTCGGCGCGCGGATCGCGCACGCGATAGACGCGGTGACCAAAGCCCATCATCCGCTCGCCGCGCGCCAGCGCCGCATCGACCCAGGGCTGGATGCGTTCGCGCGAGCCGATCGCATCGAGCATTTCCAGCACCGGCTCCGGCGCGCCGCCATGCAGCGGACCCGTCAGTGCGCAATAGCCGGCGGTGACGGCCGCGAACAGATCGGCCTGCGTCGAGGCCACCACGCGCGCGGCGAAGGTCGAGGCGTTCATGCCGTGGTCGCTGGCGGTGACGAGATAGGCATCCAGCGCCGTGACCTCGCGCGATGCGGGCGCGCGCCCATGCAGCATGCGCAGCGTATCGGCGGCATGGCTCACGTTCGGATCGGGCGCGATCGGATCGAGCCCTTTCGCGCGCCGGACCAGCGCGCCCGCGATCACCGGAAACGCGCCGACGATGGTTGCTTCGTGCTCCAGCCCGGGCTCGGCGCGCAGGCCCGCGACCGCCGCACGAAACCCGTCGATGATGCCCATGCCCTGGGTCGCCGGCAGCAGTTCGGTGAGCCGTGCGAAAGCGCGCTCGCGCGCCGCACCCAGGCTCGCCCGGACATTGGCTTCGGTCAGGGTGGTCTTGCTGGCGCCGTTCCAGAGCCGGGCGGTGACGCCCTCAAAGCTCGATTTGGCGGCGAGGGTACCGACATGCTCGCCGGCGATGATCAACTCGCCGCGTTCGCCGTCGACATGGCTCAGCACGGTTTCGGCCGCGGGAACGCCGTCCAGCCCGATCTGGCTTTTGGTGAGGTGGATGTTCATGGCCCAATCTCCTTTTGCACTGCACCAGGAGAAAATCGGATCTCTCGACAGATTGATCAATCTTGATTACATCAATCAATATGAAAAATTCTGAAGGTCTCTATCTCTCTGCCCGGGAAGCCGCGGCCGAGCTCGCGATCTCGCCGGCCACGCTCTACGCCTATGTCAGCCGTGGCCTGATCCGCTCCGAGCCGACCCCGGATTCGCGCAAGAACCGCTATCGTGCCGAGGACGTCCGTGCCCTGAAGGAGCGTCGGGTGCCGTCGCCGGAGCCGCGCGGCCTGCGCAGCTTCGATGCCGACCTGCCGGTCATGGACACGGAGATCTCGACCATCACCGAGGAGGGCGCGATCTACCGCGGCGTCAACTGCATCGTTCTCGCCGAGAACGACACGCTGGAGCACACCGCAACGCTGCTCTGGGACGTCTCCGACGTCGATCCCTTCGCGCCGGATAATCAGCCGAAGATTTCCGACGAGATGCGTGCAATTGCGGACGCCGCGCGCCGCGCAGCCCCGATCGATCGCGCCATCGCGGTGCTCGCGCTCGCGGCCAGCGCCGATTCGCGCGCTTTCACCCGCGCGCCCGATGGCCGCGCGATGGTCGGCGCGCGCATCGTCCGGCTGCTCGTTGCCACGATGCTGAATTCCGAACCGTCATCGGAGCCGCTGCATCAGCAGATCGCGCGAATCTGGGCGGGCGACAACAAGCACGCGCCCGACCTCATCCGCCGCGCGCTGGTGCTGCTCGCCGATCACGAACTGAACGCCTCGACCTTCACCGCGCGCTGCGCGGCGTCCACCGGGCTCAATCTCTACGATGCCGTCATCGCCGGCCTCGCCGCGCTGAAAGGCCCGAAACACGGCGGCGCCGGCGTGCTGGCCTCGCAGCTGGTCAAGACGCTGGTCGATCGCGACGTCGAGCCGATGGTGCGCGAGCGCGTCGCGCTCGGCGAGCGTTTTCCGGGCTTCGGCCACGGCGTCTACAAGCGCGGCGATCCCCGCGCGCAATCGCTGCTGAACGCGCTGGCCCGTGCCGGCGCGCCGCGCAAATTCACCAAAGAGGTGCCTGAGCGGATCGCGGAGGCGACCGGAGAGTTCGTCAATATCGACTACGTCCTCGCCGTGCTCGTCCACGCGCTGCGCTTACCCGCGGGCAGCGAGCTCGCCCTGTTCGCGATGGCCCGCAGCGTCGGCTGGATCGCGCATGCGAGCGAGCAATTGCAGTTCGGCAAGCTGATCCGGCCGCGGGCAAGGTATGTGGGACCGGCGCCGGGGCGGAGGGCAGGGGGATAGGCCAGGCTGTCACCCTCCCCTGGAGGGGTCCGAGACGAGCGTAGCTCGCTCGTGGGTCGATCGCGCGCAGCGCGAGCGGGGTGGGGTGATCTCTCAACACGGGCAGATTTCGATGACGAGGGACCGTCACCCCACCCCGCTACACATTGCGCTTCGCTTCATGTGTAGCGACCCACGAGCGAGCTACGCTCGTCTCGGACCCCTCCAGGGGAGGGTAAGCACTACGCCCGCGGCTTGGCCGTTGCGACGACGCCGTTCTGCCGCCGGCGATAGATCCAGATTGTTATGCCCGCCACGATCGCGACTGCCACCACAGTCAAAATCCAGAGATGCTTGAACGGATGCCCCTCGTGCGGCACCCCGAAATATTGGTGGAAGGCCGACACCGCCAGCACGCCCGGCAGCACATGGGCCGGGGCCCAGACCAGGATCGCCGGAATGTTGACCGCATAGAACTTCGCGGGCGCCATGCCGAGCGCGCCGGCCGTTACGGGCACGAAGGCGCGGATCGGCGGCACGAAGCGCGCGAAGAACACGGCCCAGGTGCCGAAGCGGTGGAAGAAGGTCTCGCTCTCCTCGACCACGCGCGGATAGTTCGTCAGCGGCCAGGTGTTGAGGATTTCGCGCTGCCGCCGATGGCCGATCCAGTAGGCCGAGCCGTCGCCGATCACGGCGCCCACGGCGGCCGCGAGCAAGACCCATTGCAGTTTCAGGTCGCCGCCGGGAACCAGGGCGCTCAGCGCCAGGATGATGGTCGAGCCCGGAATCACCGACCCCACCACCGGGACCGCCTCGAGAAGCGCCGCCAGGAATAGGGTCAGGTAAGCCAGCCACGCATGGACTGAGACGAACGATATCAGGGGGTCAAGGAACGACGTCACGAGGTCTCTGTAGCGGGCTGGGGCATTCGGGTTCAGACCCTTACATAAGTAGGGTGGGGCGATGAAAGTGCCATTTGCCTGGGCAGGGCGCCTATCCGGCGCGAAATTTGGGCGGGATTTGCAGGGCAGCCTTCCAAAAATCGCGTTCCTTGCCTATCTAAATGAAAAGACAACGGAACTTTGATTGGTGCATGGGCTTCTGCCGGCACGTTGTCTCTGATACGTTCGCAGACGCACCCAGCCGCAGCCAACGTGCAAATAACTGGTCTCGGGACCGCCCGGGGCCTCGGAGGATTGATGACGACCGCCGCCCTGTCCAAAGTTGAGGAAGTTTCCGGTTTGCCCGACATGAAGGTGTCGGTGCGCCAGGTGTTCGGGATCGACAGCGATCTCGAAGTGCCGGCCTATTCCGAAGTCGATCCTCACGTGCCCGAAGTCGATTCCGACTACCGTTTCGACCGCGCCACCACGCTTGCCATTCTCGCCGGCTTCGCCCGCAACCGCCGCGTGATGGTGACCGGCTATCACGGTACCGGTAAATCCACCCATATCGAGCAGGTCGCCGCCCGCCTGAACTGGCCCTGCGTGCGCGTCAACCTCGACAGCCACATCAGCCGTATCGATCTCGTCGGCAAGGACTCGATCGTGGTCCGCGACGGCAAGCAGGTCACCGAATTCCGTGACGGCATCTTGCCGTGGGCACTGCAGAACAACGTCGCGCTGGTGTTCGACGAATACGACGCCGGCCGTCCGGACGTGATGTTCGTGATTCAGCGCGTGCTGGAAGTCTCCGGCCGCCTGACGCTGCTCGACCAGAACAAGGTGATCAAGCCGCATCCGTCGTTCCGCCTGTTTGCGACAGCCAACACGGTCGGCCTCGGCGACACCTCGGGCCTCTATCACGGCACTCAGCAGATCAACCAGGGCCAGATGGACCGTTGGTCGATCGTCACCACGCTCAACTACCTCAGCCACGACGAGGAAGTGGAGATCGTGCTGGCGAAGGCCAAGCACTATCGCACCCAGGAAGGCCGCGACATCGTCAACAAGATGGTCCGCCTCGCCGATCTCACCCGTAACGCCTTCGCCAATGGCGATCTGTCGACGGTGATGAGCCCGCGTACGGTGATCACCTGGGCCGAGAACGCCGACATTTTCGGCGATATCGGCTTTGCGTTCCGCGTCACCTTCCTCAACAAGTGCGACGAGCTCGAACGTCCGCTGGTCGCCGAGTTCTACCAGCGCTGCTTCAATGCGGAGCTGCCGGAATCGGCAGTCAACGTGGCGCTGTCCTGATCTCTCTCGTGGCATGGGTCCGGCGAAGGCCGGGACCCATGCCGCGAGGTCTCTCGATGACGCGACGCTGATCATTTTCCCTGACGCACCAACCGTCGGTGGCTATGGGTCCCCGCCTTCGTGGGGACGACGGTGAGATCGAGATGAGCACGCCCTCCAACTCCAAATTCCGCAACACCAAGGAAGCGCCGACCGAGCCGTTCAAGCGCTCGGTGGCCTCGTGTCTCAAGGCGATCGCCAAGGCGCCCGAGCTCGACGTGAGCTTCGCGGCCGAGCGCCCGGGCCTCGCGCCCGGCAAGGCGCGGCTGCCCGAGCCGGCGCGAAAAATGACCAAGCGCGATGCCGCGATCGTACGGGGCCACGCCGACTCCATCGCGCTCAAGATCGCCTGTCACGACGCCAAGCTGCATCGCAAGCTGATGCCCGGCAATCCGCAGGCGCGCGGCGTGTTCGAGGCGGTCGAGCAGGCCCGTGTCGAGGCGATCGGCGCGCGCCGCATGGCCGGCGTTGCCAAGAATCTCACCGCGATGCTCGACGATCATTTTCACCGCGGCAAGTTCGACGAGATCACCGACCGCGCCGATGCGCCGCTGGCCGATGCGCTGGCAATGCTGGTGCGCGAGCGCCTGACCGGCATGGCGCCGCCGACGGCCGCCAAGAAGATGGTCGATCTCTGGCGTCCGATTCTCGAAGACAAGATCGGCAAGCGGCTCGATCGGCTCGATAACCTCGTCGAGGACCAGACCAGGTTCGGCGACGCCGTGCATGATCTGCTGACCGCGCTCGAGCTCGGCGACGAGCGCAGCGCCGACAGCGAAGACAATGACGACAACGACGAGAACCAGGACGGCGACAACGATCAGTCCGGCGCCGAGGGCTCGCCCGATTCCGATGCCGCGCAGGAGATGAGCGCCGACCAGGCGCAGGCGTCGTCGGAAGAGATGAGCGACAGCGCGATGGAAAGCGCGCAGGCCTCGACCTCGGATACGCTCGACGACGGCGAACTCGGCGACGACGAGACGCCGGGCGAGGCGACGCGTCCGAACGCGCACGGCAAGAACGAGCCGCGCGGGCCGGAATATCACGCCTTCGCGCCCAAGTTCGACGAGGTCATCGCGGCCGAAGATCTCTGCGACCATGACGAGCTGGAGCGCCTGCGCGCCTATCTCGACAAGCAGCTCGCGCATCTGCAGGGCATCGTCGCCCGTCTCGCCAACCGCCTGCAGAGGCGCTTGATGGCGCAGCAGAACCGCGCCTGGGAGTTCGATCTCGAAGAGGGCATCCTCGATCCCGCGCGCCTGTCGCGCGTCGTGACCGATCCCCATCATCCGCTGTCCTTCATGCACGAGAAGGAGGCGACGTTCCGCGACACCGTGGTGACGCTGCTGCTCGACAATTCCGGCTCGATGCGCGGACGTCCGATCACGGTGGCTGCGACCTGCGCCGACATTCTCGCGCGCACACTGGAGCGTTGCGGCGTCAAGGTCGAGATCCTCGGCTTCACCACGCGCGCCTGGAAGGGCGGGCAATCGCGCGAGGCGTGGCTTGCCGCCGGCAAGCCGGCCAATCCCGGTCGCCTCAACGATCTCCGCCACATCATCTACAAGTCCGCCGACGCCCCGTGGCGCCGTGCGCGGAAAAACCTTGGCCTGATGATGCGCGAAGGGCTGCTGAAGGAGAACATCGACGGCGAGGCACTGGATTGGGCGCACAAGCGCCTGCTCGGCCGGCCCGAGCAGCGCAAGATCCTGATGATGATCTCCGACGGTGCGCCGGTCGACGATTCCACGCTGTCGGTCAATCCCGGCAACTATCTCGAGCGGCACCTGCGCCACATCATCGAGGAGATCGAGACCCGCTCGCCGGTCGAGCTGATCGCGATCGGCATCGGCCATGACGTGACGCGCTACTATCGCCGCGCGGTGACGATCGTGGACGCCGAAGAGCTCGGCGGCGCCATCACCGAAAAACTCGCCGAACTCTTCAGCGAGACCAACACCGCGCCCACGCAACCGGCCAATCGCCCGCGACGCAAACTGCATTCGTGAGCAACAAGCAATCCCGCCGCCTCTTTCTCGGCCACGCGGCGGCGGGATTTTCAACTCTCGCTCTTTCCCGGCTCGCACAAGCGCAGGCCGCGCCTAAGCCGGCGCAGCCCGAGCATGCCGTCACCGAGCCTGCCGGCATCGAGGTCAATGCGCGGCCGATCCCGAATTTCGAGCCGCGCGACCGCGTGCGCACGCGGTTCGGTCAGCTCGTCTATCGCAGCGGGCTGGTTTTGACCTCGCCGCATCGCGGCTTTGGCGGCTTGTCCGGCTTCCGCTTCCTCGATGACAAGGGCGCGCGGTTCTTGCGCTGTCGGATCAAGGCACCTGGTTCACCGGCAGCATCCGCTATTCCGGCAGCAGGATGATCGGGCTCGACGACGTCGAGGCCGCGCCGATGCTCAACACCGAGGGGCGGCCGATCACGGAAAAGCGGCTCTGGTACGACACCGAGTCGCTCGCGCGCGACGGCAACCTCGTCTATGTCGGCCTCGAACGCGTCAACCAGATCATGCGCTTCGACTTCGCCAAGGGCGGCACCCGCGCCCGCGGCGAGGTGGTGCCGACACCGCCGGGGTTACGCAAGCTGCCCTACAACAAGGGGCTCGAGGCGCTGGTGTTCGTGCCGAAGGACATGAAGGGCCAGCCGCTCGCGGGCACGCTGATCGCGATGTCGGAAGGCGGCTTCGATGCTGACGGCAATCTGATCGGCTTTTTGATCGGCGGTCCGTCGCCGGGCCAGTTCAGCATCAGGCGCACCGACAAGCAGTTCATCAGCGACGCCGTGCTGCTGCCGTCAGGCCAGTTGCTGATTCTCGAGCGCAAATTCTCCTGGTTCACCGGCATCAACATCCGCATCCGCTCGCTACCGCTGAAGACCATCGCGCCGGGTGCCCTGGTCGACGGTCCCGTGCTGTTCGAAGCCGATCTCGGCCACGAGATCGACAACATGGAAGGCATCGACGCCCATGTCACGGCCGAGGGAGAGACCGTGCTGACGATGGTGTCGGACGACAATTTCTCGTTGCTCCAGCGCACGCTGCTGTTGCAGTTCACACTGGCGGAGTGAACGCGAGCCGGAGCGCAGTAAGGCACGAACCGCCGTTCGCAATCGCGCCGCGGCGGAGCGCCGGCGAGCTTGAACGCCGCACGCAGTCCTGCGACAAATTCACATGCCCCACCGCCGCGCCGTCCTCGCCCTTCTCCTCACCCTCGCCGCATCGCCCGCCTTCGCCACGGCCGAGCACAAATACGGCAAGGGCGAATACGCCATCATCCTCGGCGGCAAGGCGCCGAACGGGAAGCTGTCGGTTGCGGCGCATGGCGAGGGCGATGCCGGCTCGGAGAATTTCCGCCTCTCGCTGATGGCGGAGCCTGCGCATCGCAAGCTGATGACGCTCGACAACGTCACCGACGACAATATCCTCGACTCTGCGCCGGACGCCTTCCACGCGGCGTGGTCGGCGGATTCGCGGACCGTCGTGGTGTCATTCCGCAGCGAGCGCCACATCGTCACGCTGAACGTCTACGCTATCGACGGCGCACGCGCGAAACTGCTCGACGGCCCGGACTTATTTCGCGACGCCACCGGCATCAGCGCCGATAATGCCAAGGATCTCGACATGCGCAGCTCCGTGCCGGCGCTGACCTGGCTCGCGCCGCGCCGCTTCCACCTCACCGACTACCGCGTGTTCGTCACTGAGGACACTGCGCTCGCCGATAAGCTCGGCCCGCTCGGCAAGGCGACCAAGCGCGACGGCGGTGGCAATACGATCCAGTTCTCGGCGGAGGCCGATGGCGAGCTCTTGCCCGACGGCAAGATCCGCATGGGCAAGCCGCAGCCGGGGAAGTTCGAGGAATTGCCGTAAGGGTCGCTGTCGCCACATTCTCCGCCGCCGTCCCGGCGAAGGCCGGGACCCATACCGCGTGATCTGTCGATCACGAGCGGTAGAAGTACCGAACTGCGAATCTTCGCCAAACCTCTCCCTGGGGTTATGGGTCCCAGCCTTCGCCGGGACGACAGCGGAATTTTACGCGCTACCTCACGCCAAACCCGCTGCGTAATGCATGGCCCCGCCATCCGCCATGTCCCCCGCGCACCTCGCAATCCGCGCATCCCCCACTACACTTCATGCAATTGCTTTTATCCGCCCCGATCGCCCTCCATCCCCGGATCCCCCGCATGAGCGCCCTGTTTTCCCCGATCAAGCTGCGCGGCCTGACCTTGAAGAACCGTCTGGTGGTGTCGCCGATGTGCCAGTATTCGGCCGAAGACGGCGTTCCCACCGATTGGCATTTCACCCACATCAACAATCTCGCGCTGTCGGGCGCGGCGATGTTCTGCATCGAGGCCACCCATGTCGAGGCGATCGGCCGCATCACGCCGGGCTGCCTCGGGCTCTACAGCGACGCCTCCGAGGCCGCGCTGAAGCAGATCCTCGCCTCGGTGCGGAAACATTCGAGCACGGCGATCGCGATGCAGCTCGCGCATGCGGGCCGCAAAGCGTCGAGCGCGCGGCCCTGGGACGGCGGCCAGCTCATTCCGCTCAGCGAGGGCGGCTGGCAGACGGTGGCGCCGTCGGCGCTGCCGCACAAGGAGGGCGAGGCCGCGCCCGTGGCGCTCGATGCCGCTGGCCTGAAGCGTATCCGCGAGGCCTTCGTCGACAGCGCGAAGCGCGCGGAGCGGATCGGCATCGACGCGATCGAGCTGCACGGCGCGCACGGCTATCTCATGCACCAGTTCCTGTCGCCGATCTCGAACAAGCGCACCGACGAATATGGCGGCTCGCTCGAGAACCGCATGCGCTTCCCGCTCGAGATCTACGACGCTGTCCGCGCGGTATTCCCGCACGACAAGCCGGTCGGCATGCGGGTGTCGTCGACCGATTGGGTCGAGGGCGGCTGGGATCTGGCGCAGACCATCGAATTTGCCAGGGCGCTGAAGGCGCGCGGCGTCGACTGGATCGATGCATCCTCCGGCGGCGTTTCGCCGCAGCAGAAGATCACGCTCGGCCCCGGCTATCAGGTGCAGTTCGCGGATGCCATCAAGCGCGAGACGGGATTGCCGACCATCGCGGTCGGCCTGATCACGGAAGGCAAGCACGCGGAAGACATCGTGGCGTCCGGCAAGGCCGACATGGTCGCGCTCGCCCGCGGCATGCTCTACGACCCCCGCTGGGGTTGGCACGCCGCAGCCGAGATCGGCGGCGAGGTCGAGGCCCCGCCGCAATACTGGCGCTCGCAGCCCTCGACGCAGAAGGCGCTGTTCGGCAAGACCACGTTCGGAGCGCGGTAAGGGGCCGCATGTGTGGCGCGAAGGCCGCGCCACATCACCCCCCACCTCACGCATCCGTAACTCTCCTCACCTTCCGCCCGTCGCAAATCTGGCCTAACCTCCGTCCGTTCGGGGCATCACGGAGGCCGGCCATGCGGTTTCGTGTTCGCAAGACTGCGCACTTTCTCGAGCGCGTGGGCCTCGCGATGGCCGGCGCGGCGTGCGGGCTGTTCGTCGGCGCCTATGTCGGATCGGCGATCGCCTCGCTCACCACGCAGGGCTTTCTGCTGCTGATGATGCTGCTCGGCGCCGTCGGTTTCTATCTCGGCATCGACACGCCGCAGCTGCCCTTCGACGAGGCGCACAGCCACATCGACGCCGCGGAATTCCTGAGCTCCGCCGGCACCCTTTGCGCCACGCTCGCAGCGCTCGCGTCGGTCGCCGTCATCGTGCTGCGCCTGGAGGCGGAGGGCGCGTTGAGCTGGCTGGTGCTGCTCGGCTGGATCGCCGGCGTCGCGATGCAGATCGTCGCGGGCGCGAAAGCGCGGATGCGGGCGTAGCTTTCTTACCCTCCCCCTCCAGGGTGTTCAGACCGGGGAGAAGGTGGACAGGTGTTCGGAGACATCGTGGACACTTTCGAGCCGTCCGTCGAGAGGTCGGATGTCGGCGGTTGCAATCGTCTGGGTTCTGAAGAGGACGTCGAAGACGCCATCCTCCATGGTTGGCCGGAATGCGATGTCTTTGCCGCGGAAGGCCTTCGGGACTTTGAGATTGCGACCGCGGAAGCTGACGTGACCGCTCTGCTGAACCCGGCGCACAGCGTCGTTTGGTGCGTATTCGAAGGGCGCGATCGTCTCGACATAATCGCGCGGGCTCGGTTGATAGCGGCTGGCCGGCACTGCGAGCTGGAGCGCTTCGTGCGGCCGTTGCGTGTTGTAGACGGTACGCCATCGCTCGAAAGCCCGCTGAGCGGCAGCGATGTCGGCGAAGGCAGGAGCCGACAACACTTCGGCCTTGAGGCTGCGGTGGAAGCGCTCGTCCTTGCCCATGGTCTGCGGATGATAGGGCCGGGAATGGCTGATCTTGACGCCATGCTCGATCAACCAGACGCCAAGCGGGGTAAACGGGCTGCCCGGACCGTCGCCCCAGGGCGAACCGTTGTCGGTGATCATCCTCTCGGGCAGGCCATAGCGGCGGAAGGCCGCGATGAGGTGCTGCCTGACCGTCTCGGTCTGCTGGTCGGCGCACGCCGCCAGTGTCACCGAAAAGCGCGAATGATCGTCGAGCACGGTCAATGGATGAAGCCGGCCGGTGTGCATGGCCACGTGGCCCTTGAAGTCCATCTGCCACAACTCGTTCGACCGCGACCGCTCGAAGCGAGTGAAGGTGGGCGAGCCGCCACCAAACTTGCCCAGTTCCACCCCATGACGCTTCAGGATTGCCGTCACCGTCGAGGGCGACGGAACGGCTTCCTGCCCCAGATCCTTCAGCCGCCTGGCGATCTTCCGCCCGCCCCAGGCCGGATGCTCGGCTCGAAGCGCAAGCACGGCCTCCTCGATCGCCGCAGCACTGCGTGCCGGCGACGTCTGTGGCCGCCGCGACTGCTTTTGAAGCCCGCTCATCCCGGCCGCTCGCCAACGCTCCAGCCACTTGTAGCCGGTCGTCGGGCTGATGCCGAACCGACGGCACAACTGCCGAACATTGGCTCCCTCGTCCGAGGCCAGCACGACAAACTCCGATCTCGCGTCCATCCGGGACACCTCGTGGAACGGCATCCGACAGCCTCCTTACTGAGCTGTCGAAAGTGTCCACGATGTCTCCGAACACCTGTCCACCTTCTCCCCGGTCTGAACAGCGGGGGAGGGTGGGGGAGAGGGGTGGCCCAGGAAGAGGTCCATCTGTGAGTCGTCGCGTGCGAACCGAGAGAGTCCCTGTGTGGTACCCCTCTCCCTAGCCCTCCCCCGCAAGGGGGGAGGGAACGCACCGGTGTTGTGGCGGCCGATTTCGCCTGCAACGCCTCACGCCGCCTTCGCCTGCACGTCCTCGCAAAACTCCGCCAATCGATCCGCCAGCCGCAACGTCGCGGAGCTGGCGTTCGGCGCGGCCATCAGCGCCACCTCGGTCCTGTTGATCGGCGCAAAGCCGTCTTTCGCGGTCAGCACGCGATGGTCCGGCAGGATCGACATCTCCGACAGGATGCTCAGCCCCATGCCGGCGGCGACCGCGGCCTGGATGCCGGCGAGGCTCGACGACATATAGGACATGTGCCAGGCGCGGCCGGCGGTTTCGAGCGCATGGATGGCGCCGGCGCGGTAGAGGCAGCCGAGCGGAAAGCCGATCAGCGGCACCGACGGCACGTTGATATCGACCGGATGGCTCTTGCTGGTGACCCAGTGCACCTCCTCCGGCCAGATCGCGATGGCTTCCTTGCCGCCGGCCTCACGCTTGTAGAGCGCGAGATCGAGTTCGCCGCGTTCGAGATCGCGGGCGAGGTTCTTGCTCTGGTCGGCGCGCACGTCGAGCCGCAGGTTCGGATGCGAGCGCGAGAACGCGCCGAGCAGCTTTGCCAGCCGATACGCCGCAAAATCCTCGGGGATGCCGAGCCGGACCGCGCCCCCGTCGGGCTCGCGCAGCACGTCACGCGCCTCTTCGGCCAGCGACAGCAGCCGCCGGGCATATGACAGCAGCCGCTCGCCGGCCTCGGTCGGGCGCACATCCTTGCCGTCACGGTGCAGCAGCACCTGGCCGACATCCTCCTCCAGCCGCTTGATCTGCTGGCTGACGGTCGACTGCGTGCGATGGACGCGTTCGCTGGCGCGGGTGAAGCCGCCGGCCTCGACCACCGAAACGAAGCTGCGCAGGAGCTCCAGATCGAGCATAGGCGCCTCCATTCGAAAATCCACTGATGACGAGTTAATCATTTAATTTCCAAATAGCAAGCGGCGTCCCTAGATCGAGGGCTCAGGAGAATGCCATGTCCCTCGCCCCTTCGATTTCGGTCCCCCGCAGCCGTTTCAACACGTTGCCGCTCGCCATCGGCGTGTTCTGCCTGCTCTGGAGCTACGCCTTCGTCGCCGGCAAGATCGGCGTCACCCATTGCCCGCCGCTGATCCTGCTGGCCGCGCGCTTCTCGCTCGCCGGCATCTTGATCCTCGGCGCCACCGCCATCCGCGGCGACTGGTCGTTGTCGTGGCGCGATGCCCTGATTTTTGCCGTGCTCGGCATCGCCAACAACGCGCTCTATCTCGGGCTCGGCTACACCGGCCTGCAATCGGTCTCCGCCGGCCTCGGCGGCCTGATCGTCTCGGCCAACCCGGTGTTCACGGCCGCGCTCGCGGCGCTTCTGCTCGGCGAGGGCATGACCTGGCGCAAGGCGAGCGGCCTCTCGCTCGGAATCATCGGCGTCACCCTGATCGTCTGGCATCGCCTCTCGGTCGGCATGGACTCTCTGCACGGCATCCTGTTCACGCTGGCCTCGCTCGCCTCCATCGTCGCCGGCACCATCCTGTTCAAGCTGTTCGCGCCGAAGGGGTCCTTGTGGATCGGCAACGGCGTGCAGAATCTCGCCGCCGGCATCGTGCTGACGCCGGTCGCGCTCACCTTCGCCGACGTTCATGCGATCGATGTCACCCCAAGCCTGATCGGCGCCTTCGCCTTCCTCGTGCTCGGCGGCTCGATCCTGGCTTACTGGCTCTGGTTTCATCTCCTGAAAGTGTGTGGCGCCACGGCTGCCAGTGCCTATCATTTCCTGATGCCGCCGCTCGGCATGCTGTTCGCCTTCCTCGTGCTCGGCGAGCATGTCGAGATGCGCGACCTGCTGGGGATCATTCCGGTGGCGCTCGGCATTTACCTGGTGACGCGCCCCGCAAAGGCGATCGTGTAAGAGGAGTTCCCCTCATGCCTGTGTCCATCACCCTGATCGGCGGCCCCACCGCGCTGATCGAGATCGACGGCTTTCGCCTGCTCACCGATCCGACCTTCGATGCGCCCGGCGCCTATCAGTTGCCGCATGTGAAGCTCGAGAAGACCATCGGTCCCGCGGTGAAGGCCGACGCGATCGGCCCGATCGATGCCGTGCTGCTCAGCCACGACCAGCACTCCGACAATCTCGACAAGTCCGGCCGCGACTATCTGCTCAAGGCGCCGCGCGCGCTGACGACCGAGGCCGGCGCAAAACGTCTCGGCGGCCATGTCGAGGGCCTCGCGCCCTGGGCGACGGCGCATCTGAAGGACGCCGACGGCAACACGCTGACCATCACCGCCACGCCGGCGCGTCACGGCCCGGCCGGCATCGAGCCGCTGTCGGGCGATGTCATCGGCTTCGTGGTGCAGTCGAGCCGCAAGGACACGAGCGCGGTCTATATCAGCGGCGACACCACCTGGTTCGACGGCGTCGCCGAAGTCGCGCGCCGCTTCAAATGCGGCGTGGTGCTGCCCTTTGCGGGTGCTGCGCAAACCCGCGGGCCGTTCCATCTCACCATGGACACCAACGACACCATCGAGACCGCGCGCGCCTTTCCCGACGCGATGATCGTGCCCGTGCATACCGAAGGCTGGGCGCATTTCCGCCAGAACAGCGAGGATTTGCGCAAAACGTTTGATGTGCTCGGCTTCGGGACGCGGTTGCGGTTGCTTGAGCCCGGCGTGCCGACGGTGGTTGAGGCGCCGTAGGCATCACTGCGTCTGTTGTCATGCCCCGGCTTGACCGGGGCATCCAGTACGCCGCGGCCATTGTTGTGAGAGCGAGCTACATAACGCCGGCCTCTGGAATACTGGATCGCCCGGTCAAGCCGGGCGATGACGAAAGGAGAGAGTGGCGCGCCTCCCTACGGCGGAGGCTAATCCTTCCGAAACACGATCGACGCCATCCATCCCGTCATCAGCGCCATGGCCGCGGTGACGAGGCCATAGACCAGCCCGTTCTGCCGCGCCGTCGTCGCGACGAATTGCTCGAAGCCGACCTTGACGATCTCGAACGCGGTCTCGGTCTTGCCGATGAACGCGCCGTTCGCGAACAGTTTTATGTCCACCTCATAAGTGCCGATCGGCACCTCCGCCGGCAGCGGGATGCCGGTGCGGAACAATGTTGGGGTCAGGAACGTCACCGCGCTCGCATCCTCGCGATACAGCCCGCGCTGGGTGCGCAGGCGAATGAACGCGGAGCGGAAGGCGTCGTTCGGCACCACGTCGGCGTAATCGCCGCTGACGCGCTGGGTCAGCAGCACGTTGTTGAGCCCGATCTGCTGCCGCCGCGCGATCTCGGGCGAGGTGATGCTGTCGAACGGCCGATTGGCGAACAGCGCCAGATAGCTCGGCACCTGCAGGAACTGTCGGTAGTCGGTGTTGATCCAGATGCCGAAGGTGCGCTCCTTGCGCCGCGTCACCATGTCGGCGCGCGGGCCCATCACGGTGACCACGAGATCGTAGGCCGTGCGGTCGGCCGGCGTGGAAGCGTCCTTCTCCACCGAACCGAACAGCACCAGCTCCTCGCCGGAATAGTTTGGCGTCACCGTGACGCGGTGGTTGGAGACCGACACGATCAGCCGCTCGGCCCGCGCGGACGCGCCGAGCCACAGGACCAGAAGCGCCGCGAGAACAACCCGCGTCATCCGCTCACTCCCAGCTCACGGATGGTGAAGAGGTCTTCGGGGCGGATCACCAGCTCGACCGCGAAGCGGACGCCGACCGAAAGGATCAGCAGGCCCAGCAGCAGCCGCAGCTGCTCGCCGCGGATCTTCTGGCCGGCGCGGGCGCCGAATTGCGCGCCGGTCACGCCGCCGACCATCAGGATCAGCGCCAGCACGGCGTCGACGAGATGATTGGTCACTGCATGCAGCATGGTCGCGAACAGCATGGTGACCAATGTCAGGATCATCGAGGTTCCGATTACCGTCGAGGTCGGCACGCGCAGGATATAGATCATGATCGGAACCAGGATGAAGCCGCCGCCGATGCCCATGATCGCGCCGATGAAGCCGATCACGACGCCGATGACGACGACCGGGATCACCGACAGATAGATCTTGGAGCGCTTGAACCGCATCTTCAGCGGCAGGCCGTGGATCCAGCTGTGCGTGCGCCGCGGCGGCACGGCGCCGCGCCGGGTCCGCATCAATGCGCGCAGGCCTTCGGAGAACATCAGGCTGCCGACCGTGGTGAGCAGCACCACGTAGGAGAGCGCGATCATCAGATCGAGCTGGCCGAGCGCGCGAAGCTGCGTGAAGGTCCACACGCCCAGCGCCGTTCCGGTCACGCCGCCGCACAACAACACGCTCGCCAGCGCCGGATCGATCGCGCGACGTCGCCAATAGGTCAGCGCCCCGGAAAACGACGAGGCCGCGATATGGCTCGCCACCGAGGCGACCGCGACCGCGGGCGTGATGCCGATGAAGATCAACAACGGCGTCATCAGGAAGCCGCCGCCGATCCCGAACATGCCGGAGACGAAGCCGACGGCCGCGCCCATCGCCAGCACCAGGAACACGTTGACCGGAAGATCGGCGATCGGAAGGTAGAGCTGCATCGGACCCACGCTCCGGCGAGACGGATCGATTTCGCGGAGCGCTCGCTCGAAGGGCATGCCGCGTCCTTCAATAGCGGAATTCGGTGCGGGGCGGGACCGGGAAATTTGCGCGTGGTGAATGATCGGGACCAGCTTGTCTGAACTGATCAAGCCAGGGACGCGGATCACCTCTCCCGAAGGGAGAGGTCGGAGCGCATCGAAGATGCGATCCGGGTGAGGGGTTACAGTCTCAGTGAGTACCGCGGCCCCTCACCCGGATCGCTCAGGCGCGCAATTGCGCGCCAAAGCGATCCGACCTATCCCCGCTGGGGAGAGGTGGGCACCGGGCTCAATCTCATCGAGCTTAATGCGCCGCCGAGGCCGACTTCTTGGTCGCCACCGGCTTCGGCGCGGGCTTTGCAGCCGCCTGCGGAGCGCTGTCCCAGCCGCCGGCCGGCGCCTGGACGTTGACGGCGTCGTCGGGCTGCGGCTCGGCGCTGAAGGTCTGGATCGCGAGCTTGGCAGCGGCGAGCGATTGCGGGTCGAGACGCTTGGCGACGTCGTCGCGCTTGGTCGCTGCGTCCGCGTCGCCCTGCCCGGCGGCGAGGGTGAACCATTTGTAGGACTCGGCGAGGTTCTGTTCGACGCCGATGCCGCGGGCATAGAGGATGCCGAGGTTGAACTGGCTGTCGGCGACGCCGCGGTCGGCGGCTTTGCGGAACCACTGCGCCGCGCTCTTGTAGTTGGCGCCGCGTCCGCCGCCGTCGGCGTCGAGCACCGCGAGATTGTGCATCGCCTTGGCGTTGCCGCGCTCGGCGGCCTGCGTGTAGTAGCGGCGGGCGATGTCGGCGTCCTTCTTCACGCCCAGGCCCTTTTCGTAGAGCGTGCCGAGACGGAAGGTCGCGGGCACCACGCCGGCCTGCGCCGCGCGGTCGTACCACTTCGCCGCTTCGTCGTAATTCGCGGCCACGCCCTTGCCCTCGGCAAAGCGCACGCCGATCTCGTAGGCCGCGGTCGCATCGCCCTTCATGACGGCGGTGCGCAGGGCGGGACCAGCGATGCCGTCAGGCAGCTTCTCGCTCGGCGGCACCTGGATCGTGCCGAGCCGTGCGCGGCTCGTGCCCGACAGCGCGCCGGTCACGTCGCCGGAGGACGCGGGCGGGGGCGGGGCTGCGGCGGGCGCGGGCGGAATTTCGACCGACGCCGTGTTGCCGGAGTTTGTCACAGGTGCGGGCGCCGGTGCGGCATTGTTCAGGGACTGCTTGCCGATCGGCGTCGGCGAGGTCATCGACGGCGTGACCTGCTCGGGCGCGGCGGGCTTGTTCTCGACCGGCGGCGGCGCCTGCGGTGCGGGCTGGCTCGTGTTCTCCATCGCCTGCGGAGCCGGCTGCGTGCTGCCGCCTTCGAGCAGGTTCATCGCCATCTTGAAGGTGCCGAGCACGATCACGACGACGCTCGCGCCGACCAGCAGCGAGCGGATCTTCGAGGTGATGGTCGAGGCGCCTTGCTGGGCTTGCGCCTGTGCCTGACCTTGGCCCTTGTCCTTGACGCGGGCCGCGATGGCGGCCTTGACGCCGCGGGCGGGCTTCTCCGGCGGCTGCGCGGCGGCAGCTTGCGCCGCGCGGCGCGCGGCCGCGATGAAGCTCGACGACGACACCGGCTCCTTCGGAGCGGCGGGGATTTCGCTGATCGCGCTTTCGGACGCGGCAATGCGCTCGGACGGCGTGGCGGGGCGGCCGTTCGGGCGCGTGCCGGGCTCGAGCGGATGATCCGGCGGCAGTTCGGGCGCGATCGCGGCGCGGGCAGGCGCCGTGTGCGGCTCGAGGATCTCGCTGATCGCGCGCGGCGGAACCGGCGTCATCGGCAGCGGCGGAGGCGCAGCCGGCACGGCAGCATGGAATTCGCGCGGCGCGGCCACGAAGGTGGAGTGCGCATGCTGCGCGGCGGCGGGATTTTGCAGCTCGGGCTTCGGGTCGTATTTCGGCGGCTGCTGCTCGCGCGCCATCGGCGCCGGCTCCGCCGGTGCCGCCATCTGCATCGGCGCGGCCATCGGCATGGGCGCAGCCATTGGCATCGGCGCAGGCGCCGGCGGCGCGGTACGCACCGCACGCAGATCGCCCTCGATCATCGAAAGGCGGTCGACGACATGGCCGAGCGTGTTGTGGACGGCCTCCAGCGAATCCTGCGTGCTGCGGTTGGTTTCGGCCTGGCTGTAGCGGATGTCGGACAGCTCGCGCTTGACGAGGTCGACCATTCCGGAATCGGGCGACGGCGCCGAGCTGCGGCTCTCGGCGAGCGCGGAATAAGTGGCCTGCTGCCGCTCGAGGTGGCGCAGGATGTCGTGCAGCCCGTCCTCGACACGGCTCAGATTGCCGCCACGCGAATCGGAGTTGGCCTCGATCCGCTCCAGCAGATAGGAGACCCGCTGCTCCAGATGCGCGAAGGCCGATGCCGAGTCGTTGCCGACCGGCATGCGATCAAAGCGGTCGGACAGCGCGCGGATCGCGGCTTCCAGATGTTCGGTGCTCTCGACAGGTTGCGGCCGCTCGCGCGTTTCCAGCGCGGCGGTGAGTGCGGCAATGCGCTGCTCCAGCACGGCAAAGCTGTCGCCGCGGTCCGAGGAGCGATTGACCTGGTCGACTTTGGACGACAGCAGCTGCACGTCCTCGGAGAGCCGTGCCAGCGCTTCGTTGGAGGCGACGTTCGAGACGATGCCGCGCAATGCCGAGATCGCGCCTTCGAGCTGGCGTACGGTCGAGGGGTCGTCATTGGCGCGCAGGATCAGATCGAGCTTGGCGCCGAGATTGCGGATGGCTTCGTCGTAGCCGGTGAGCTGCTCGGCCGGCGTCAGCGTACGCAGCACCTGCTTGATGTCGGCGAGCGCGCGCTCGATGCCCGAGAGCATCTGGCCGTCGGTGCCGTTGGAGCGGGTCTCGTCGATGCGACGGTGCAGCGAGCGGATCTCGTTCTCGATCGATTCGATCGCGCGGCGCGGCATCGCCTCGGTGATGGCGTTGCGGATCTCGGCGAGCTCGGCGCGGAAGCCGTTGATCGCCTGCTCGGTGTTGTCGGGGCGCTGCAGCGACTCGATCTGGCTCGTGATCTTGAGCAGATGGCGTTCGAGCGAGGAGAAATCCGGCCCTGCTTGCGGCGGCGGCGGAGCATAGGCGGTCGCGAGCGGCGCCATTGGCGGAGCATAGGGAGCAGCCGAAGGCGCGATCGACGGCGCGGCGCGCGGCGGCAGCTGGCGCGGTGCGAACCCGTCGAGCTCGCTCTGCCGTGCGGTGATCTCGGCGACCGCGACGTCGAACGACGCGGGGCTCAGGGGAGGCGAGCTGCGATAGACTTGCGCGGCCGCACGCTCGACCGCATCGGCCTGGCGCTGGCGCGTCTCGACCGGTGCGGGTCGCGGTGGTTGAGGCTGTGGCGCTTGGGGCTGTTGCGCTTGAGGCTGCGGCGGCTGGGGCCGCGAGATCTGCGACAGCCGGGCATCGAGCCGCGAGATCGCGTCGTTGAGCTGGCGGGCAACGCCCTGCTCGCGCGATACGTCTCTCTCACGCGACGAATCCTGGCGCGGCGCTGCGGGCTTCGAAATCCGTTCGATCTGCTGGGTGATTGCGTCGAGGCGCTGATGGATGTCGGCGACGTCGCGGCTTTCCTGGCTCTGCATCTGCTGCGCGCGCGGATCGGGACGTTGATCCTGACGCGGATCG
Organism: Bradyrhizobium sp. CIAT3101; assembly: GCF_029714945.1. Taxonomy (NCBI): domain Bacteria; kingdom Pseudomonadati; phylum Pseudomonadota; class Alphaproteobacteria; order Hyphomicrobiales; family Nitrobacteraceae; genus Bradyrhizobium; species Bradyrhizobium sp. CIAT3101. Next base: position 770,626 of record NZ_CP121634.1, read on the forward strand.
TAAGGCCCGCGAAAGTTTTGCGGGGCAGTCTCGCCGAGCGTGGAGTTCAGCCAATCGTTGAGTGACATGCCGGCTCTGCGCGCAGCAGCTTCGGCCCGCTCCCTGACGGATGGATCGATACCGTCAACACTCCACGATACGCGCGAATTCATGACTCTGTCCGGTTCCGACTCCGGCGCCCCACCCGGCGCCTCCAGTCTCCCCACGCGTGCCGGTTGTTAAGACAATCGGATTTGACGCGGGTCGTCTGCCTCGAAAACCGACTTTTTCCTGTTACGGTAAATAACGGGTTAAGGAACGCGTCGCTGGTGTCTTAAAGTTGGGCGGCCTCGGCCTGCCTCGCCCGTGGGTACGGTCGGGATCCCGCCCTGGCAGGAACTCTCTGCGTGTTGGCAGCTTGGAACTTCAGCAACGAAGGATGGCTCAAAATGGCAGGTCTGACCGAAGAGGACGTCCGCAAGCGCGCCTACGAGATTTGGAAAGGCGCAGGCGAGCCCAGCGGGAAAATGGACACCTTCTGGTATGAGGCCGAAAAGCAGCTTCTGGCCGAGCGGTCAAAACAGGGCGAGGTGCCGCCCGGGATGACTGACAATTTGCCGGTCTAGCGCCCTCAGCCCTTCCCCTCGCGCTTGCCGTCGTCCAGCGGCACCACCGTGCCGGTCCCCTTATCCTTGCCGCTCATCGCCGACAGCGCGTCGAGTGCTTCCTCGCAGAAGTCCGCCACCATCTGCTCGTGCCGCGCGCCGAGGCGGAGCAGCAGCAGATTGCCGAGGTCGAGCACATCAGATGCCGTTCCTTCGGGAAAACGCTTCTTCAGGATCCGCTCGTAATTCTCGTGCCGGTCGCGGTGATGCTCCAGGCGGTCCATCAAATCGGTGCGGATGGGCTCGATGTCGATGCTGTCGAGCGCATGCAGCCGGACCAGCAGGTCGTCCTTGATGGACGGAGGGGTGCTCGGCCGCGCGGCCCAGTGCCGCAGCGCTGTTCGTCCTTCCGGAGTGAGCGTATAAATGAGCTTATTGGGCTTGCCGGACTGTACGACCTCACGGCCCTGGATGTAGCCGCGGTCGCGCAGCTTGGAGAGCTCGCGATAGATCTGCTGGTGGTCGGCCTTCCAGAAGAAGCCGATCGAGGAATCGAATGTCTTGGCGAGCTCGTAGCCCGTCATCGGACGTTCCGTCAGGCATGCGAGGATCGCGTCGCCCAGCGCCATGTGACCTGCCTCCCTGTGACCTTAACCAAGCAGCTTGACTTTATGCGTATCGACGCATATGCGTCAATGTGCATATGAGGTGGGGCTCCAGACCCCCGGAAGAGCACCCTTGACGCTACTGTGCATGGGGTTGTTTTCGCGTTTTTGCCAAAGCCCTTTGGGAGGCACCTGACAATGACCGGCCTCGACTCCTGGTACGCCTTCATGAAGTCCCACGACCCCAAGGCATTGTGGGAGCTGCTCCACCCCGACGCCGTGTTCGAAAGCCCCGTCGTGCACTCGCCGCAGCGCGGTCGCGACATCACCTTCAAATATCTCGCCAGCGCCGAGAAGGTGCTCGGCGGCCCGGGCTTCACCTATGTCGGCGAATGGCGAAACGCCAACGGTGCCGTGCTCGAATTCAAGACCATCATCGACGGCATCGAGATCAACGGCGTCGACATCATCACTTTCGATGCCGAGGGACGAATCACGAATTTCAAGGTGATGGTGCGCCCGCTCAAGGCCATCAACATGCTGCACCGCCTGATGGCGGAGCAGCTCGCCGCCGCTCAATCATAAACCAATAGTCAGAGCCCATGCCGGGAGACCGCAATGCCGATCTATAAAGCCCCCGTCGAAGACGTGAACTTCCTGATGAACGACGTCTTCCAGATCGACCGCTACGACAATCTCGCCGGCTTCTCGGATGCATCGAGCGACGTGCGCGAGGCGATCCTCGGCGAAGCCGCCAAGCTCGCCGAAGAGGTGCTGCAGCCGCTCAATCGTGTGGGCGATCTCGAAGGCTGCAAGCGCGCCGATGACGGCAGCGTCACCACGCCGAAGGGTTTCAAGGACGCCTTCAAGCAGGTCGCCGAAGGCGGCTGGCTTGGTCTGTCGGCGCCGACCGAGTTCGGCGGCCAGGGCCTGCCGGTGACGCTCTCGCAGGCGGTCAACGAATTCCAGATCTCCGCCAACATGGCCTTCTCGATGTATGGCGGCCTCACTATGGGCGCGACCGCCGCGCTGATCGTTCACGGAAGCCCTGAGCAGAAGCAGACCTACGTGCCGAAGATGGTCGCCGGCGAGTGGACCGGCACCATGAACCTGACCGAGCCGCATTGCGGCACCGATCTCGGCATGCTCCGCACCAAGGCGGTGCGCCAGGCCGACGGCAGCTTCAAGATCACGGGCACCAAGATCTTCATCTCGGCCGGCGAGCATGACCTCGCCCCCAACATCATCCACCTCGTGCTCGCCCGCATCGAGGGCGCGCCCGCCGGCATCAAGGGCGTGTCGCTGTTCGTGGTGCCCAAGTTCCTTGTGAATCCGGATGGCTCGGTCGGCGCCCGCAACGGCGTGGTCTGCGGTTCGATCGAGCACAAGATGGGCATCCACGGCAATTCGACCTGCGTGATGAATTACGACGGTGCCACCGGCTGGCTGATCGGCGAAGAGAACAAGGGCATGCAGGGCATGTTCGTGATGATGAACGAGGCCCGCCTCGGTGTCGCCGTTCAGGGCCTCGCGCAATCCGAGGTCGCCTATCAGAATGCCGTCGCCTACGCGCGCGAGCGCATCCAGGGCCGTTCGCTCACCGACGTAAAGGCGCCGGACAAGCCGGCCGATCCGATCATCGTGCATCCCGACGTGCGCCGCACGCTGCTGTCGATCCGCGCCTTCAACGAGGCCGCGCGCGCCTTCGTGATGTGGACCGCGCTGAAGAGCGACGTTGCCCATCGCTCCGAGGACCCGAAGGACCGTCAGGCCGCGGATGATCACATGGGCCTGATGACGCCGGTGCTGAAAGGCTTCCTCACCGACTACGGCTTTGCCAACGCGGTGCAGGCGCAGCAGATGTATGGCGGCCACGGCTACATCGCCGAGCAGGGCATGGAGCAGTTCGTGCGCGATGCCCGCATCGCCATGATCTATGAAGGCGCCAACGGCATCCAGGCGCTCGACCTCGTCGGCCGCAAGCTGCCGCGCGACGGCGGCCGCGCCATCATGGCGTTCTTCGGCGAGGTCATGGCCTTCGCCAAGGAGAACGGCGGCGACGAGGCGCTCAAGCCCTTCATCGCCCCGCTCTCGGCCTCGCTCGGCCATCTCCAGCAGGCCACCACGTGGCTGATGCAGAACGCGATGGCGAAGCCGGACAATGCCGGCGCCGCCGCGACCGACTATCTGCATCTCTTCGGCTTCGTCGCGCTCGGCTACATGTGGGCGAAGATGGCGAAGGTGACGCAAGCCAAGATTGCCGCCAGCGGAGCGACGCCCTATCTCTCGACCAAGCTCGTCACCGGCCGCTTCTTCATGGAGCGCATGCTGCCGGAAACCGCGGCCAATCTCGCGCGCATCCAGTCCGGCTGCGCCACCATCATGGAACTGCCGGCGGAAGCGTTCTGAGCCTGCTTCCGCGCTAACAGAATTCGAACACCAGATCAGGAGGGCGTCATGCCTGAGGCATTCATCTACGATCACGTTCGCACCCCCCGTGGCCGCGGCAAGGCGGACGGTTCGCTGCACGAAGTCACCGCGCTGGCGCTCGCCACCGTGCCGCTGAAGGCGCTGAAGGACCGCAACAATCTGCCGGAAGATTCCGTCGATGACGTCGTGCTCGGCGTGGTCGATCCCGTCGGCGAAGCCGGCTCCGACATCGCGCGCTTTGCCGCGCTCAAGGCTGGTCTCGGCGAAGCCGTGCCCGGCGTGCAGATCAGCCGCTTCTGCGCCTCCGGCCTCGACGCCGTGAACTTTGCCGCCGCGCAGGTGATGAGCGGTCAGCATGAGCTCGTGATCGGCGGTGGCGCCGAATCGATGAGCCGCGTCGGCATCGGCGCCTCCGGCGGCGCCTGGCCGATGGACCCGTCGATGGCGGTGCCCGCTTACTTCATGCCGCAGGGCGTTTCGGCCGACCTGATCGCCACCAAATACGGTTTTTCGCGCGACGACGTCGATGCCTATGCGGTGCAGAGCCAGCAGCGTGCAGCAAAATCCTGGGAGGAAGGCCGCTTCGACAGGTCGATCGTGCCGGTGAAGGACATCAACGGCCTCACCATCCTCGCCAAGGACGAGCATATGCGTCCCTCGACGACGATGCAGTCGCTGGCGCAGCTGCAGCCGTCGTTCACGATGATGGCGCAGATGGGCGGCTTCGACGGCGTCGCGGTGCAGTCGCACCCGGAGATCGAGCGCGTCAACTACGTGCATCACGCCGGCAACTCGTCGGGCATCGTTGACGGCGCCGGCGCCGTTCTGCTCGGCAGCAAGGACGCGGGCGCGAAGTACGGTTTGAAGCCCCGCGCAAAGATCCGCGCGTTTGCCAATGTCGGCTCAGAGCCCGCGATGATGCTGACCGGTCCGGTCGACGTCACCGAAAAGCTGTTCGCGCGTTCCGGCATGAAGAAGTCGGATATCGACCTGTTCGAGCTCAACGAAGCCTTCGCTTCGGTCGTGCTGCGCTACATCCAGGCCTTCGACATCGACAACGCCAAGATCAACGTCAATGGCGGCGCCATCGCGCTCGGTCATCCGCTCGGTGCGACCGGTGCCATGATTCTCGGCACCGTGCTCGACGAGCTCGAGCGCACCAACAAGTCCACCGCCCTGGTGACGCTGTGCATCGGCGGCGGCATGGGCACCGCGACCATCATCGAGCGCGTCTAAGGGGTAGGGGAGCAACCAACATGGCTTACAAGAATTTCAAGGTTGAGACCGATTCCGACGGCATCGCGCTGGTCACCTGGGACATCCCCGGCCGTTCGATGAACGTGCTCGACGAGACCTCGACCAGCGAGCTCGATGCGATCGTCAAGGCGACCACGGCCGACGCCGCGGTGAAGGGCGTCGTCATCACCTCGGCCAAGGACGCGTTCTGCGCCGGTGCAGACCTCTCCATGCTCGAAGGCATGAACCAGGCCTACGCCAAGGTCCTCAAGGAGCAGGGCGAGACCGCCGCGAATCAGATGCTGTTCGACCAGAGCCGCCGCTTCTCGCAGGTGCTGCGCTCGATCGAGACGTCGGGCAAGCCGTGGGCGGCCGCGATCAACGGCCTCGCGCTCGGCGGCGGATTCGAGATCACGCTGTGCTGCCACTATCGCGTGGCCGCCGAGAATCCCAAGACGCGTCTCGGCTTGCCCGAGGTCAAGGTCGGCCTGTTCCCCGGCGCCGGCGGCACCCAGCGCGTGCCGCGCCTGGTGCCGCCGCAGGACGCGATGACGATCCTGCTCAAGGGCGATCCGGTGACGCTCGACAAGGCCAAGGCGCTCAATCTGATTCACGCCATCGTGCCGGCTGCCGACCTCGTCAAGGCGGCGAAGGACTGGATCAAGGGCGGCGGCAAGGCTGTCGCGCCCTGGGACGAAAAGGGTTTCAAGCTGCCCGGTGGTCCTGTGTTCTCCAAGGCCGGCATGATGATGTTCCCGGCCGGCAACGCGATTTATCGCCGCGAGACCTACGACAACTATCCGGCCGCGCGTGCGATCATGAGCTGCGTCTATGAAGGCCTACAGTTGCCGATCGACGCGGCACTGCGCGTGGAGTCGCGCTACTTCACCTCTGTGCTGCGCTCGAAGGAAGCGGCCGCGATGATCCGCAGCCTGTTCCTGTCGATGCAGGAGCTGAACAAGGGCGCGCGCCGTCCGAAGGACGTGCCCGCGACCAAGGTGAAGAAGATCGCCGTGATCGGTGCCGGATTCATGGGCGCGAGCGTCGGCTACGTCTCGGCCCGCGCCGGCCTCGACGTCGTCTTGATCGATCGCGACCAGGAGAGCGCCGACAAGGGCAAGGCGCATGCGCAGAAGGTGATCGAGGACCAGATCAAGAAGGGCCGCGCCAAGCCGACTGATGCTGAGGCGCTGCTCGCGCGCATCACGCCGACGGCGGACTATGCCGCGTTGAAGGACGTCGACCTCGTCATCGAAGCCGTGTTCGAGGACCGCAAGGTCAAGGCGGAGACGTTCGCGAAGGCGCAGGAATATCTCAAGCCGGACGTGATCTTCGCGTCGAACACCTCGACGCTGCCGATCACCTCGCTGGCCGAGGCCTTCAAGGACCAGGGCAAGTTCGTCGGCATCCACTTCTTCTCGCCGGTCGAGAAGATGATGCTGGTCGAGATCATCCTCGGCAAGAACACCGGCGATGTCGCACTCGCGACCGCGCTCGATTACGTCCGGCAGATCGGCAAGACGCCGATCGTCGTTAACGACTCCAGAGGCTTCTTCGCCAACCGCTGCGTCGGCCGTTATGTCGCCGAGGGCAACGAGATGTTCCTCGAAGGCGTGCCGCCGGCGATGATCGAGAATTGCGCCAAGATGGCCGGCATGCCGGTGGGCCCGCTCTCGCTCTCGGACGAAGTCGCGCTCGACCTCGGTCTGAAGATCATGAAGGCGACCGAAGCCGATCTCGGCCCCAACGCCATCAACCCCGATCAGAAGAAGCTGATGGTCGAGATGGTCGAGAAGCAGGGCCGTTTGGGCCGCAAGAACAAGAAGGGCTTCTATGACTATCCCGAGGGCAAGGGCCAGAAGAGCCTGTGGCCGGGCCTTTCGGCCTTGCAGCCGAAGCAGCTCGATCCTGATACGCTCGACGTCGAAGAGCTGAAGCAGCGCTTCCTGGTGGTGCAGGCGGTGGAGGCCGCGCGCACGGTCGAGGATCACGTCATCACCGATCCGCGCGAGGCGGATGTCGGCTCGATCCTCGGCTTCGGCTTCGCGCCGTTCACCGGCGGCACGCTGTCCTACATCGACTTCATGGGCACGAAGAAGTTCGTCGAGCTCTGCCACAAGCTCGAGGCCAAGTACGGCTCGCGCTTCACGCCGCCGAAGCTGCTCGAGGAGATGGCTGCGAAGGGTGAAACGTTCTACGGCCGCTTTGCGCCGAAGAAGGCGGCTGCTGCCTGATCGCTTGAAAATCGCTCAAAGGCGGAGGCCGGATCATTGATCCGGCCTTTCGCATGTCAGGGCCCTTTATCACGGTTACGTCAGATTAATCCCCAGGTTGTGGAACCGGTCACAGAATCCGGGTAGGAACCGTGCGAGAATCCTTCGGTGCGCCCCGTCGCGTAATTGTCATATGCGCGTCAAAGCGGCGCCGTTCTTTTGCTTGGGTTGGCACTACTCTTGCTGACCAGTCGAGGAACGAAACCTTGTTGGGACACTTGCCGCACCACCGGCAAGTTGAAGACGAAATAAGAAAGTGTCCTTGATGAACTCTTTGGTGCTGCGGAAGACCGCGTTCGATCGCGATCTCGCCGCGAAATATGCTGTTACGCCTGCGCTCGGCCGCGTTCTGCCGGCGCGAAAGCCGGCCCGATTGCGGCGCAGGGGGCCCATGCTTTGGGCGGCGTTTGCGTTACTTGTGCTCGGGGCGGATTTTCTTCTCGCCTATCTCGCCTGGCTCGCCGTCGATTTCGTCATGCGGTGAGATGTCGCGCGCGTAGCGCAGATAGGTCGTCGCGAAGTAGGCGAGCTGCGAGACGGCAAGACAGATGGCAACGACGGCCACGCCCGCCATCATTCCGAATCCGTAAGCGCGAAGAATGATCGCCGCGAATATCGCGATGAAGGGCGAAAGCACGACCAGCGCCCAGATCCTGAAAAAATAACCTGTCGCTATTCCTACCAATACGCTTGCAACGATCAGGACGAAGGCAATCGTCAAGTTCAAACCTCGATACGAGCCAAAAATTATTCAATCAATCACGCCAAGCTCGCCCGCTTTGCGGGTACTGACAAGACAGCACCACTTACGTTCTGCGAACAGTAGTTCATAAGTCTAATGAGAGGTACGATAGTCCGGCGAGCTGGTTCTGCGCCGCTGTCGCCCGACGACCAACGAGAAAGGCCGGATCGTCGATCCGGCCTTTTGGCTTGCTCATGTTGCGAGCGGTCAGGCGGCCTGCGCCAGCCCTTCCTTCTTCAAGGCCTCCTGCACCTTCGGCCGTGCGGCGACGCGGGCCTTGTAGGCGGTGAGGTTTGGCATCGCCGAGAGGTCGAACTTCATCCGGTCGCCCCAGGTCAGCATCGTGAAGAGATAGCCGTCGGCGACCGAGAACTGCTTGCCCATCAGGTAGTCGCGGCCGGCGAGCTCGCTGTCGATGTGCTTCAGCTTGCCCATGACGCGGTCCTTGAAGAACGCCTTGGCGTCGTCGTTCAGGGCCGGTGCGAACAGCGGGCCAAAGCTCTTGTGCACCTCGGAGGTGAGGAAGTTCAGCCATTCGAGCAGCTTGTAGCGCTCGGAACTGTCGCGTGCGGGCGCCAGCGCCTTCGCCGGAGCCTTGTCCGCGATCATCTGGACAATGACCGGGCCTTCGGTCACGATCTCACCATTGTCGAGGCCCAGCGCGGGGACCTGACCCTTCGGATTGACCTTCAGATAGTCTTCACCGTTCTCGAGCTTCTTGGCCCGGATATCGACCTTGACCAGCTCGTAGGGAAGGTCGGCTTCGAGAAGCGCGATATGGGGGGACAGCGAGCAGGCGCCGGGCGAGTAATACAGTTTCATGGAATTTCCTCCTCTTGACGCTTGGTTGGGGCGAAAGAACGCCTACATGCACCTGCATGCAATAGTCAAGATTGATGCAGGTGCATCGAGTGGGGTAAGAAGCGGACGACGAGCTTGAGCGGGACCATGAAACGCAAACCATCAACCGAGGCAACCAGTGCCTGGATCCGCCTGATGCGGGTGCAGAGCCGTGTGCTCGACTGCGTCGAGCAGGACCTGAAGAAGGCCGGGTTCCCGCCCCTGGCGTGGTACGACGCGTTGCTCGAATTGTCGCGCGCACCGAGCGGTGAGCTGCGCCCGGTGGAACTCGAGCGGCAGATGCTGATCCCGCAATACTCGACCTCGCGCCTGATCGACCGGCTGGTCGATGAGGGGCTCGCCTGCAGGCGCGAATGCAAGATCGACAAGCGCGGCCAATTCGTCGAGATCACGGAGGCCGGCCGCGAGTTGCAGAAGCGGATGTGGGGCGCCTATTCGGCTGCGATCGAGAAATATGTCGGCTCGAAACTGTCCGATGCCGATGCCGTCAAGCTCAGCGGTCTGCTCGACCGCCTGGGTTGCTCGTGCGGTGAGATGAAGCTGCCGCCGGCCGTCAACGTCAACGAAACTTCGCCGTCGCGATGACCGCGCGGCACACCAGCTCGTCCGTGGACCCGATGGGTTCGCGGACCGTCCCCGTCACCCGCGCGCCTTCGATCGAAGCGCCCTTTTGATTAGAGTTTGATATGGCGCGAGACCAGATCGATATGACGCCGCTGCAATCGCGCGACGAGCTCGTCGCGTGGTTCGAGGCCGGCTGCAAGCCGCAGTCCGAATGGCGGATGGGCACCGAGCACGAGAAGACGCCGTTCACGCTCGAGGGCCACCGTCCGGTGCCCTATGAGGGCGCGCGCGGCATCGGCGCACTGCTCGAAGGCATGAAGCTCCTGCTCGGCTGGGAGCCGATCATGGAGAAGGGCAACATCATCGGCCTCTACGATGTCACCGGCGGCGGCGCGATCTCGCTGGAGCCCGGCGGACAATTCGAGCTCTCGGGCGCACCGGTCGAGAACGTGCACCAGACCCAGAGCGAGCTGATGGCGCATCTGGCGCAGGTGCGCGAGATCGCGACCCCGCTCGGCATCGGTTTTCTCGGGCTCGGCATGACGCCGTCCTGGTCGCGGGCCGACATCCCGGTGATGCCGAAGGGCCGCTACAAGATCATGACCAATTACATGCCGAAGGTCGGCCAATACGGCCTCGACATGATGTACCGGACCTGCACGGTGCAGACCAATCTCGACTTCTCGTCCGAAGCCGACATGGTCAAGAAGCTGCGCGTCTCGCTGGCGCTGCAGCCGGTCGCAACCGCGCTGTTCGCCAACTCGCCCTTCACCGAAGGCAAGCCGAACGGCTTCCTGTCGTTCCGCTCCGAGATCTGGCGCGACACCGACAATGCGCGCTCCGGCATGATGCCGTGGGCGTTCGAGGACGGTATGGGCTTTGAGCGCTATGTCGACTACGCGCTCGACGTGCCGATGTATTTCGTCAAGCGCGGCGACGATTATATCGACGTGTCGGGCTCCTCGTTCCGCGCCTTCTTCGACGGCCGCAACAACAATCTGCCCGGCGAGCGTCCCACCCTGTCGGACTGGGCCAACCATCTGTCGACGATTTTCCCGGAAGTGCGGCTCAAGCGCTATCTCGAGATGCGCGGCTCCGACGGCGGCCCGTGGGGCCGCCTGCCGGCGCTGTCCGCGTTCTGGGCCGGGCTGCTCTATGACGACGTGTCGCTCGACGCCGCCTGGGACCTGGTGAAGCACTGGACCGCGCCCGAGCGTCAGGCCCTGCGCGACGACGTGCCGCGGTTCGGCTTCAAGGCGCGGATCAAGGACCGCTATCTGTTCGAGATCGCCAAGGAGTGCCTTGTTCTGGCCCATGCGGGCCTGCGTCGCCGCGGCCGCATCGACGCGATCGGTCGCGACGAGACCCGGCATCTGGAGCCGCTCGACCGCATCATCGATTCCGGCCGGACTCCGGCCGAGGAGATGCTCGAGAAATTCAACGGCGCCTGGAAGGGCTCGGTGGAACCGGCCTACGCGGAATACGCGTTCTAGAGCCATCTCCCTCCCGCTCTAGGCAAATAGGCCAACGACCAGGATTTAGGCCGTTCATCGCCCATACAGGTTTGCGGCGATCAAATGACCGGCCGAAAAACCTGAGCGCCGTCAATAACTCGAAAGCTGTTCCGATGGGGAAGGGCCGCCTGCCTGCCGTCATGGCCAAGGTCTTGGCCAGCGTCGTGGCTTGCGTCACGCTGCTGTCGCTCGCCCTTGCGAGCGCGCCTGTGCGCGCCCAGACCGCGTTCGACCGGCCCGGCGGCGATTATTTCAGCACGCCGGTCACCTCGGGCGATCCCGAGGATTGCGCGCTGCTCTGCGAGCGCGATCGCAAGTGCCGCTCCTGGAGCTTCAGCTATCCCGATATCGACGGCGCCGCGGCGGTGTGCTGGCTCAAGAATACCGTGCCGCCGCGACAGCCCGCCAATTGCTGTATCTCCGGGGTCCGCGGCGCCGGCGTGATCGAGCCGCGCGTCGAGGGCGTGGAGACCTCGATCGACCGCCCCGGCGGAGACCTGCGCAATTTCGAACTCAAGGAAGGCGAAGGCGAGGACGCCTGCAAGGCCGCCTGCACCGCCGACAACAAATGCCGCGCCTTCACCTATGCCCGTCCCGGCTATACCGGTCGCGAAGCGCGCTGCTTCCTGAAAAAGGACATCAAGCCGCCGCGGCGGAAGGCCGGGTTCACGTCGGGTGTGGTGCGGTAGACACGGTGCCGTAGGGCGGGCAAAGGCGCCAAGCGCCGTGCCCACCATCATTCAATGATTGCGAGAGGTCGTGGGCACGCTTCCGCCTTCGCTCTTCGAGCTACGGCGGACAAGTCGCTTTGCCGACCCTACGAGAGCTCACTCCGCTGCAATCACCGTGAGCTCTGGCCACAGCGCTTTCCACCTCACGACTTTCGTCATGTAATTCGCCGCGGAGAAATTCGGACCGGGATTGGGGCGTGCAATCAGGCCTGCGGCGTCATCGAAGCCGTGCGGCGCATAGACCTCGAACCCGTCACCAGCGCGCCTCACGCCGACTTGTGTGTTCTGTGTGAGGAAGCGGTCGATACCGTCAGTCGAGCACGACAAGGGCGGATAGGGCAGGCCGTGCTTGGCCGGGTACCACAGATGCACGCGCGCCTGGTTGCGGATCTCGATCTTGGCGTGGAGATGCCCGAGCCGGGCTTGCAGTGTGCGGATCACGGCGTCCTCCGCGTCCCAGGAGGTATCGGGGTCGAAGTAGAAGATGTCATAGTCGGCAATGCCGTGATCGATGGCGCGGCCGGTACGCACATTCCACACCGTCTGCACCAGACATCCCGACACCAGCCACGCATCCGGCAGCGCGATCCGATGAAGTTCGTCGAGGATCGCGACGTTGACCGGGTTCTTCAGCGCCAGCGCGAGGAAGCGGGCCTCATCCATGGCGCCGGTCACGCGTTTGCGCGCGCATCATAATCCGCTCGCGCCGCCTTCGAGGCCAGCGTGCGCCAGCGCCGCCGCAGGAATGGTTCGACGATCGCGCGCTTCGCCTTGGACAGGCGGATCAGCACGATCGGATAATCAGCGTAGTGATCGGTGAAATAGAAGATCTTCGGCTGGCTCTCGACCAGCATTGCGCGCTCGTCGATCGGGACATCCGGCATCACGAGGCTGTCACCGTCCTCTTTCAGGCGCGCCAGCATCTTCTTGCGCACTTTCAGCGCTGGCGTGCCGTAGGAGGTGCCGTCCTCGACCTCCGGCCACGTCAGCGCAAATTTTCTGACGTCGTCGAAGGTCATGAGATCGGCTCAGTGCACGGCGGTGAAGAACCGCGCGAGGCGGAAGCCGGAGAGCCAGGTCCACACCGGCTGGCCGCGCATGCCGAGATCCCAGGAGCCGAGCACGGCGTCGGCACGGCCGACGAGATTGTCGACCGGCAGCAGGCCGACGCCGCCGGAGCGCAGCGGCACGCGGCTGTCGGCCGAGTTGTCGCGGTTATCGCCGAGCACGAACAGATGTCCGGCCGGCACCGTCACTTCCTGCGTGTTGTCGAGCGGACCGTTGTCGCGCATCTTGAAGATCAGGTGCTTGACGCCATTCGGCAGCGTCTCGATGTAGCGGTAGGCAGGCTCGCTGCCGCCATTGTCGTCCTCGGCGGCGCCGACGCCATCCGGCTTGAGCTCGGCGGGACGATCGTTGATGAAGAGCTGCCCCTGCCGCATCTGGATGCGGTCACCGGGGAGGCCTACGACGCGCTTGACCCAGGCCTGCGAGCGGTCGCCCGGCCAGCGGAACACGACGACGTCGCCCGCTTTCGGCGTCTCCGCGAAAACGCGGCCGGTTTCCGGCAAATTGATCTGGATCGGCAGCGACGAGGTGCCGTAGCCGTAGGGGAATTTCGAGGCGAGCAGGGCGTCGCCGATCAGCAGCGTCGGCTCCATCGAGCCCGATGGCACGTAGAACGGCTCGGCCAGCGCGCCCTTGGCGATGAAGACCGCGGCGACGATGCCGGCGAGCTGCACCAGCTGACCGGCCCAGCCGCTGCTCTTCCGCTTGGTGCTGACAGTTACTTTTTCAACGCTCATGCGCCCGTTCCACCCACCGTAATGCGTTCCATCAGCAGCGACGGCTGGCCGACACCGACCGGCACGCCCTGACCGTTCTTGCCGCAGGTGCCGATGCCGGTATCGAGCGCGAGATCGTTGCCGATCATGCGGATGCGATGCAGGTCGGTCGGCCCGTTGCCGATCAGCATGGCGCCCTTCAGCGGCGCGCCGATCTTGCCGTTCTCGATCTTGTAGGCCTCGGTGCATTGGAAGACATATTTGCCCGAGGTGATATCGACCTGTCCGCCGCCGAAATTGGCGGCAAACACGCCGTTCTTCACCGACGCGAGAATCTCGGCCGGGTCGCGGTCGCCCGCGAGCATGTAGGTGTTGGTCATGCGCGGCATCGGCACATGGGCATAGCCCTGGCGGCGACCGTTGCCGGTCGGCTTCATGTTCATCAGCCGCGCGTTCTGGCGGTCCTGCATGTAGCCGACCAGGATGCCGTCCTCAATCAGCACGGTGCGGTTGGTCGGCGTGCCCTCGTCGTCGATCGACAGCGAGCCGCGGCGCGAGGCAATGGTGCCGTCGTCGACCACGGTGACGCCCTTGGCCGCGACCTGCTGGCCCATCAGGCCGGCAAACGCAGACGTCTTCTTGCGGTTGAAGTCGCCCTCAAGGCCATGACCGACGGCTTCATGCAGCATCACGCCGGGCCAGCCGGCGCCGAGCACGACGTCCATCTCGCCGGCCGGGGCGGGAATCGATTCCAGATTGACCAGCGCCTCGCGCAGCGCGCCGTCAGCGGCGTCGCGCCAGTTCTTGCTCTCGATGAATTCGGCATAGCCGGCGCGGCCGCCATAGCCCTTGCTGCCGCTCTCCTGGCGGTCGCCCTGGCCGGCGACGACGGAGACGTTGACGCGCACGAGCGGGCGGATGTCGCGGTAGCTCTCGCCGTCGGGCCGCAGGATCTCGACGACCTGCCAGGTCGCACCCAGGCTGACGCTGACCTGCCGCACCCGCGGATCCTTGTCGCGCAGGTAAGCGTCGATTTCGGCGAGCAGCTTGACCTTGGTCTCGAAGCCCGGCGCGTCCAGCGGATTGTCGTCACTATAAAGCCGGACGTTGGTATGAGCCGGCGGGGCGGCAAAGCTGCCGGAATAGCCGCCGCGGACGGCGGCCACCGCGTCGGCGGCGCGAATCAGCGCCGGCAGCGACACGTCGGAGGAATGCGCATAGCCGACCGCATCGTCCTTTACGGCGCGCAGGCCAAACCCTTGCGAGGTGTCGTAGGTCGCCTGCTTCAGCCGCCCATTGTCGAACATCAGCGCTTCGGTCTGGCTGTATTCCAGGAACAATTCGCCGTCGTCGGCACCGGCAAGGCCGCGCGCGACCTCGTGGCGAACCTGGTCGCGGTCGAGATTGGCGCGGTCGAGCAGGGAGGTCGTGGCAGGGTTGGTCATGCGTCCGTCCATTATCGGGGGATGTGAGGCAAGATAATGGTTTCCCGGCAGTTCCGCGAGGGGCGGGCCGTCACATTACGGAAACGATAGATACGCCTTCCCCTTAAGCCGGCTTTCAAAATTTCAGTCTATCTGGATGGCTCATCCGGACTGACGTCGCGAGAGCCTCGGCATGTGGAATTACCTGCTGGCATTGCTGGATCAGTATCAAGGCCTGATCATCGGCTTCGCTGTTCTCGCGCTGGTTCTGCTCGCAAATCTGCTCATCTATCGCCGTAACTGGACATCCTATCCGACGCGCGCGGCCTATCTCGCGGCCCATCCCGGCTGCGACACGGCAGACGGCATCGTTTGCGCGAAATGCCGCCAGAAGGCGGCGAGCATGGCGGTGCCCCCTGTGGGGCGCCTTTATCGCTGCACCTGGTGTGACACGGAACTCTATCGCGTGGATAGCGTGTGAGAGGGCCCTACGGCAGCTTGTCGTAGCCTTCGCCGAGCCCGTTCAAGCTGAGCGGGAAGCCGATGCCTTCTTCCGGCGTCTCGAAGATGATGAAGGTCGCGGTCTTGGCGCTGCGGAGCTGGCCGAGCAGCTTGTCGTCCATGACGACCTCGGCGACGCAGCCATTGGGCAGGCAGCGGACGAAGCCGGCGCGGCCGACGTCCTGGTTGTCGAGCTTCAGCCCGAGGCCGGAGGGCAGCAGGACGCCCAAGGGCGCGACCACCCGCATCAGGCGGCTCTTCTGGTCGGCGGTCTTGAGCACGATCACGGTGAGGCCGGCGTTGGAGCGGTCTTCCGCCACCACGCTCTGGATCAGGGCGCATTGCTCGGCCTGGGCGCCCGGCGGGGTATCGCAGCGGATCTGCCAGTCGCCATGGACGGAGCGCACCGCGCCCTGCGCATGGGCGAGGCTCGGCAGGGCAAGGAAAAGGGCGGCGGCCAGCAGGCCGATCAGCGCCTTGAGGCCATCAGCCGGCCTTGCCATCCATCTCGAAAGCCCCATCGGGGTCGGTCCCTCTGCTCGCTCGCGCTGGTGGACTGATACGGCAATGACGGCGTCTTGAAGGCAATTCCCAAGCAAATCCCGCGCCGCCTTGGCCCGCCACCGCCGGCACGAATCAGGTTCCTGCGCAACTGTCCGCCAGTGCCTACCGCGGGCAATGCGGCTGTCAAGCCACGGCATCCCGGGAAACGGTATTTTTGTCTGATGTTGCTGGGAAATATCTTGCGGGTGACGGCAGACAGAGGGGGCTCAAGACTGCATTGCGATAGATCAAGAATTATGGTTTGAGAGGCTTGATTTCGGCGTTTGAGCGATCTGGCCCCAATTCCTCTTAGAGGTATTCTTGCGCGGCGGTTTGTCGGACGGGCGGGTCGAATAAGCATTTCCCGGAAACAGGGCAATGCACTTGGGGTGATTTCGTAAGGGGAGCGCGAGCGGCATGAGGATGTCGAAGAGTCGGGTGGGCCGGCATTTGCTGGGATTGGCCACCATCGCCTTGGTGTCGGCTGGCATCATGTTGGCGACGGGCGGTGCGGCATTTGCCGAGCTCGGGCAGCCCGAGCCGTGGGAATGGCATCTCCAGGCCTCCGGGTCCCCGGTGATGGACAACATCGTCTGGTTCCATGACTTCCTGTCGGTCCTGATCATCGTCATCACGCTGTTCGTGCTGGCGCTGCTCGTGGTCGTGGTGGTGAAGTTCAATTCGAAGGCCAATCCGGTGCCGTCGCGGACCACCCACAACACGCTGATCGAGGTGGTGTGGACCCTGGTGCCGGTGCTGATCCTGGTCGGAATCGCGGTGCCGTCGTTCCGCCTGCTGTTCCTCGAGCTCGACGTGCCGAAGGCGGATCTGACCATCAAGGCCACCGGCAAGCAGTGGTACTGGTCCTATGCCTATCCGGACAACGGCAAGTTCGAGTTCGACTCGCTGATGGCCCAGGACAAGCAGCCCCGCCTGCTCGGCGTCGACAACGAGATGGTGGTGCCGGTCAACAAGGTGATTCGCGTTCAGGTCACCGGCGCCGACGTCATCCACGCGTTCGCGCTGCCGGCTTTCGGCGTCAAGATCGACGCCATTCCGGGGCGGCTGAACGAAACCTGGTTCAAGGCCACCAAGACCGGCATGTTCTACGGGCAGTGCTCGGAGCTCTGCGGCAAGGACCACGCCTTCATGCCGATCGCCATTCGCGTGGTGAACGACCAGGAGTTCGCCTCCTGGGTTGAATCGGCGAAGAAGAAATATGCGAGCGGCGGCACCAGCACTTTCGCCTCCGCGGCCGGCCCGACGCAGTAAGCGCCGGGCGACGGCTTGAGGGACTGAAAGCGACATAAAGGGCGGGACCGCACACGGTCCGAATGGGACGCAAGGCAGGATTTGAAAATGGCAACCAGCGCAGCGGCACACGGCGATCACGCGCATGACCACGAGCACGCCCATCCGACCGGATGGCGGCGCTACGTCTATTCGACCAATCACAAGGACATCGGCACGATGTACCTGATCTTCGCGGTCATCGCGGGCATCATCGGTGCCGCGATGTCGATCGCGATCCGCGCCGAGTTGATGTATCCGGGCGTGCAGATATTCCACGAAACGCACACTTATAACGTGTTCGTGACCTCGCACGGCCTGATCATGATCTTCTTCATGGTCATGCCCGCGATGATCGGCGGCTTCGGCAACTGGTTCGTGCCGCTGATGATCGGCGCGCCCGACATGGCGTTCCCGCGCATGAACAACATCTCGTTCTGGCTGCTGCCGGCCTCCTTCGGTCTGCTGCTGATGTCGACCTTCGTCGAGGGTGAGCCCGGCGCGAACGGCGTCGGCGCCGGCTGGACCATGTATGTGCCGCTGTCGGCCTCCGGCCATCCCGGCCCGGCCGTCGACTTCGCGATCCTGTCGCTGCATCTGGCGGGCGCTTCGTCGATCCTCGGCGCTATCAACTTCATCACCACCATCTTCAACATGCGCGCGCCGGGCATGACCCTGCACAAGATGCCGCTGTTCGTGTGGTCGATCCTGGTGACGGTGTTCCTGCTGCTGCTGTCGCTGCCGGTTCTCGCCGGTGCGATCACCATGCTGCTCACCGACCGCAATTTCGGCACGACGTTCTTCGCGCCCGACGGCGGCGGCGACCCCGTGCTGTTCCAGCATCTGTTCTGGTTCTTCGGTCACCCCGAGGTGTACATCCTGATCCTGCCCGGCTTCGGCATGATCAGCCAGATTGTCTCGACCTTCTCGCGCAAGCCCGTGTTCGGCTATCTCGGCATGGCCTACGCCATGGTGGCGATCGGCGGCATCGGCTTCGTGGTGTGGGCGCACCACATGTACACGGTCGGCATGTCGTCGGCGACGCAGGCCTATTTCGTCGCTGCCACGATGGTCATCGCGGTTCCGACCGGCGTGAAGATCTTCTCCTGGATCGCCACGATGTGGGGCGGCTCGATCGAATTCCGCGCCCCGATGATCTGGGCGGTGGGCTTCATCTTCCTGTTCACGGTCGGTGGCGTCACCGGCGTCGTGCTGGCGAACGCCGGCGTCGACCGCGTGCTGCAGGAGACCTACTACGTCGTCGCGCACTTCCACTACGTGCTGTCGCTCGGTGCGGTGTTCGCGATCTTCGCCGGCTGGTACTACTGGTTCCCGAAGATGTCGGGCTACATGTACAACGAGACGCTGGCCAAGGCGCACTTCTGGTTCACCTTCGTCGGCGTCAATTTGGTGTTCTTCCCGCAGCACTTCCTCGGCCTGTCGGGCATGCCGCGCCGCTATGTCGACTATCCGGATGCGTTCGCCGGCTGGAACCTGATCTCGTCGATCGGCTCCTACATCTCCGGCTTCGGCGTGCTGATCTTCCTCTACTGCGTGCTCGACGCCTTCATGAAGAAGGTCCCGGCGGGCGACAATCCCTGGGGTGCGGGCGCGACCACGCTGGAGTGGACGCTGTCCTCGCCGCCGCCCTTCCACCAGTTCGAAGTGCTGCCCCGCGTGCAGTAAGCCAACTTCCGCGGCGCCCGAGACGGGCGCCGCGGCTCTATAACGAAGCGAGTTAAACTAGTGTCCGTCCTCGACCAGAACGCCATCGACATCAATCCCCGCATCTCCGAGGCGGAGGTCGGCGACTACCTCGCGCTGCTGAAGCCGCGGGTGATGTCGCTCGTGATCTTCACCGCGCTGGTCGGAATGGCGATGGCGCCGGGACACTTCCACTGGGTGCTCGCCATCACCTCGCTGCTCTGCATCGCCGTCGGTGCCGGTGCGTCCGGCGCGCTCAACATGGCGCTCGAGGGTGACATCGACGCCAAGATGTCGCGCACCGCGAACCGCCCGATCCCGCGCGGCCGCATCACCCGGCCCGAGGCGATGGCGTTCGGCATGACGCTCGCCTTCTTCTCGGTGATGACGCTCGGCATCCTCGTCAACTGGATCGCGGGCGCGCTGCTCGCCTTCACCATCTTCTTCTATGTCGTGATCTACACGATGGGCCTGAAGCGCTGGACCGCGCAGAACATCGTGATCGGCGGCGCCGCCGGTGCGCTGCCGCCGGTGGTGGCCTGGGCCGCCGTGACCGGCAAGGTCGACGTCGAGCCGCTGCTGCTGTTCGCCATTATCTTCTTCTGGACCCCGCCGCACTTCTGGGCGCTGGCGCTGTTCCGCTCCGACGACTATGCCCGCGCCGGCATTCCGATGCTGCCCAACGTCGCCGGCCCCGACGCGACCCGTCTGCAGATCCTGCTCTACACCATCGTGCTGATCGCCGTGGCTGCGGCGCCCTGGGCGCTCGGCTATTTCGACGCCATCTACGGCGTCACCTCGCTGGTGCTCGGCGCCGGCATGCTGGTGCTCGCGATCAACGTCTATGTCCGCCGCGGGCGCAGCCAGTCCTTGCGCGCGACACGCAAACTGTTTGCCTTCTCGATCCTGTATCTGTTCGCGCTGTTCGCGACCTTGCTGGCCGAGGTCGTCTTCCGGGCGCTTGCTCCGATGGTTGGGGGCGCATGATCACGGCGATGGCTGACAAACCCGAGCCAGATGGAATCGTCCTCACCGAGGCGCAGAAGAAGAGCCGTCGTCAGCGCTCCATTGCGATTGCTTTGGCGCTCGGTGTGCTCGTCATCCTTTTCTTCGCCGTTACCATGGTCAAGGGACCCGGCGTTCTAGTTCGCCCGATGTGACAGAGATGGATCAGAAGCAGACCATATCGCAGGATCAGAGCCGAACGGCCAGGAAGGGTCGTTCAGGGGGCTTGGGTCGCGATGCGCTGGTCGCTTCGATCTGCGGCGGCGTGGTCGCGCTGATGGTCGGCGCGTCCTATGCGGCGGTGCCGTTCTACAACTGGTTCTGCCGCGCCACCGGCTTCAATGGCACGACCCAGGTCGCGACCTCGGCGCCGGCCACCGGCCCGATCGCACGCAAGATCGCGGTGCGCTTCGATTCCAACGTCGCGCCGGGCCTGCCCTGGAAGTTCGAGCCTGAGCAGACCGAGGTCGAAGTCAACATCGGCCAGGTCACCACGATCTACTACACCGTGACCAACCAGGCCGCGCGCACCACCTCCGGGCAAGCCGCCTACAACGTCGCACCGCTGACGGTCGGGTCCTATTTCCAGAAGATCAACTGCTTCTGTTTCACCGAGCAGACCATGGCGCCCGGCGAGAAGCGGGAGATGCCCGTGGTGTTCTACGTCGATCCGTCGATCGTCGACGACCACGACAATGACGGGCTCGGCACCATCACGCTGTCCTACACGTTCTATCCGGTGAAGGATCCGGTGGTGAAGCCGCTCGCATCCGGTGACGACGACAAACGCAAGGGAAATCTCCAGCCGCCGGGTTGACGCTCAGGGTTGGAATAAGGGGATAAGTGCCGGACAGGCACGGGATTGAGGAGACAGACCGCAATGGCTACCGCGCAAGGCAAGCATCACGACTACCATCTGGTCGATCCCTCTCCGTGGCCGGCGGTCGGCTCGATCTCGGCCTTCATCATGGCGGTCGGCGCGATCACCTGGATGCATCACATGGTCTCGGCCGCGCCGATCATCTTCGGTATCGGCACCGTCGGCGTGCTCTACACCATGGCGAGCTGGTGGGGCGACGTGATCAAGGAAGCCCAGTACAAGGGCGACCACACCCGGGTTGTCCAGATCAGCCATCGCTACGGAATGATCCTGTTCATCGCCTCCGAGGTGATGTTCTTCGTTGCCTGGTTCTGGGCCTATTTCAACGCCGCGCTGTTCCCGGCCGACGCCGTCCACGCCACCCGCGACGCCGTGTTCGGCTGCGGCCTCGGCACTGCGGCTGGTGCGTGCACCGTGCCCGGCACCTGGCCGCCGCATGGCATCGAGACCTTCGATCCCTGGCATCTGCCGCTGCTGAACACGCTGATCCTGCTCACCTCCGGCACCACGGTCACCTGGGCGCACCACGCGCTGCTCGAGAACGATCGCCAGGGCCTGAAGTACGGCCTGATCCTCACCGTCCTGCTGGGCGCGGCCTTCACCTGCGTGCAGGCCTATGAGTACAGCCACGCGGCGTTCTCGTTCGGCGGCAACGTCTACGGCGCGACCTTCTTCATGGCGACCGGCTTCCACGGTTTCCACGTGCTGGTCGGCACCATCTTCCTGCTGGTCTGCCTGCTCCGCGCCTATGCCGGCCACTTCACGCCGACGCAGCATCTCGGCTTCGAGTTCGCCGCCTGGTACTGGCACTTCGTCGACGTGGTGTGGCTGTTCCTGTTCCTGTGCATCTACGTCTGGGGACACGGCGCCGAGGCCATGGCCCACGGCGCGCACTGAGCCGCCGCGAATCGATCCGGAAAGGGCGGCCGCAGGGCCGCCCTTTTGCTTTCCAGTGGCCGAGGCCAAACTGAAACTGTGATAGGCTTGCGCGTCATGAGCGAACCTGCCGGCACTCCCGAGTCCCAGCCCACCGTCCTGCAGAGCGCACTGCGCGGGCTCGCGTGCAAATGCCCGCGTTGCGGTGAGGGCAAGCTCTATGCGGGCTTCCTGACGCTCGCGCCGTCCTGCAACCGTTGCGGCCTCGACTACGCCTTCATCGATGCCGGCGACGGACCGGCGATCTTCATCATCATGCTGGCCGGCGCGATCGTGGTCGGCTGTGCGCTCGTCGTCGAGGTCAAATATCAGCCGCCGTTCTGGCTGCACGCGGTGTTGTGGTTTCCGCTGATCCTCGCAACCACGCTGCTGCCATTGCGCTCCATGAAATCGCTGCTGATCGCGCTGCAATTCCACCACAAGGCAGCACCTGGCCGGCTGATCGACCGCGCGAAATGAGCGAGCTTGCGCGCAAGCCGGGCGTGGCCGGCTTCATGCTGTTCACGCTTCTGCTCACCGCGGCCTTTGTCGCGCTCGGTGTCTGGCAATTGCAGCGCCGTACCGCCAAGCACGAACTGATCGCCGCACTCACCGAGCGCCTCGCGGCAGCACCGATCGCGCTGCCGCCGCCGGCACAATGGGCCGCGCTGAATCCCGCGCGCGATGAATTCCGTCGTGTCACTTTCACCGCAACCTATGCGGCCGCGCCGGATGCGATGGTCTATTCGTCCGGCTCCGCCGTCCGCAAGGATGCCTCCGGCCCCGGCACCTGGGCCTTCCTGCCGGCACAGCTGCCGAGCGGCGAGATCGTCGTGATCGATGCGGGCTTCGTCGAGAACACGATGCAGGAGCGCAGTGTCGAGGATCGCGCGGTGAAGAAGCTCGTCACCGGCACGCCGGTCGCGCTCACCGGCTATCTGCGATTTCCCGAAGCGCCGGGATGGCTCACGCCGGCGGAAAACCGCGAGAAGCGGCTGTGGTTCGTGCGCGATCATCTGGCGATCGCAAGCGCGCTCGGCTGGGGGACGACCGCGCCGTTCTACGTCGACCTCGAGCAGCCGGCGCCCGAGAACAACATTCCACGCCCGGGGCCGCTCGACGTGAATCTGAAAGACGACCATCTGCAATACGCGATCACCTGGTTCGCGCTTGCGGGCGCGGTGCTGATCGCATTCGCGGCGTGGGTGCGGGGACGACGAAAGAGCGCAGCGAATCCGTAAGTTCCCGGAGGGAACCCGGTATCGCCCGGACTTTATTATTCAGCGCATATTCACGAGGGTGACCTTAAGCCGCCTCTGGATATTCCGCGGCAAACAGGATTGCTGGCGTGCGCGATTTCGATCAGATGGGACTTGTTGTCGATTGGGTAGATGCCTGCCGCAAGGGCGACCTCGCGACGCTGCTCGACCTCTATGCCGACGATGGCGAGGTCGAATGCACGTGCAACGGCATGCAGCTTTATCGCGGCCGGCGTGAGCTCGAGACCTATTGGGGTCCGAAGCTCAACGCGTTCTCGTCGGCGGGCTTCGGCCTCGAAGAGATCCATCCCGCGCAGAACGGCGTCGATCTCGAATACTCCGTCGCGGGCGCGCTGCGCATCCGCGCCTCGTTTCGCTTCAGTGCGGAAGGCAAGATCCACAGCACGCTGTGCGAACCGGCGCAGCAGGGTCCGCATCATTGCGGTGCGTGCTAGGGGGAAATCGAGACGTCCGCGAGCGGAAGGCGGCAGCGCACATAGGTTCGATCGTCCGCGCGCAGCAGTGACAGCGATCCGCTGAGCGCGCGCACGCGCTCATGCATGCCGGTGAGACCTCGGCCGAAGACATTATCGGTGGGAAAGCCGGCGCCGTCGTCAGAGATATCGATGGCGAGCGCCCCGCCGGCGATGCTCGCCTGCACATGGGCATTGCGTGCAGCGGCATGGCGCAGCACGTTGGTCAACGCCTCCTGGATCAGCCGATAGACAGTCTGGGCCAGCGGCCCGTCAATCCCGTTCAGACCAGGATCGAGCGCAGCCGTCAGGCCGATATGGGGCGCCTGTCTGCGGAAATTGTTGAGCAGCGTCTGCACGCTGGCCTCGAGTCCCAATTCCTCGATGTAGAGTGGCCGCAGCCGGTCCAGGATGCGGCGGTTGGTGTGCTGCAGCGCCTCGACCGATCGCATCACCTCCTGCATGGAGTTGCCGAGATTTCCCGTCTGCGGCGACGCCTCGCTCAGCGCGATCGTGCCGGCACGGATGCTGAACAGCAGCGGGCCAAGCTCGTCATGCAGCTCGCGCGCGAGATCGCGGCGCTCATCGTCCTGCAGCGACACCATCCGGTGGAGCAGCTCGCGATTGTCCTGGCTCAATTGCGCGAGTGTCGCTGCCAGCGCGTTGGCTTCCTTGCAGCTCTGCCGGATTTCAGGCGGTCCGACCACCGGGATCGGCGTCGCATAATCACCGCGCCGGATGCGGGTGAGGCCCGCACCGAGATCTTGCAGCGGACGCAGTGCCGAGCCTGCGAGCACGTAGGCGATGACTGCGGTCAGTCCGGCCAGTACGACGAGGACGCCGGCGAGCGCGAGAAAGCCGGCCCATGTCTCAAACAGCGCGGCCGACAGATCGGGCGAGAACACGATGTCGCCGACGCGCTGGCTGCCGATGGTAACGGGAAATGCGATATGCAGGTCGGGGACGGCGAGGAGATCGACGAACCATCCCGGCGGGCTATGCGGGCCCTGCAGGGGCCTCGGCGCAAACGGGGGAGAACCAGCCTCCGCGGAATGGAATTGGATGTCAGACGACGCGTCGAGCCTCCCGACGAAATCGTCGAGGGTCCTGCGCGGGTTCTCGGACGACCGCAGGGCGCTGTTCAGGGCCTCGGCGACCGCCCGGGTCGATCGCTGTGCCGGTTCGTTCTCTTCGGCGAGCTGGCCGGTTGTGAAAACGTGCAGGAGAATGCCGCCCATCAGCAGAGCCGCGATGAACATCACGCCGAGCGGAAGAAACAGCTGGGTCCTGAACGAGAGTCGTTGCCACATTAGGTCAATTCTAACGCGCATCGGCGGGATTTTCTCTTTCCATTTGTTCCCGCCGGTTTATGAGTGAGATAACAAGAGAGCGTGCGATGCAAGATACCGCCAAGCTGGCGACCAGGGTCCTGATCGTCGACGACCATCCCGTGGTGCTGTCCGGTTGCCGCACCCTTTTCGCATCCGATCATTCGATCCGGATCGACGAGGCGACCGACGCGAAATCGGGCCATCGCGCCTATGTCAGCAAGCGGCCCGACGTGACCGTGATCGACATCAGCCTGCCTGATGTCTCGGGCTTCGAGCTGATGCGCCGGATCCGCAAGGACGATCCGGACGCCAAGATCATCATGTTCAGCATGAACGATGATCCGGCCTTCGTGGTGCGTGCCGTAGAGCTCGGGGCGCAGGGCTATGTCTCCAAGGGCGACGATCCCAGGATCCTGCTCAAGGCCGTGCGCAAGGTGGTCGCGGGCGATAACTACATTTCGCCGCAACTCGCGGAGGCCGTGACCTTCTCGGGCGCTGCGATCAAGGCCAATCCGGCCTCGCAGATGACGCCGCGGGAGCTCGAAATTCTCCGCCTGCTCGGGCGCGGCAACAAGATCGTCGAGGTCGCCGAGGCGCTCGGCATCTCGTACAAGACCGTTGCCAACACCACGTCCCTGCTCAAGCAGAAGCTGGGGGCCAAGAACCACTCCGACCTGATCCGG
This sequence comes from Bradyrhizobium sp. CIAT3101, assembly GCF_029714945.1. Lineage (NCBI taxonomy): Bacteria > Pseudomonadati > Pseudomonadota > Alphaproteobacteria > Hyphomicrobiales > Nitrobacteraceae > Bradyrhizobium > Bradyrhizobium sp. CIAT3101. The sequence goes on from NZ_CP121634.1 coordinate 795,958, forward strand.
ATCGCGGTTGAAATCGGAATGACCTGACGCCGTCAGGGACTGGGCCGGCTGCTCCAGGATGCAGCCGGCTCAGTCGGCGGATCGGCACCGCCGCGCATCCGGGCAATGCGTGGACGACGGTGGATACCATCCGCCGACACAATGGGCGGCTGAGGCCTTCGTTCCTTATCTGGCACCTCTATCGGGAAAAAACGGCAGTCAGGCCGGACGTCCGGCCGTCTGGTCGTCGGCCTCGACGCGGCGTATCGGGAAAAACAGGAACTTTTGGCGTCGCGCGCCGTTTTTGTGCTTGACGATTTCGTGACAGGCGACGAAAGCTCGCGGGAACGATTTTTGGGGCTGACGCCCCGGCACGGAAACCGGGTCTGCACACACAACGACAGACCTTCCAAGAGAAGGGCTGCGGCATCGCCGCAGCCCTTTTTCGTTGGGCATGGTGCGGCCCCGGAAAACACTCTATGGTGCCGCAAAGCCTCTGGCTGTGAACTAGGAACATCGTGAAATCAAAGGCTTAAGGCCCGAATTCAGCTCGGGCCGGCCTTTGGAGGGCAGTTTGACTCGTTATATCTCGACCCGGGGCGAGGCCCCTGAGCTTGGCTTCTGCGACGTGATGCTGACCGGGCTCGCCCGCGACGGCGGCCTGTATGTGCCGGTGACCTGGCCGCAGCTCTCCGTCGAGACCATCGCCGGCTTCTTTGGCCGCCCCTATTGGGAGGTCGCGGTCGACGTTATCCGTCCCTTCGTCGGCGGCGAGATTTCGGATGCCGAGCTCGGCCGCATGGCGAACGAGGCCTACGCCACCTTCCGTCATCCGGCCGTGGTGCCGCTGCGCCAGATGTCGCCGCATCAATTCGTGCTGGAGCTGTTCCACGGTCCGACGCTCGCCTTCAAGGACGTGGCGATGCAGCTGATCTCGCGGCTGATGGACCATGTGCTTGCCAAGCGCGGCCAGCGCACCACCATCGTGGTCGCGACCTCCGGCGATACCGGAGGTGCCGCGGTCGAGGCCTTCGCGGGGCTCGATAATGTCGACCTCATCGTGCTGTTTCCGCACAAGCGCATCTCCGAGGTGCAGCAGCGGATGATGACGACGACGGGCGCCGCCAACGTCCACGCGCTCGCCATCGAGGGCAATTTCGACGATTGCCAGGCACTCGTGAAGGCGATGTTCAACAACCATCGCTTCCGCGATGCGACCTCGCTGTCCGGTGTCAATTCCATCAACTGGGCCCGCATCGTCGCGCAGGTGGTCTATTATTTCACCTCCGCGGTCGCCGCCGGCGCACCGGCGCGCGCGGTGGACTTCATCGTGCCGACCGGCAATTTCGGCGATATTTTTGCAGGCTACGTCGCCAAGCGCATGGGCCTTCCCGTGCGCACCCTGCGCATCGCCGCCAACGTCAATGACATCCTCGCCCGCACGCTCAAGACCGGCATCTACGAGGTGCGCGAGGTGCATGCGACCGCCTCACCCTCGATGGACATCCAGATCTCCTCGAATTTCGAGCGCCTGCTGTTCGAAGCGAGCAAGCGCGACGCGGCGAGCGTGCGCCGGCTGATGGACTCGCTGAAACAATCGGGCCGCTTCGTGCTGCCGGATGCGACGCTGGCCGCGATCCGCGAGGAATTCGACGCCGGCCGTGCCGACGAGACCGAAACGGCGGCTGCGATCCGTGCCGCCTGGCGCGAGGCCGGCGAGCTCGTCGATCCCCATACGGCCGTGGCGCTCGCCGTCGCCGATCGCGACACCACCGATACGACCGTGCCCAACATCGTGCTCTCGACCGCCCATCCCGCCAAATTCCCTGATGCCGTGGATGCGGCCTGTGGCCAGCGGCCGCAGCTGCCGGCCTGGCTCGACGGTCTCATGACCAAATCCGAACATATGAAGGTGATGAAGAACGATCAGGCCGAGGTCGAGCGGTTCGTGCTGTCGGTCAGCCGTGCCGCAAAACAGGGAGTTGCTGGATGAGCGTCGAGATCTCCAAGCTTGCGTCCGGTCTGACCGTCGTCACCGACAACATGCCGCATCTCGAGACCGCCGCGCTCGGCGTCTGGGCCGGCGTCGGCGGCCGCGACGAGAAGCCGAACGAGCATGGCATCTCGCACCTGCTCGAGCACATGGCGTTCAAGGGCACCACGGGGCGCTCCTCGCGCGAGATCGTCGAGGAAATCGAGGCGGTCGGCGGCGACCTCAATGCCGGCACCTCGACCGAGACGACGTCCTATTATGCCCGGGTGATGAAGGCCGACGTGCCGCTGGCGCTCGACGTGCTCGCCGACATCCTGGCCAATCCCGCCTTCGAGCCCGACGAGCTCGAGCGCGAGAAGAACGTTATCGTGCAGGAGATCGGCGCGGCCCAGGACACGCCCGACGACGTCGTGTTCGAGCATCTCAATGAGCTCTGCTATCCCGACCAGCCGATGGGCCGCTCGCTGCTCGGCACCGCCAAGACCCTGCGCGCCTTCAACCGCGACTCGCTGCGCGATTATCTCTCGACGCATTACCGCGGGCCCGACATGGTGGTCGCGGCGGCAGGTGCGGTCGATCACAAGCAGGTCGTCGCCGAGGTCGAGAAGCGCTTTGCGAGTTTTGACGCGGCGCCCGGGCCGAAGCCGCAGGCGGCTCAGTTCGGCAAGGGCGGCGCCAAGGTCGTGCATCGCGAGCTGGAGCAGGCGCATCTGACGCTGGCGCTGGAAGGCGTGCCGCAGACCGATTTGTCGCTGTTCTCGCTCCAGGTCTTCACCAACATCCTCGGCGGCGGAATGTCGTCGCGGCTGTTCCAGGAAGTCCGCGAGAAGCGCGGCCTCTGCTATTCGATCTACTCGTTTCACGCGCCCTATACCGACACCGGCTTCTTCGGCCTCTACACCGGCACCGATCCCGCCGACGCGCCGGAGATGATGGAGGTCGTGGTCGACATCATGAACGATTCGGTCGAGACCCTGACCGAAGCCGAGATTGCGCGGGCCAAGGCGCAGATGAAAGCGGGCCTGCTGATGGCGCTGGAGAGCTGCTCTTCGCGCGCCGAGCAGCTGGCCCGGCACGTGCTGGCCTATGGTCGGCCGCAGACGGTGCAGGAGCTGGTGGCCCGGATCGACGCGGTCAGCGTCGAATCGACCCGCGATGCGGCGCGTGCACTGCTTTCGCGTAGCCGCCCTGCGGTGGTTGCATTGGGCAGCGGCAGGGGTCTGGACACGGCGGTGTCTTTTGCGGAAGGATTGACGAAGGCGCGGGCCAAGGCGCGGCTGCATTAGGAGCCGCGCGAACCGCGCCGTCCCGGGAAGCATCACCATGGCCCTGTTTCGCCTGCCATCCAGTGGACCTGCTGCTCTCGCCCCCCGCGGCAACGGATTGTTGCTGCGCGCGCCGCAGATGTCGGATTTCCTGCAGTGGGCGCATCTGCGCGAGACCAGCCGCGATTACCTGACCCCGTGGGAGCCGATCTGGCCGTCGGACGATTTGACCCGGTCCGGCTTTCGCCGCCGCCTGCGCCGCTATTCCGAGGATATCGCCGCGGACCGCTCCTACCCCTTCCTGATCTTCCGCGAGCTCGACGGCGCCATGGTCGGCGGCATCACGCTCGCCAACGTGCGGCGCGGCATCGTCCAGGCCGGCACCATCGGCTATTGGGTCGGCCAGCCCCACGCCCATCGCGGCTACATGACCGCGGCGCTGCGGGTGCTGCTGCCGACTCTGTTCGGCGAGCTCAATCTGCATCGGGTCGAGGCCGCCTGCATCCCCACCAATGCGCCGTCGATCCGGGTGCTGGAGAAGTGCGGCTTCTCCCGCGAGGGCCTTGCCCGCCGCTATCTCTGCATCAACGGGGTCTGGCAGGACCATCTGCTGTTCGGCCTGCTGCACGAGGATTTCCGCGGCTGAACGCGCGCCAAAGTCAGCTTTTTCCTGCCTTGGGATCGCCGATTTTGGCGATATAAACCGCATCACACCGGCGATCGGCCGGAATGTTGTCATGGAGTACAGGCGTTGATGAACGAGCTTCGCTCATTGCGGAATGCGCTGCGGCGGGGTCCGGTGATCGCACTGGCGCTGTCGGTGTCGTTCGCATCCGTCTCGCCGGTCGCGGCACAGTCTCTGACCGACCGCTTCAAGAATCTGTTCGGTGGCAAATCCGACGATGCGGCCAAGCCGGCGCCGGCGCCGGGCCAGCCGGCGGCCGATGACGACATCGATTGCCCGCAGGTCACGGTGCGCGCCGGAGCCTCCACCTATGGGGTCGGGGCGACAGGCAAGCCGGCCGTCGGCAACGACGTGCGCTTCCAGGCCTCGATCACCAAGATGGCGCGCGAATGCGTCCGCAACGGCGGCGAGATCACCGCGCGCATCGGCATCCAGGGCCGCGTCATCGCCGGGCCAGCCGGCGCGCCGAACACGGTCGAGGTTCCGCTGCGCGTCGCCGTGGTGCTGGGCGGTGTCGGCGAGAAGGTGATCGCCTCGAAAGCCTACCGGACCACGGTCGCGATGTCGGAAGGCGGCAGCGTGCCGTTTACGTTCATTGCCGAGGACCTGTCCTACCCGGTGCCGTCAGCCGCAGTCGCCGACAACTACATCTTCTATGTCGGCTTCGACCCGCAGGCGCTGACGCCCGAGCCGAAGGCGCGGAAGAAGAAGTAAGTCGCCACACGCTCAGCTGTCGCCGCAATTTCCGCTGTCATCACCCGCCTTGTGCGCAATTGCGCACTGGGGCGGGTGATCCAGTATTCCAGAGACGTCAGTCGTTCACCGAGAGGCCGCGGCGTACTGGATGCCCCGCCTTCGCGGGGCATGACACCTGTGTTGTGGTCGAGGTCTCGCACCAACAAAAAAGCCGGCGCTCATCGCGCCGGCTTTCTGATGGGTGAGGCGTCTGCCCTCAGTTCAGCTTCTGGCGAACCTCGGTGATACCCTTGGCAAGCAGGTCGTCGGCGACCTGGCCCTTGACCGACTGCGACAGGATCGTGGAGGCGGCCTGGACGGCGGCTTCCGCGGCTGCGGCGCGAACATCGGCCAGCGCCTGCGCCTCGGCGAGCGCGATCTTGCTCTCCGCGGTCTTGGTGCGGCGGGCGACGAAGTCTTCCATCTTCGCCTTGGCCTCGGTCGCGATGCGCTCGGCTTCGGACTTGGCGTTGGCGATGATGTCGGCGGCCTCGCGCTCGGCCGAGGCACTGCGCGCCTTGTAGTCGGCGAGCACCTTTGCGGCTTCCTGCTTGAGGCGCGTCGCGTCGTCGAGCTCGGCCTTGATGCGCTCGGCGCGATGGTCGAGCGCGGTCATCGCCGACTTGAAGACCCCGAGATAGCCGAACACGACCATCAGGATCACGAAGGCGACGGCGACCCAGGTTTCAGGATCGAAGAACATCTCGACTAACCCTTCAAGGACGCGTCAACGGCAGCACTGACCGAGGCCGCATCCGGAACGACGCCGGTGAGCTGCTGGACGATGGTGCCTGCCGCATCGGCCGCGATGCCGCGGACGTTGCTCATGGCGGTCGCGCGGGTCGAGGCGATGGTCTTCTCCGCCTCGGCGAGCTTGGCCGCCAGCTGCTCTTCCAGGGCCTTGCGCTCGGCGTCCGCCTGCGCATTCGCCTTGTCGCGGGATTCGTTGCCGATCGCCTGTGCCCGCGAACGCGCCGAAGCGAGCTCGCCTTCATAGGCCTTCAGCGCCGCCTCGGACTGATCCTTCAGCTTCTGCGCTTCGGCGAGGTCACCCTCGATCTTGTTCTGACGCGCTTCGATCGCGCCGCCGACCTTCGGCAGAGCGAGCTTGGACACGATCACGTAAAGCAGGACGAAGAAGATCGCGAGCGACACCAGCTGTGAAGCAAAAGTGCTGCTCTCGAACGGCGGAAAGCCGCCGCCGTGATGACCGCCATCGGCTTCGGTGTGGGCGCCCGCCGCCGGTTCTTTTGCCCCGCCATGACTCTCGGCCATGGAGTACTCCTGTTGCTGTCACGCGCCGCTTCGGATGAAGCGGCGCGAAAGAAGTCGTTCTTAGAAAACGAACAGCAGAAGCAGCGCGATCAGCAGCGAGAAGATGCCGAGCGCTTCGGTCACGGCGAAGCCGAAGATCAGGTTGCCGAACTGGCCCTGAGCGGCCGACGGGTTGCGAACGGCTGCGGCGAGGTAGTTGCCGAAGATCACGCCCACGCCGACGCCCGCACCGCCCATGCCGATGCACGCGATGCCCGCGCCGATAAGTTTTGCTGCTGCCGGATCCATTTTAGACTCCTTGGAAGAAAGATTGGGTTGTGGGTGGAAATTCCCCGGACCGCTCAGTGTCCCGGATGAATGGCGTCGTTGAGATAGATGCAGGTCAGGATCGCAAACACATAGGCTTGCAGGAACGCGACCAGGATCTCGAGAGCGTAAAGCGCGATCGTGAGCGCCAGCGGCAGCACGCCGCCGACCCAGCCGAGGGCACCGAGGGAGAAGCCCAGCATGGCGACGAAGCCCGCGAACACCTTCAGCGCGATGTGGCCGGCCAGCATGTTGGCGAACAGACGAATGCTGTGCGAGACCGGGCGCAGGAAGAACGACAGGATTTCGATGAACATGACCAGCGGCAGGATGTAGCCGGGGACGCCATGCGGAACGAAAATCGAGAAGAATTTCAGGCCGTTCTTGGCGACGCCGTAGATCAGCACGGTGAAGAAGACCAGCAGCGCGAGTCCGACGGTCACGATCAGATGGCTCGAGATCGTGAAGGTATAGGGGATGATGCCGACCAGGTTCGAGACGCAGATGAACATGAACAGCGAGAAGATCAGCGGGAAGAACTTCATGCCTTCCGCGCCGGCCGTCGAACGGATGGTCGAGGCGACGAATTCGTAGGAAATCTCGGCGACCGACTGGAGGCGCCCCGGAACCAGCTGCGTGCCGCTGGCAAGCATCAGGATCGAGATGATGGCGACGGCCACCAGCATGTAGAGCGATGAATTGGTGAAGGCGATCGTATGATTGCCGATATGGCCGATCGTGAAGAGAGGCTCGATGTTGAACTGGTGGATCGGATCGATTTTCATCGGCGCGGCATCTCTTGGTCTGCCGGGCTAGCCGGCGTGTCTCGGTCTGCCGGCCGGGCCGGCCCGCACCGGCGGAGCCGGTGCGAAAATTCCTCTCCTGTTCGGATCGGCCCTAAGAACCACCGCGCCTGTTCTGACCCGCGCCCGCCGATCTCACCACATTCACCACGCCGGCCACGAAGCCCAGCAGCAGGAACACGATAAATCCGAAAGGCGACGTCGACAGCAAGCGGTCGAACCCCCAGCCAATCCCCGCTCCGACAGCGACACCGGCGACCAACTCGGAGGATAACCGAAAACCAAGCGCCATCGCCGAGGCTCTGGCCGCTCCGTCTCCACCGTCACCTGCGGGTTGCTCGGTCTTGATCTTGCGGTCGCGAAATTCGGACAACCGCTTATCAAGACTTCCGAGCCGTTCGGAAAGCGCAGCTTCCTCGGGCGATCTATCGCGATCTCCATTCTCGCCGTGTCCCGTGTCTTGAGCCATGCCACGAAGACCAGAAACGCCGCGGTTGAATGGAAATTACGCCCGCCACCCTCAAAAGCCGCGCGGACCATACTGACCGCTCATAATCAAGTCAAGCCAAGTCACGATCGCGTCGTGTTCGTTTATGTATCTGATTTGATTGATGATATTGGCTTTTGCGCCAGCGCTGCACACAGCGTGACGCCGCACCGCAGCAGCTCTCCGCACGATCTGCCGACAGGACCGACATTTCGCCGTGGCTTCGGGATCAAAGGAGGTGCCGCCATCGTTGATTCCGCGGATGCGGTTTTGGCGGCGGATTCGAACGCGCGGGCGGTGCGCCGTCGCCCGCCCGGGTGTAGAATTTCGGGATGTGCCACCTGCGCGGCGTGGCGGAGAGCGCGATGAGACCGGCGAAATCATCCACAACATCATGGTGTGCTGCGGCGATCGTTGCCGTGATGACGGTCAGTGGCGGCCTGGTTGCCGCGCAATCGGCACCCGACGGGGAAAACGGCCGCTACAGCATGACCCCGATTCCCGAGGGCGTCTTGCGGCTCGACACCCGCACCGGCACGGTCTCGACCTGCACCAAGAATGGCGCCGGCTGGGCCTGCTACGCCGTGCCTGACGAGCGCTCCGCGCTCGATGCCGAGATCGGCCGCCTCCAGGCCGAGGTGGAGAAGTTGAAGGGGCAGATCGCCGCCGGTCCGACCGTCTCCGGCAAGATCGACGAGGCCTTGCCGAAATCGGATTCCCTGAAGAAGGGCGAGCCCAAGGTCGCGGAGGGTGATCGCAAGCTCGAGATCCCGCTGCCCAGCGACCAGGATCTCGATCGGGCGATGTCGTTCCTCGAAAAGGCGTGGCGCCGGCTGATCGACATGGCCAACCGCGTGCAGAGGGACGTGTCGGGGAAGATTTGATCTATCCACATGCCCACCCTACGGCAGCGTTCGAGTTGAGAGACGTTTGATGACATCCGCCAAATCCGTCACGCGCTCGGCGCCATCGACCGTGCAGGCCATCGCGATCGTATCCTCGCTGCTCACCGTGCAGACGTCCGGGCGTGGCTTCACAGATTTCACCAGCGAGGTGGCGAAGTTCATCAACGAGGCCCGCGCAGCCGAGGGCGCGTTGACGCTGTTCATCCGGCACACCTCGGCGTCGCTGACGATTCAGGAGAACGCCGATCCTTCCGTGCTCGTCGACCTCACCACCGCGCTGTCACGGCTGGCGCCGGAAAACGTGCCGTGGACACATGATACCGAAGGGCCTGACGACATGCCCGCGCACGTCAAGACGATGCTGACGCAGACATCGCTGCACGTGCCGGTGCTGGGTGGCAGGCTCGCGCTCGGCACCTGGCAGGGAATCTATCTGGTCGAGCATCGCGCACGTCCGCACCGGCGCGAAATCGTGCTGCAATTCATCGGCAGCAACAAGTAGCGCTGCCAGAAAAGCAAACCGGCCGCGGATCGCTCCGCGGCCGGTTGTTTTGTCAGTGTCTGCGTAGCGACTTACATCTTGGTGATGTCGACGTCCTTCGTCTCGGGGACGAAGAGGAAGCCGACCACGGCCGTGATCAACGCGAAGACCACCGGATACCACAGGCCGGAGTAGATATCGCCGGTCGACGCGGTGATCGCGAAGGCGGTCGCCGGCAGCAGGCCGCCGAACCAGCCGTTGCCGATATGGTAGGGCAGCGACATCGAGGTGTAGCGGATGCGGGTCGGGAACAGTTCGACCAGCATGGCCGCGATCGGGCCGTACACCATGGTGACGTAGATCACGAGGATGAACAGCAGCCCGATGACGGCCGACACCTGCGGACGGAAGATGTCGAAGGGGTGCGCCATCTTGATGATGCCCGCGTCCCCTACCTTCGGATAGCCCGCCGCCTGTACCGCCGCGGTGATCGCGGGGTTCGACGTCTTGGCGTCGGTGTAGGGCACTTCCTTGTCGTTGACCGTGATCTTCACCGCGCCGGCCGGTCCCGGAACGGTGGAGTACTTCACCGATGACTGGGCGAGGAAGGCGCGTGCCGTGTCGCAAGGCGCCGTGAAGACGCGGGTGCCGACCGGGTTGAACAGATCGCCGCAGTTTGCGGGATCCGCCACCACCTGCACCTTGACCGTTTCATAGGCCTTTTCCAGCGCCGGGTTGGCGTTGGAGGAGATCATCTTGAAGATCGGGAACAGGGTCAGTGCGCCGATCAGGCAGCCTGCCAGGATGATCGGCTTGCGGCCGATCCGGTCGGACAGCGCGCCGAACACCAGGAAGAAGCCGGTGCCGAGCAGCAGCGACCAGGCGATCAGCAGGTTGGCGGTGTAGCCGTCGACCTTCAGGATCGATTGCAGGAAGAACAGCGCGTAGAACTGGCCCGTGTACCAGATCACCGCCTGGCCCATGGTCAGGCCGAACAGCGCCAGGATCACGATCTTGGCGTTGCTCCAGGTGGCGAAGGCCTCGGTCAGCGGCGCCTTGGAGCCCTTGCCCTCGTCCTTCATGCGCTGGAACACCGGCGATTCGTTCAGGCGCAGACGGATCCAGACCGAGATGCCGAGCAACGCGACCGACACCAGGAACGGAATGCGCCAGCCGCCCCAATAGGAGCCGGGCGCGCCGGCGAAGGCAGCCTCGCCGGTCGCGGAGCGGGTGAACAGGATCACCAGCAGCGACAGGAACAGGCCGAGCGTCGCGGTGGTCTGGATGAAGGAGGTGTAGTAGCCGCGCTTGCCCTGCGGGGCGTGCTCGGCGACGTAGGTTGCCGCACCGCCATATTCACCGCCGAGGGCGAGGCCCTGCAGCAGGCGCAGGCCGATCAGGATGATCGGAGCCGCGATGCCGATCTGGGCGGCACCCGGCAGCAGGCCGACAATGAAGGTCGACAGACCCATGATCAGGATGGTGACGAGGAAGGTGTATTTGCGGCCGACGATGTCGCCGACGCGGCCGAACACGATCGCGCCGAAGGGGCGGACCAGGAAGCCTGCCGCAAAGGCCAGCAGCGCGAAGATGTCACGCGTGGCCTGGTCGAACATCGGCTTGCCGTCGGCGCCGGCGATGGTGAAGAACTGCGTGCCGATGATGCCGGCCAGCGATCCGTAGAGATAGAAGTCGTACCACTCGAAGACGGTGCCGAGGGACGAAGCGAGGATGACGAACCTCTCGTCCTTCGTCATGCCGGTCGACCGTGCCGACGTTGCAGCTAGTGTGGACATCGTGAATGCGCTCCCCGAAATTCGTTTCCTCGCGTCCCGGCTGTCCGGGCATGCCGGATCAACCTGGGTCTTGCCCCCAAGGTAACATCGGCGTGAAACCCGCCCCAATACGACTTTCGGCCTTGCGCACTGACACGCAACTGACGGTGCTGACCTATAGTGCCGCGCTGCGGCGCCCGGCTTGCGGATTAACCCCTTTCCCGCAAAGGAATAATGTGCCCTTGCATGCCACGGCCGGCCGGGGAAGAATTGACCATTGCGCCGGTCCGGACTACTGGCGCTGACGTGAACGACAGCATGAGATCGATGAGCGCTCCCTCCACCCATCTCGTCATTGCCGATGACCATCCGCTGTTCCGCGATGCGCTGCGGCAGGCGGTGGCAGGCGTCCTCTCGACGGCGAAGATCGACGAGGCCGGGTCGTTCGAGGATCTGACGAAACTCCTGGAACAGACCTCCGACGTCGACCTGGTCCTGCTCGACCTCTCGATGCCCGGCATCTCCGGCTTCTCCGGCCTGATCTATCTGCGCGCGCAATATCCGGCGATCCCGGTGGTGATCGTCTCGGCCTCCGACGACAGCGCCACGATCCGGCGCTCGCTCGATTTCGGCGCCTCCGGCTTCATCCCGAAGCGGTTCGGCGTCGAGACGCTGCGCGACGCCATCCTCAAGGTCATGGAGGGCGACGTCTGGGTTCCCGCCGACACCGACCTGTCGGCCGCTTCCGATCCCGACATGACAAAGCTGCGCGATCGCCTGGTGACGCTGACGCCGCAACAGGTGCGGGTGCTGATGATGCTGTCGGAGGGACTGCTCAACAAGCAGATCGCCTACGAGCTCGGCGTCTCCGAGGCGACCATCAAGGCGCACGTCTCGGCCATCCTGCAGAAACTCGGCGTCGAGAGCCGGACGCAGGCCGTGATCGCCGCCGCCAAGATCGCCGGCGGCCAGTGGAGGCAGGGTACGCCGACGGGGTAGGGCGCTTGTTCGTCCCGACTCGTTACATCCACTCCTTGCCGCTGCGTTCCCGCTTGGAATGTTGCGTTGCGACGGCCGTTTGCTACAACCTGTGCGTCGGGCTGGTCAACGGGCTGGAGCAGGTACGTGGGGTTGGAATGGAATGCGCGCGATCTCGTTCATTGCGCGGCGGTGCCGGATTGGGTGGATCACCAGCCCTATCGCTTTCCTATCCCTGACACGGAGGTCTCCTGCATCGCAAACGGCGTATGCCGGTTGCTGTCCGACATTCAAACCGATCTCAGCACCGGCACGGTGGCCTGGCACTATCGGGTCGCCAACCGGGTGCTGACCCGCGAAGGCGCGGAGCGGACCGCGCACTTCATGGTCGACTTCGATCCAGGCTATCAGCGGCTCGAAGTGCATTTCATCAGCGTTGTCCGCGGCGGCGAGCGGATCGAGCACGCCAAGCCTGATGCCTTCCAGGTCTTGCGACGTGAAACCAATCTGGAACGGCTGGTGTTCGACGGATGCCTGACCGTGTCGCTGCTTATTCCAGATGTGCGGATCGACGACATCGTGGAGTTCAGCCTCACGATCTATGGCAGCGCTCCGGTTCTGCAGGGCAAGTATCAGTCCTGGATCACGTTCGATCGTTTCAATCCCTTCTTCGAGCGGCGCCAGCGCCTGCTCAGGCCGCTTGCCCGCAACATTCACATGAAGGAGTTCAACGATCCGCCGCCGTCGCAGTGCACGACCGCTGACGGTATCGAGGATCTGAGATGGCAACTCGTCGGTCAGAAGCGGCGCGATGCGGAAATCCTGACGCCCTCGTGGGTCCTCTTCCATCCTTCGCTGCAACTCAGCGAATTCGGGAGCTGGAACGAGGTGGCATCGCTGTTGTCGCCTTATTACGAGGCGGGCGGTCTTCCCGATGCGCTCGCAGAGGAGGTCGATCGGATCGGGCGAGAGCATGCAGGGCCGGCCGAACGGGCCGTTGAATGGCTGCGATTCGTGCAGCGTGAGCTCCGCTATTTCGCCTTTTCGCTGGGTGAAGGCGGGCTGACACCCCGACCGGTCGAGACCATCTGGAATACGCGCTTCGGCGATTGCAAGGATTCCTCGACGCTCTACGTGGCGGGCGCGCGCCGGCTCGGCCTCGACGCCTGTGCAGCCTTGGTTTCGACGACCCACGGCTTTGTCCTGAAAGATACCCTTCCGAGCGCTGGCCTCTTCAATCACTGCATTGCGCGCGTGCGGCTCGATGGTCACAGCTACTGGCTCGATCCGACGGTGTCGATGCAGGGCGGTCGCCTGAAGGATATCGGCCAGCCGCATCGTGGATGGGCCTTGCCGCTCATGGGCGAGACGATCGAACTGGAGTGGATGGGAAGCGAAGAGCCGCTTCACGTCATCCATTGGGAAGACGAGATCACGCTGGGACCGAAGCGCGAGTCGCCCGCAACCGTGGAACGAACGATCGACTACTCGTTCTGGTGTGCCGATGGCATGCGCAATCGGATCGCCAACGAAGGGACCGGCGGATACGTCGAAGGCATGCTGCGGGAATGGCAATCCGTCTGGCCCGGTGTTGCCGAGGCCGCGCCGATCGAAGTTCAGGATGATCGCGTCCGCAACACGGTCTCGCTGGTTCTGAAGCTCACTATTCCCGGCGGCTGGAAGACTGGCGGAGCCAATTCGCCGCTGGTGTTCCCCATTGCCGACATGGCGACGGTGCACGAGCTTCATCCGCTCGCAGAACTGCGCCGCGAGAACGAGATCTTCCTGGGCCGGCCACGCAAGATCACCAATCTGATCAAAGTGAATATGCCGCGACGCTGGCCCGGTGATGGCTGGATACGCCGGCTAGAAGCGCCCGGTATCGACTACAGCAGTCGGGCGACGTTCGATGGGCGGACTATGAACAGCTTTCGCGAACTGATCGTCCACCGATGGTCTTCGCCGGCCTCCGGAGCGCACGCCTATAACGAGATCGCCAGGGAGCTGGAGGAAAATCTCCTGCACATCTGGGGAAGCGAAATGTTTAGCCGGATCCGGCCAAACATTAGCTTACGCGGCCGCATTATCCTTGCTCTCCGCTGGCTCTCCGGCGGCGTCTGGGGCGCCATCATCATCTGGTACTTGCTGCGGGTATTTATATTTGTCGGCACTCATCACTAGCCCGATCTGCCCGGCGGCACTCCAGGGAGGTGATCATCCCAAGTTCTTGCGCTCCGCGTCGGGCAAAACAGCTAGCGTTGGGAGTCTTTCCCGCGGAGGGATTCTGGATTGCTTCGCCGCGCTCCCAATGACGCGGAGATGGCTACAGTATATCGAGCAGACCGTTTGCGGCCCGGATGTCTGCCGTGTCGGAGCCCGTGACAAAACCTTCGAGCGCCGATTGCAGCATTCGCTTGGCGTCCTCGCGCCGCCCGCGCTCGCCGATGAGCGTTGCGAGATCAATCGCCGCGCGCAGCTCCCAGGCTTTCGCGCCGGCGCGGCGGCTCTGCGCCAGCGACTGCTGGAGAAGGTCCTCCGCTTCCTCGATGTTCGGCTGCGGCCGCGAGAGCAGGACCTTGCCCTTCATGCGCAGCAGCTCGGGCATGTACAGATGATCTCCGCTCCGTTCGACCAGACGGATCGCGTCGTTGACCAGATGCGCGCTTCTCTCGATTTGTCCGAGCGCGAGATGCCCCTGCACCAGCGCGATGTTGAACGTCGTGGTGAGCAGCTCGTAGCCGGACTCGTGGAGCTCCTGCAGGCAGCGCTCGATCGTCGCGACACCGCTCTCTGCGTCGCCGCGCCGGATCGCGAGCTCGCCTTTGACGCCTCGGCCGGCCGCGAGATAGGGTCCCATCGAGCGCGAATAGGCGTGAGCGATGAAGCGGTCGATGTTCTCGTCCGCAGCGGCGAGGTCACCGGTCCAGAGGTCGATCGAGACCGCCCAGATCAACGCGATGCAGAGCGTGATCGGATGATCCATCTGTGCGGCCTCGGCAACGGTCTGTTGCGCCAGCTGCCGTGCCTGCTCGGGGCGGCCCTGCAACCACAGCTCGCGCGCCAGCGAGATGCCGGCCCGGTTGCGATGGTCAAAGCCATAGACCGTGCTGATCCGCTCCGTGCCGGGCCCGCGCCAGGCCGCCTCCAGCATCTTCAGTGCGTCGCGATGCGCGCCGTCCAGATGCAGCGAGACGCCGAGCAGCGACTGCGCAAGCGCGAGCGAGGCAGGATCGCCCAGTGCTTCGGCGACGACGAGGCTCTGTTGCGCATAGTCGAGCGCAGCCTCGAACTGACCGATGCGCTCGTGGAAGATGTGCATGCGGCCGAGCAATTGCAGCTGGTTCGGCGCATCGCCGAGCGTTTCCGCGATGGCAAGCGCCCGGGTCAGGGCGTTGCGCGCGGCTTCGCTGCCGCCGCGCGTGAACATCAGGGTCAATCCGAGCGCGGCCTGCAGATGCATCTCGTCTGCGCTGCCGCGCGAGGCGGAATCGATCGCCGCCAGCGCCCGCTCGGACCAGCGCCGGCATTCGGTCAACAGGGACATCGCGAGGAAGATGGGCGCTGCAGCCGCCGCGAGCGCAATGCCGATGCCGACATCGCCGGCGGGGCCAAAGCACCAGTCGAGCGCGGCACGGACGTTGTGGAGTGCCGAGAAATGGATGGCGCGCTCGTCGGCGCTTGGTACCCTCGCCCATTTGGTGCCGGCCTGTTGCAGCCATCGCCTGTAATAGGCGGCGTGGCGGGCCGCGAGGGCCGATCCGTCGTCCTCGATCGCGAGCAGATAGGCGCGCGTGGTGTCGAGCAGGCGGTAGCGCATCATGGCGCCGATCGGCCGCGGCGCGACCATCGATTTGGCGACCAGGCTGTCGATGGCGTCGAACAGACGCGAGCGGTCGACCTGCTCGTCAGGCACGACCTCGAGTGCGGCGTCGATGGTGAAATGCCCGGCGAAGACCGCGAGCCTGCGCAGCACCAGGCGTTCCAGCTCGGACAGCAGTCCGTAGCTCCAGTCCAGCGTGGCCTGCAACGTCTTCTGTCGGGGCGGCGCGGTGCGCTGCCCCTGCCAGAGCAGGTTGAGGCGCTCGTCAAGCAGCGTCGCTGTCTGCTCCAGGCCATAGGCTTCGACCCGGCCGGCTGCGAGCTCGATCGCGAGCGCCATGCCGTCGAGCTTGCGGCAGATTCGAGCGGCAATGACGGCATTGGCATCGTCGAGTACGATCTGGGCGCCGCCGGCCTTTGCGCGTTCGAGGAAGAGTTCGAACGCGGGGTAGGTCCGGGCGACCGCGGCCGTCAGTCCGGACTCATCGGGCGGCACGCCAAGCGGCGCCAGCCGGTAGACCTGCTCGCCCTCGACGCGCAGCGCCTCTCGGCTCGTGGCGAGGATATGGACCTGCGGCGCGGCTTGAAAGATCTCGGCTGCGAGCGGTGCTGCCGCCGCAATCACATGCTCGCAATTATCCAGCACCAGCAACATGCGCTTGTCGCGCAGATGCGCGAGCAAGGCCGGCATCGGATCGTCGGCCTGGGCCGGCAGTCCGAGCATCAGCAGCAGCGAGGTGATCACCAGATCGGGATCGCTGAGTGCGGCAAGATCAACGAAGTGTGCAGCGTCGGCGAATGTTGCGAGCAGGTCGTGCGCGATCGCGACCGCAACAGCGGTCTTGCCGACGCCACCGGGGCCGACGATCGTGACGAAGCGGGAGGTGATGAGCTTGTCCGACACAGTGCCGACCGCGTCGGCGCGTCCGACCATGCGCTGCAATCGGTTAGGTAGTTTTACGGGCGGCAATTCCGCGCGCGGCGCCAGGCGCGGCTCAGCCCGAGCGCCGATTTGCGAGATCGGCGCCACGAAGCAGTAGCCGCGGCCCGACAGCGTCGTGATGTAGCGGGCGCCGTCCTTGCCGTCGCCGAGCGCCTTCCGGAGTGCCGCGATATGGAATCGCAGATTGGTTTCCTCGACCGCCATCCCGGGCCAGACCAGGCCCATCAAGTCCCATTTGCTGACGACCTCGTTCGGCCGCGACATCAGCGCGATCAGCGTATCGAAACTCTTGGCGCCCATCGGCAGCGCGACGCCGTCGCGCGTCACCAGCCGCCCATGCGGCGTCACGATGAATGGCCCGAACGACAGTGTTCCTGCGGCAGGTCCGATCGGCGCGGTCATCACGAAATCTTGCTCATTTGCAGAACCGGATAGCGAGCGCGCAGCGATCCGGCAAGGCCGCCGCTTGCAGCGGCATCAGGCCGCGTTTGCAGGCCTCGCCATCGGGTTCCCGGCCAGCCTCACAACATCTCACAACTCCAAACGGGCGCCCCGCGTAACACGCTGATAGTCAGTTGCGTAACGACGAGGAGGCTTCATCATGAGCCAAACGGAAAAACTGCTCTACACGGCGCGGACCCGCACCGCCGGCGGGCGTCAGGACGGCATGTCCCGCAGCTCTGACGGCCGTCTCGATGTGCGGCTGTCGCCGCCAGGCAGCGCCGGCATCGGTACCAACCCCGAGCAATTGTTCGCCGCCGGCTGGTCTGCCTGCTTCGAAGGCGCGATGGAGATCGCAGCGCGCAAGCGGAAAATCGTGCTTCCAAGCAAAAGCGCGATCGATGCGGAAATCGATCTCGTCCTCGACGAAGGCGCTTACGCGCTCCGAGCGCGCCTCGGCGTCAGCCTGCCCGGCCTCGATCGCGATGTCGCGCGCGATCTGATCGATGAGGCGCACCAGACCTGTCCCTATTCCAAAGCCGTTCGCGGCAACATCGACGTGACAGTCGATCTGCTCTGACAATTTCGACGACCATCAACAAGGATCACGACCATGACACAGATTATCGATCAGCATCGCCGCCAGTTCCTCGGCGTGGCCGCCGGGACCGTCGCCGTCGGTCTCGGCGTGATCGGCCTCGCGCGCGCCGAAACCGAGACGCCGCGCTCCTCCAACGCCTCATTCGGCGCGATCAAGCAGATCAATGCCGGTGTGCTCAACGTCGGTTACGCCGAAGCCGGCCCCGCGACCGGTCCGGTGGCGATCCTGCTCCACGGCTGGCCCTACGACATTCACAGCTTCGTCGATGTCGCGCCGATCCTGGCGCAGGCCGGTTATCGCGTCATCATCCCCTATCTGCGCGGCTATGGCTCGACCCACTTCCTCTCCGGCGAGACGCTGCGCAATGGCGAGCCGGCCGCGCTGGCCGTCGACATCATCGCGCTGATGGATGCGCTCAACATCAAGAGGGCGGTCGTTGCCGGTTTCGACTGGGGCGCGCGTACCGCCGATATCATTGCGGCACTGTGGCCGGAGCGCTGCCGCGCGCTGGTGTCGGTCAGCGGCTATCTGATCTCCAGCCAGGCCGCGGGCAACGCGCCGCTGCCGCCGGCCGCCGAGCTGCAATGGTGGTACCAGTTCTATTTCGCCACCGAGCGCGGCCGTGCCGGCTACGAGAAGTACACGCATGACTTCGCGAAGCTGATCTGGAAGCTGGCCTCGCCGCAGTGGAAGTTCGACGACGCCACCTTCGATCGCAGCGCGAAGGCGTTCGAGAACAAGGATCACGTCGCGATCACGATCCACAATTACCGCTGGCGGCTCGGGCTCGCCAAGGGCGAGGCGAAGTACGAGGAGATCGAAAAGAAGCTCGCGGCAACACCGGTCATCGATGTGCCGACCATCACGATGGAGGGCGACGCCAACGGCGCGCCGCATCCCGACCCCAGCGCCTACGCCAAGAGATTCTCCGGCCGCTACGATTATCGCCTGATCACCGGCGGCATCGGTCACAATCTGCCGCAGGAAGCACCGCAGGCCTTTGCCAAGGCCGTGATCGACGCCGACGGCGGTGCCTGAGCGCCCGTTCAAGACCTCGGTCCGGCCTGCGCCGGACCGAGGCGATGCCGCGATCCCAGCTTGAAGAAAAGACATGCCGTCCATCGAATCCGACAAGAAAAAATCGTCCACTATCACGGTCATCACATTGACCGTGCTGCTGCTCGTCGTTCTCCTGACCTGCGTGCCCTATCTGGTCTCGATCGCGCTGGCGGAAGCCCCTGCGGCGGAAGCTGCCTCGCCGATCTTCGGCGTCACGATTCCATCGGGCTACAAGCAGTGGGAGCTGATCGCGCCGGCCGAGGAGGCTGCGCCGCTGAATGAGCTGCGTGCCGTCGTGGGCAACCAGACCGCGATCGATGCCTATCAGGGTGGTAAGCTGCCGTTTCCCGACGGCACCATCCTGGTGAAGCGCGCCTGGAAGCGCACGCAGTCCCCCGACTTCGCATCCGCGACCATTCCGGGCGCCGCCACAACGGTCCAGGTCATGGTCAAGGACTCCAAAAAATATGCCGCGACCGGCGGCTGGGGCTTTGGCCGCTTCATCAACGGCAAACCGGTGGACGAAGCGCAACATCGCACCTGTTTCGCGTGCCACGAAGCGCGCGCCAAGGGCCATGACTACGTCTTCACGCGGCTCGCGCCCTAAGGAGGTCTCATCGTGAAGACATGGTTCATCAGCGGCAGCTCGCGCGGGATCGGGCGTGCGATCGCGGAAGCTGCGCTTACGGCCGGAGATCAGGTGGTTGCGACCGCCCGCGGCATCGGCCCGCTCGAGCCATTGCGTGGGCGCTTCGGTGAACGGCTGCGGCTCGCAACGCTCGACGTCACCGACGAGGCGGCCGCGCAAGCCGCGATCGGGCTTGCCGTCGAGGCCTTCGGCGGCGTCGATGTGGTGGTGAACAACGCCGGCTACGGCGAGCTCGGCTCGGTCGAGGACACGAGCCTGGAGTCATTCCGTCAGCAGATCGAAGCCAATCTGATCGGCACCATCATCGTCACCAAAGCGGCGATCCCGGTGCTGCGCCGGCAGCGGCGCGGACATATCGTGCAATTCTCCTCGGTCGGCGGCCGGATCGGTGCGCCGGCCCGCGCGGCCTATTCGGCTGCGAAATGGGGAATCGAGGGCTTCTCGGAATCGCTGGCGCGCGAGATGGCGCTGATCGGCGTGCATGTGACGATCGTCGAGCCCGGCGGCTTCCGGACCGGCTTTGCCCAAACGGCACATGACACGGACGAAGGGCGCGCGGAGTACGACGCCGTCGTTGGCGCCGCCGTCAGGATGCAACGCGAATACGATGGCCGCCAGCCCGGCGATCCCGCCAAGGCTGCTGCCGCTGTGCTGCAGCTTGTTGGCATGGATCGTCCGCCTCTGCGGATCGCGCTCGGCAGCGACGCCGTGAACGCCATCGCGGCGACGGATCGGCAACGCCTCGACGAGCTGGAGAAATGGCGCGGGCTCAGCGTCTCGACGGATTACTGAACGGCTGCGCGTCCTATTCCGCCGCGACCATCTGCTGCGTCCGCCATTGCCCGAGCAGGGCGCGCAGCGAGGCCGGTTTCACAGGCTTGTTCAGCACCGCGATGTTCTCGTCGCGCGCGGCCATCTGCACGGCGGGGCTGCGATCGGCGGTGATCAGGATCGCAGGGATGGTGTCGCCGAAGCGGCGGCGGATCTCGCGGATCGCGGCAATGCCGTTGCCGCGGTCGAGGTGATAGTCGACGAGCAGGCCGGTGACGCGCCGGCCTGCGGCCTCGATCGCTGATATCGCGCCTTCGGGATCGGCGACAGCGATCACCTCGGCGTCCCAGGCCATCAACAGCGTCCGCATGCCGTCGAGGATCGCGGCGTCGTTCTCGATGCAGACGATCAGCGCGCCGGAGATTGATGTGCGCGCCAGCGGCGTTGCGCTGGTCACCGCCGCGGTGAGGGTCACGGCCTTCGCCGTCGGGACCGTCACGGAGAACAACGAGCCTCCGCCGGCATTGGCGTCGATGGCGATGTCATGCTTGAGCACGCGCGCCAGCCGTTCGACGATCGACAGTCCCAGCCCCAGTCCGCGTGCGATCCGCGCGCCCTGCTCGAGGCGGTGGAATTCCTTGAAGATCTCGCCGCGCTTGACCGCGGGGATGCCGACGCCGGTGTCGTAGACGCAGATCCTGAGCGAGGGTCCTTGGCGGCGGCAGCCGACCAGCACGCGTCCGCGTGGGGTGTATTTGATCGCGTTCGAGATCAGGTTCTGCAGCAGCCGCCGCAGCAGCAGCCGGTCCGACTCGACCGGCAGCGAGCAGGGCACGAAGGCGAGGTCGAGGCCCTTGGCGCGTGCGATCGGTGCGAACTCGATCTCCAGCGAGCGCATCAGATCGGCCATCTTGAAGCTCGAGATCGAGGTGGTCATCGCGCCGGCATCGAGCCGGGAGATGTCGAGCAGCGCGCCGAGGATTTCCTCGATGGCTTGCAGCGATTCGTCGATGTTCTCGACCAGCCGGGTCTCCTCGCCATTGTGCTGGCGCTCGACCAGGCTCGTGACATAGAGCCGGGCTGCGTTCAGGGGCTGGAGAATGTCGTGGCTGGCGGCCGCGAGGAAGCGCGTCTTGGAGATGCTGGCATCCTCTGCGCTGCTCTTGGCGAGCGCCAGCTCGGAGTTCAGCCGGGTCAACTCTTCGGTACGGTCGCGCACGCGCTTCTCCAGCGTCGCGTTGGCGCGCTCCAGCGCTTCCGCCGCTTCGAAGGTCGGCGTGACATCGGTGAAGGTGATGACGAAGCCGCCGCCGGGCATGCGGTTGGTGAGCACCTCGATCACCATGTGCCGTTCCGGCAGGCGTTCGAGATAGGGCTCGCTGTCGGTGGTGTAGGCCACGAGCCGCTGCTCGATCATTGCCTCGCGGTCGGCCTGATCGGCGGGATCGCTGACGCCCATGAACTCCAGGATCTCGCGGAGCGGCGTACCGAACTGGATGAAATGCGGGGGCACGTTGAGCAGATCGCCGAACTGCCGGTTGGAGCAGATCAGCTGCAGATCGGCGTCGAACACCGCGATACCCTGGCGCACATGGTTGAGCGCGGTCTGGAGGATCTCGCGGTTGAAATGCAGCGCCGCATGGGAATCGTCGAGCAGTTTCAGCGCGGCCTTCGCGGATACGGTCCGCTTGCGCAGCAGCAGCGACATCACGAGGCGGGAGGACGCAGCTCCGATCGACGAGGCGATCAGATGCTCGGCGTGCTGCAGCAGCTCGAAATCGGCGGGCGCTCCGGATTCCAGCCGCATATTGCGCCGTGCCGAGAACGCCTCGAACGAATGCCGGGCACGATCGGGTCCGAGATATTGGGCGACGGTGGTCTGGATGTCCTGCACCGTGATGGTGGTGCGCCAGCGGCGGAAATTCGGGGCGATGGGCGCGAGCGTGTTGGGCACGAACAGATCGGCCTGCACCAGCTCGATGGACGAGGGCCGCCGTGCCAGCGACAGCAGCACGTAAGTGAGGACGTTGAGCGAGAGCGACCAGACCACGCCATGCATCAGCGGCGGCAGATCGGCGCCGAACAGCGCCTGCGGCCGCAGCGCCTCGATGCCGAACGGGCCGTGCTGAAGCAGCAGGATGCCGGCGGTCGAGGAATCCATGAAGCTCGGGATGAACAGTGTGTAGAGCCATACGGCGAAGCCGACCATCATGCCGCCGATGGCGCCGCGCGCGGTGGCGCGCCGCCACAACAGGCCGCCGAAGAAGGCGGGCGCGAGTTGCGCGATGGCGGCAAAGGACAGCAGGCCGATCGCCGCGAGCTGGGTGTTGCCGAGCGCGCGGTAGTAGAAATAGGCCATCACCATGATGGCGAAGATCGCGAGCCGCCGCGACCGCAGCAGGAAGTCGCCGAAATCGGAGCTGCCGGCGCGTCCCTCGGGCCGTCGTTGCAGCACCAGCGGCACCACGAGGTCGTTGGAGACCATGATGGAGAGTGCGACACACTCGACGATCACCATTGCGGTGGCAGCCGACAGGCCGCCGACGAAGACGGCGACGCTGAGGAGGCCCGCGCCGCCCTCCATCGGCAATGCCAGCACGTACATGTCGGGGTCGACCGCGCCGAACGGGAAGCTGACAAGGCCGGCGAGCGCGATCGGGATCACGAACACATTGATGGCGACGAGATAGAGCGGGAACAGCCAGCGCGCGCGGCTGACCTCGGCGTCCGAGGAGTTCTCCACCACGCTGACATGGAACTGGCGCGGCAGCAGCATGACCGCGCACAGCGACAGCAGCGTCATGGTGAGGAAGTTGCCGATCGACGGCGAATAATCGATGGCACGCACCGCCTCCGGCGTCTTCATCGCGCGCTCGATCAATTCGTGCGGCGAGAACATCCAGAAAGTGACGAAGATGCCGGCGGTGAGAAAGGCGACCAGCTTGACGATGGATTCGGTCGCGACCGCCAGCATCAGGCCGTGCTGATGCTCGGTGGCGTCGGTCTGCCGCGTGCCGAACAGCACCGCGAAGGCCGCCATCGCCAGCGTCACCATCAGCGCCATGTCGCCGAGGATCGGGATGTGAGAGAACGCCTGGTCCTCGCTCAGGATGACTTCGAGCGAGGAGGCGACCGCCTTGAGCTGGAGCGCGATGTAGGGAACCGAACCAATGATCGCGATCAGCGCCACGGTTGCCGCCACGGCCTGGCTCTTGCCGTAGCGCGCGCCGATGAAGTCGGCGATCGAGGTGATGTTGTGCGCTTTCGCAAGCTGAATCACGCGGCGGAGCACGCCGGCGCCGAGGCCGATCATCAGGATCGGGCCGACATAGATCGCGAGGAAGTCGGTCGAGGTGCGGGTGGCGAAGCCGACCGAGCCGAAGAAGGTCCATGAGGTGCAGTAGATCGCCAGCGACAGCGGGTAGATCAGCCCGGACGCGCGGCCGGCCTTGGCCTGCGAGCGGCGGTCGCCATGGCTCGCAACCAGGAACAGGAACCCGATGTAGCCGAAGGCGGCAGCGATCACGCCCCAGTCGTGCAGCATGGCGAGCGTGCTTCTCCCAAGGCGCGGTAGCGCCAGATCCACTCGAGGCGCGCGTGGCGCCCGCTCTCATTTTCTCAGCAAATCTAGCGCGTTGGGCGGGACGAGGCGACAGCGAAATGCCCCAGGCGGGCGGGAACTGGGGTTGTCGTTAAGGGGGCGGTGCTGTCGCTTACCCTCCCCTGGAGGGGGAGGGTCGATCGCGCGAAAGCGCGAGCGGGGTGGGGTGATCTCTCAACATGGGCGGCGTGGCATGCGGAGGGACTGTCACCCCACCCCGCTACGCATTCCGCTTCGCTACATGCATAGCGACCCTCCCCCTCCAGGGGAGGGTGGAAGAAACGCCTACTCCGCCGCCAGCGACTTTTCGCGCAGCGGCAGGCCGAGGCGGTCCCACACTTGCAGCAGGGCTTCGGCGAGCTGATCGATCAGGCCGTCGTCGTGATAGGGCGAGGGCGTGATGCGCAGGCGCTCGGTGCCCTTGGCGACGGTCGGATAGTTGATCGGCTGGATGTAAATGCCGTGATCCTCAAGCAGCATGTCCGAGGCCTGCTTGCACTTCTCGGGATTGCCGACGAACAGCGGCACGATGTGAGTGTCGTTCGACATCACCGGCAGGCCGGCGGCATTGAGGATCGCCTTGACGCGGGCGGCGCGGTCCTGGTGGCGCTCGCGCTCCCAGCTCGAGGACTTCAGATGCTTGATCGCGGCGGTCGCGGCCGAGCAGATCGCCGGCGGCAGCGCGGTGGTGAAGATGAAGCCCGGCGCATAGGAGCGCACGGCGTCGATGATATGGCCGTTGCCGGCGATGTAGCCGCCGAGGCAGCCGAACGCCTTGGCCAGCGTGCCTTCGAGAATGTCGATGCGATGCATGACGCCGTCACGCTCGGCAATGCCGCCGCCGCGCGGGCCGTACATGCCGACCGCGTGGACTTCGTCGACATAGGTCATCGCGCCATACTTCTCGGCGAGATCGCAGATCTTGGCGAGCGGGGCGACGTCGCCGTCCATGGAGTAGAGGCTCTCGCAGGCGATCAGCTTCGGCCGGTTCGGACCGGCAGCCTTCAGCAGCGCTTCGAGATCGGCGAGATCGTTGTGGCGGAACACTTGCCGCTCGCAGCCGGACTGGCGGATGCCCTCGATCATCGAATTGTGGTTGAGCTCGTCCGACAGGATCAGGCAGTTCGGAATGAGCTTTGCGATGGTGGCGATGCCGGTCTGGTTCGAGACATAGCCCGAGGTGAACAGCAGCGCCGCTTCCTTGCCGTGGAGGTCGGCGAGCTCGGCCTCGAGCTGCACCAGCGGATGATGCGTGCCGGCGATGTTGCGGGTGCCGCCTGCCCCGGTGCCGACGCGGGTTGCGGTCTCGACCATGGCGCCGACCACCTTCGGGTGCTGGCCCATGCCGAGGTAATCGTTGGAACACCAGATCACGACGTCGCGCTTGCCCTTCGGCGAGTGCCAGACCGCATGCGGGAACCGGCCGGCCGTGCGTTCCAGGTCGGCGAACACGCGATAGCGGCGCTCGGTATGGAGGCGATCAAGGGCGGAATTGAAGAATTGAGCGTAATCCATCGGTGCAACCTGAGACGGAACTGACCAAAAGGGCGCATCTACTTAGAGCTTTTCCAGCTCTAGTGTCTATGCGCTATCCCACATTTGGGCGTGAGGGGCATTTGGGCAAAATGCCCTATCGTGCGATTTGAATCTTGATCCCGATCAAGTCCGCGCGAGCTTGATGCTGCTCTGCACCATTCGCCGAAATGCGGGTGTTAACCGGCACTTGCTGTCACGTCGTCCGGAACTGGAGCACGCCGTCCTTGGTCTCGGCCGTCAGCCGGCCCTCGACGATCATGTAGTTGACGTGGGCGACGAGCTCGCCGGCGGCAAAGCCCATCTGGTGCTCGTCCAGCACGTGCTTGTTGAAGACGACAGGCACCAGGGCGCGCGAGGTCTGCGGCACCTCGCGACAGGCTTCCGCGATCAGGCGGCAGCGCTCCTCGTGGTGGTCGGCGAGCTGCTTGATGCGGGTCTTCAGTCCGTAGAACGGCACGCCGTGGCCGGGCAGCACCAGCAAATCATAGGGCAGGGTGGTGGTGAGGCTTGCGAGCGACGCCAGATATTCGCCGAGCGAATTCTGGTCGGGCTCGACGGCCCACACGCTGACGTTCGGGGAGATCTTGCTCAGCACCTGGTCGGCGGACAGAAACAGCTTGTCGTCGGCGCAATACAGCATCACCTGGTCGAGCGCATGGCCGCCGCCGGTGATCACCTTGAAGCGGCGCGTGCCGATCACGACCTCGTCGCCATGCGAGATGCGGCGGTAGGACGGCGGCAGTACCGAGACGCGCTTGAGATAATCCTGGCCGCGGCCGAGCAGTTTTTCGGTGAGCGACTCGTCCATGCCATGGCGACGGAAGAACAGCCGCTGCGCTTCGCGCCGCTCTTCGGTGCCGCGGTTCTGATGATAGACCGATTGCAGATATTCGACCTGCGACATCACCAGCGGACAGTTGAACCGCTCGACGATCCAGCCTGCAAGGCCGACATGATCGGGGTGCGAGTGGGTGACGATCAGGCGCGTGATGTTGACGCCCTTTAGCGGGCCTTCGAACAGTTTCGTCCAGGCCTCGATCGTCTCCTCGTTGCCGAAGCCGGCATCGATCATCGCATAGCCGTCGCCGTCGGCGAGCAGATAGATGTTCACATGGTTGAGGCGGAACGGCAGCTTCAGCCGCGCCCACAACACGCCGGGCCTGACCTCCACGACCTCTTCGGGGCCGGGATGCTGGTCCCAGGGATAGCGGAGGGCCTCGGCGGAAGACTGCACGATGTCGGTTTTTGCGTTCATGCTACCGGCTTAAACCCAGCGCGGGCGCCGCGCCAGCCGAAAACGAGGCCAGCCGGTCGCCGCATAGCGGTCATTCCGGCCGTATTCCGTAGCCCGGATAGAGCGCAGCGAAATCCGGGCTACGGGACGGCGTCCTTACGCCGCCCGCATGTTGTTGAGGAACGCGTCGATCTCTCCGCGCAGCATATCGGCTTCGCGGCGGAGGGCATCCGATGCGCTCAGCACCTCGGTCGCTGCGGCGCCGGCCTCGGCCGAGGCCGTGGAGACGCCGACGATATTGCTGGAGACCTCGCTGGTGCCGCCGGCTGCATGCTGGATGTTGCGGGCGATCTCGCGGGTCGCTGCACCCTGTTCCTCGACCGCAGCCGCGATGGTCGTGGTGACGTCGTTGATCTCGCCGATGATCCGGCCGATGCCCTGGATCGCGCCGACAGCCGAGGTCGTGACCTGCTGCATGCTGGCGATCTGGGTGCGGATCTCCTCCGTCGCCTTCGCGGTCTGGCTGGCGAGGCTCTTCACCTCGGAGGCAACCACCGCAAAGCCGCGGCCGGCCTCGCCCGCGCGCGCCGCCTCGATGGTGGCGTTGAGCGCGAGCAGATTGGTCTGCGACGCAATCGTCTGGATCAGGTCGACCACGACGCTGATGCGGCTCGCACTGTCGGCAAGGCTCTGCACCGTGGTGTCGGTGGCGCCGGCCTCATCCACCGCCTTCTTGGCGATCGCAGCCGAGGTGACGACCTGCTTGCTGATCTCCTCGATCGAGGACGACAACTGCTCGGTGCCCGACGATACCGTCTGCACGTTGACCGAGGTTTCCTCGGCGGCGGAAGCGACCGCGTTCACCAGCGCGTTGGACTGATCCGCGGTGGTCGACATGCTTTGCGCCGTCGTCTGCATCGAATTGGCCGATTGCGCGAGATTGTCGAGCGCGCTGCGCACCGTGCCCTCGAACTCCGCGATCTTCGCCTCCATGTGCGCGGCACGCTCCGCCTTGACGACACGATCCTTGTCCTGATCGCTCGCAAGCGCCCGGGCTTCGATCATGCTGTCGCGGAACACCGTCAGCGTTTCCTTCATCGCGCCGATCTCGTCGTTCTGCCGGGAACGGACGATCTCGGTGTCGAGGTCGCCGGCCGAGAGCAGCTGCATGGCGCGCTGGAGCTCACGGATGCGGCGCAGGATGTTGCGGCCGACATAGAGCCAGACGAACAGCGCCGAGCCGATCAGTGTGAGCCCGCCGAGCGCCAGCATTGCGGTCGTGGCGAGCGAGATCTCCTGGCGCGCCTGGAAGGTCGACGCGTTGGTCTCCTTCTGCACGCCGTCGACGAGCGCCTGCACGCTGATGCCGAGGCCGACATTGAGCTTGCGGGTCTCGTCCAGGATGGTCTGGCCGTAGTCGATGGAGTCGAGCTCCTTCTGACGGAGCTTGAACACGCCCGTCTTGCCTTCGCCGAACGTCTGCAGCTTCTGCATTGCGACCTTCACCGCAGTGGTTGCGGGATTGTCGGGCAGGTCCTCCAGGTTCCACTTGACGCGGTCGCGGACCGCCTTGAATTCGTGTTCGATCGTCTCCAGCGTGTCGCTGGAGTTCGCGGACAACGCGGCCATCATGTCAGCGGCCATCAGATTTCCGTTGGCAAGCACCGTGCTGATCTGACCAACGGAGCGGACGGCCTCCATGGCATCGTCTGCCGACACGTTCGTCGATGCCAGGATTGCGCTCAGCCGTGTCTGGGTATCCAGCATTGCGGGGTTGGCTGCGCCGACGAAGGCGAGCTGCGCCTTGCGTAGCGCGTCGTATTGCTTGTCATGCAGCGCAATCGTGTCGAGGCGCTCCTTCGCCGCCGACACCAGGCTCTTGGTGGCTTCATCGATGCTCTTGACGGTTTCGCCGAGCGCGCTGGCGACCTGCTTGTCGGCGCCGAGCTCGATGATCTCGCCGACCTTGGCCATGGCCTGTTGCTGGATTTCCTGAACCTTCTTGGTGCGCTCGGCCAGCGCCTCGTCGGAGGGCGAGGCGAGCAGGCCGGGTCCTTGCGCTGCCAGTGTCGCGCTCTGCGAGGCGAGCTGAAGGCTGGCGGAGAGGCGCGGGATGTCGCGGCCGCTGAGATCCATCATGGTCGAGCCGAGATGGTTGAACACGAAGCCGGCGCCCGCTGCGATCAACAGGCCCATGCCCGCGATCACGGCGAATGCCGCGAACAGGCTGCCGCGCAGGCCCCATTTCGGCATTTTGAAACGAGGTTTGAAACGGCCCACGCTGAGTCGGATCGCCATCGAAAATTCCCCCACGCCCTTACTCTTATGTTTTCGCCGCGGAGTATCCTTGGTGCGGGTTAAAAAATCGCAAGTTGCACAATTGGTTGGCTAGTTCCGCACAGCGAAAAGAAAGGGCCGGCAGTGCTGCCGGCCCTTGATGCGAAAGGATCGTGTCAGGCGCGATCAGTAGCGCGCGACCATCGGGCTCGCCCAGTTGAAGCGATAGTTCACGCCCGCCTTGAAGGTGTGGTCGTCGGTGGTGAAGTTGCCGGTGCCGACCAGCGGACCCGCGGTGAAATGCGCGTCGCCGAAATTGTAGTACTGGTACTCGGCCTTGGCCGACCAGTTCGGCGCGAACATGTATTCGAGGCCGGCGCCGACGGTGTAGCCGTTGCGGTGATCGCCGGAGATGATGAAGCCGGTCGGCACGCCGCCCACCGTCACCTTCTCGTTGTTGTCGGAATAGGCGTAGCCGCCCTTTACGTAGAGCAGGCCGGGGCCCCAGGTGTAGCCGACGCGACCGGTGATCGAACCGAGGCCGCGCTGGTCGTTGGTGTAGGCCACGCCGCCCGGGAACACCGCGCCGACGCTGCCGGAGAGCCAGGAGTACTGGGCTTCAGCACCGACCACGAAGTTCGGGTTGAACTGCCAGTCTGCGCCAGCCTGCAGACCACCGAGGAAACGGCCGTTGCCGTTGTTGCCGGTGGAGAGGCCGTTGAAATTGTTGTCGCTCGAGAACGCGCCGCCGAGATGCGCGCCGATATAGAAGCCGGTCCAGTTGTAGATCGGCGCGGCATAGGCCGGCGCCTTGTTGTAATAGGGGCGGGCGCCGAGATCGGCACCGAGGGCCGGCGCAGCCGCGCTCAATGCGAGCAGCGCAACGGTCGCAAACAGAATCTTCTTCATCGTCTTGAACTCCAACACTCAGGTCCCCAGCAGGCGCGCTGTCCGCGCCGCGTTGGTTTTGCAGATAGCTTCCTTTTGACGAAAATGCTGTCACATGCATGGCACAGCGACGCCCAACCTAACTTATTGGGCGCTAAATGATTTTCGTGATTAATGCCGGCTTAAGAAGTGGTGAAGGAAGGCTTAATTCGCGCGAGTTGCGGTAACCTCCGTGCGCGTCTCGTTAACCAAGACGCCGCAGCACCTCGTCGCGCATCTGCGCGCGGAAGGCCGCGCGCTTCGCCGGCCGGTCTTCCACGCGCACGTCGTGGCGATCGAAGATGTCGAACTTCTCCAGGATCGGATAGCGCTCGCTCGCCATCGCGAGCACGCGCAACACCTTGGTCGCGGCCAGCGTCGGCCCGCTCACCTCCCAGCGCCGGATCGTGTCGGCGCCGCCCTTCTCCGGCAAGGCGCACAGTTTCGCCATGTCGGCGGCGGTGAGCTTGCGTTCGATGGCGTCGGAGAGGTCGGCGCGGAGTTGCTTCAGTTCGGGGCCGGTCATGTTGATCGCATTCGGAAGAGTGGCTGAAGCCAATGCACTAGCGCTGATTCGGGTCCATCCGAAGGCAGCCATGATTGTGCTAGTGTCTCCGCGCCGGTCCAGCGTCAACGAGGGATGTCCCATGCCCGTGTTCAAGCTGCCCCTGTCGGGAGACGTCGTTCAGTCCATCTACCCGTCGTTCTTCAGTCCTACCGGCGGCCAGTTCGGTCTCGTCAACATCACTGTCGGGCAATCCTCGGCGCCCGAGGTCGAGAAGGACGTGCTGTCCGATGTCGCGAGCTACGGCAAGCAGATCGGCCAGGTCGCGGATGCGCTGCTCGCGGTCATCGAGCATCTGGAGGCGCACCCTGAACATGCGCTTGGACTAGACAAGGCGATTATCGCCTTCAAGGAGCTGATGCATTCCGTCGCGACCGTGAAGGAGCGCCACGGCCGGGCGGCGTGCCGGCCCAAGCGGCGCTGATCGTGTGGCGACATGGCGCCTCCGGCATGTCTCCGCGCACACGGAGTTATGAACGGAAGCCTCTGGGAATTCTTCAATGAATGAACACATGGCTCAACAGGCCCGCAGCGCATGAAGGGATCAGTCATGACAACGACCAGGCTCGTCATTGCCGCACTCGTCACGACCGGACTGCTTGCCACGCCGTTCGCGGCGGAAGCGAAGAAGCACAGGTCGAGCCGACATACCACCACGAGCGTGATGGCGCCGAGCTATGGCGGCGCCGGAGCGACCGCGGTGCAGCCGAGGACGTATTACGGGACCTCCGGTCAGTCTGTCGGGACGGTGACGGCGCCCTCGATCGGAACCTACAATTGGCCGTCGGTCGGCGTGACCAATGCCGTTCCGACCTGGAGCAATACCAATCCGAAGTGAGGCGCGAGGCGGTCGTCGCGCGCGTCAGGCTTCCGCGCCGCCGATCGGAAACACCAGGCAGGTCGTTGTCGCATGCGCGACCAGCCGGCCCTTCGCATCGGTGATGCGCGCTTCGGCGGTGGCGACGCGGCGGCCGGCGTTGAGTACGCGGCCTTCGGTGCGGACGGTGCCGCTCGCTTCGCTCATGCCGCGTACGAACGATATCTTGAATTCCAGCGTGGTGTAGCCGGTGCCCGCCGGCAGCGTGCTCTGCACCGCCAGGCCCATCGCGGAATCCAGCAGGATCGCGGCATAGCCGCCATGAACCGAGCCGATCGGATTGTAATGCCGCAGGCCCGGCACGCTGTGGATCACCACGACGCCCGGCTCGGCCGTGCAGTCGAACGGCTCGACCGTCTGCATGATCGGCGGCTCCGGCAATTGCCGTGCGAAGATCGCGCGGACGAAATCGAGCCCCGGCATCGACGCCATCACCTCAAGGGGCACGACGCCGAATTCGGGTGCCTGCTTGCCGGAACTGCCGTCGACCATCACTACCCCCGGAAAGCTCTATGAGATGACAAAGATCATATGATGAGGGGATTGTACGAGTCAAAAGCCCCCTTCAGTGCGTGACGGTCGCGAGACCGGAGAGCAGATACAGCGCAACCAGCAGGGTCGCGACCGACAGCATTGTCGTCACCGAGACCGTGGCTGCGACCAGTTTTTCTTCGACCTTGTGTTCATGCGACAGCACGTAGACGGTTTTCGCCGTCGGCACGGCCGCGCAGATGACGGCGGCGACGGTGTAGAGCGGATTGAGGCCGATGATCACGCAAAGTCCGTAGACGAGCAGCGGCATCAACACCAGCTTCACGGCCGCGAGCGCAAAAGATGCCCCGAGGTTCGACCTCAGGCCTTCGACCGACAGGCCGAGGCCGATGGCAAACAGCGCGCAAGGCGTGAGTGCCGCGGCGATGATGTTCAGATAGGCCGCGACG
The DNA here is from genome assembly GCF_029714945.1 of Bradyrhizobium sp. CIAT3101. NCBI lineage: Bacteria > Pseudomonadati > Pseudomonadota > Alphaproteobacteria > Hyphomicrobiales > Nitrobacteraceae > Bradyrhizobium > Bradyrhizobium sp. CIAT3101. The sequence goes on from NZ_CP121634.1 coordinate 827,866, forward strand.
GCCGCGGGAATCGGCAGGCCCGTGATCGCCCAGACGAGACCAATGAGCGTCGACAGGACCATCGGATTGAGCAGGATCTGCTTCACCAGCCCCGCGGACTGCGCAGGTCCGCGCGCATCCCTTTCGAGCAGGATGACCGTGATCGGAAACATCACGGCAGCAACGAACACCGTCGCCACGGCAGCCGGCAAGACGGCGGGCTGGCCGTAGATCGCATGCAGGATCGGCAGCGCCACGAAGCCTGTATTGGTCATCGCCGCCGCCATGCCGTGGATCGTGCTGCTGGCGAGATCGTGCTTTCCGCCAACGCGAACCGCCAGGAAGACCAATGCGAAGCAGATGAGCGAGCCGCCGCCGAACGCGAGCAGGAAACGCCATTCCAGCAGATTGCGAGCCGGCTCCTGCGCGATCGTGACGATCAGCAGCGCCGGCATCGCGACGTTGTAGGCGAAGTGCACCAGCGCGTCGGCGAGTGAACGGGACAGATAGCCGAACTCGCCGGCGAACCAGCCGGTGACGATGATCGCGAAGACGGGAAGAACGAGGCTGGCGACCTCCATCCGGTGTCCCCCTTTGCCAAGCAGCATCGCCACTCTAGCTTGGCGACGCCTGCTCGTCACGGCTCAACCGGACCGCGCCGCCCCGAACGGGCGGCCTTGTGCCGCTAAATTCCGCGGCCGTTCTGCTGACCGATCACGCAGCGCCAGGCCGCCAGGCGCTCTGCCGGATGCTGGTTCATCCATTCGGCGAGCTGCGGCGCGCCCATCAGGCAGGACTGCACCGAGACCTGTGCAAAGTCGGAGCTGGTGACGAGCTGCTCGTGGCAATTCGAAGGAGAGGCGAGGCTGCAGAGCACGGCGATGATCTTGATCATGCGAGGTTGCCTCTGTCGCTCTGACGCGCATTGGCTCCGCTCGACTGCTCGCCGCTTGGATCGGCCGGCGGGAAAATGCTGTCGTAAATCGCGCGCGCCTCCTGAATCAGGCGAATGCGCTCGCGTTCTGATTTCGAGACAAACTGAATAACCTCGCCCATGGCGGCCTCCAAATGGATCCTCGATCCACCATCAGATGATGGAAATCATTCCATCCCGATATGGTGTGCCGGCTTCGTCGTTGCAGCCGTGCAGGCGTTCACAAGGGATAAAAAGCCCGTGACAATCCCGTTCCTGAGCGGAAGGGAATACCGCAGCGGCGCGTCGACCTGATGGGAGGCCGTTTCGCAGCATCGTGATGCAGGATGAGTCCCGCGCGCCGACGTGCCGCGGCACATTTTCGCGCGCGTGGAGTTGTAAAGGTCGTTCAGTGCACGAGCGGTTCGACCTGACGAACGGCTGGCGCGACTGAGTGACAGCGCTCGAAAGGATCAGTCATGGCAAAAACAAGACGCGCCTTCGCCACACTTGTCACCCTCGGATTGGCGGCTGTGCCGCTCGCCGCAAGCGCCCAATCGTCGGCAGGGGCACAAAGCAGCACGCGCTTGAGCCCGGGCGTGCCGGCAAATCAAGGCACCTATGGAAGTTCGGGACAAACTGTCGGGACGGTCACCGCGCCATCGATCGGAACGTCGACCCAGCCGTCTGTCGGCGTGACGAACTCGGTCCCCACCTGGAACAACACGAACCCTCCGGCGAGGCGATAGTCGCGATCTGTCGCCTCACGCCGCCGGCGCACGTTCCTTCTGTCCCGGCACGGCCGCGAGCAGCTCGCGTGTATAGGGATGCTCCGGCGCGGCAAACAGCTGCGCGGTCGGCTTCAGCTCGACGATGGCGCCGCGCTGCATCACCGCGATGCGGTCGCAGATCTGGGCGGCCACGCGCAGGTCGTGGGTGATGAACAGCATCGAAAGGCCGAGCCGCGCCTTGAGATCTTCGAGCAGCCGCAGCACCTGCGCCTGCACGGAGACATCGAGCGCAGACACGGCTTCGTCAGCGACAATGATTTCGGGCTCGAGCGCAAGCGCGCGCGCAATGCCGATGCGCTGGCGCTGGCCGCCGGAAAATTCATGCGGATAGCGCTCGAGCGCGCCGGCGTCCAATCCGACCATCTTGAGGAGATCGCGCGCGCGATCGAATGCCACTTTCGGCTCGGTGCCAGCCGCGATCGGGCCGTCGGCGATGATGTGGCCGATCTTGCGGCGCGGATTGAGCGAGGCGAACGGATCCTGAAAAATCATCTGGATGCGATGGCGCTCGGCGCGCAGCGCCTTGCCAGCGAGCTGCGTGAGATCCGTATCGCCGATCCGCACCGTGCCGCGATCGGCCTCGATCAGCCGCATGACGAGGCGCGCCACCGACGATTTGCCGGAGCCGGATTCGCCGACGAGGCCGAGCGTCTCGCCTTTGAGGATGTTGAAGTTCACCGCGCGCGCGGCATCGACGCGACGGTCCTCGCGAAACCAGCCACCGGATGTGACGTAGGTCTTGTCCAGCCCGATCACCTCGACCGCTCTGGCCTGATCGTCCAGTGGCGCCCGCGCCGGCGGGTGCATCGACGGCACGGCGGCGAGCAGCGCCTTGGTGTAATCGTGCTGTGGCTCATTGAAGACGGTCGCGGCAGGGCCTTCCTCCACAACCTTGCCGTGGCGGAGCACCACGACCTGATCGGCGATGTCGGCGACGACACCAAAATCATGGGTGATGAACATCACCGCCATGTTGCGATTGCGCTGGAGGTTGCGGATCAGCTTCAGGATCTGCGCCTGCGTGGTGACGTCGAGCGCGGTGGTCGGCTCGTCGGCGACCAGCACGGCCGGCTCGAGCGCGAGCGCCATCGCGATCATGGCGCGCTGGCGCTGACCGCCGGAGAGCTGGTGCGGATAGGCGCGCACGATGCGTTCGGGGTCAGGCAGGCCCACCTCGCGCGCCAGCGACAGCGCCTTTGCGCGCCGTTCCCGGGGCGTCAGCAGGCCGTGGGCCTCGAACATCTCGGCCATCTGGTCGCCGATCCGCATCAGGGGATTGAGCGCCGTCATCGGCTCCTGGAAGATCATCGCGAGCCGGCGGCCGCGCAGGTCGCGCCATCCATCGTCGTCGAGCTTGAGCAGGTCACGGCCTTCGAACTGGATCTCGCCGGAGGCGACTGACACCGTGTCGGGCAGCAGACCCATCAGCGCATGCGCGCACATGGACTTGCCGGAGCCGGATTCGCCGACGACGCAGACGATCTTGCCGGGCCGAAGGTCGAGCGACACGCCGTCGACGGCAAAGGGGCGCTCGGCGCCCTTGGGCAGCGCGATCCGCAAGTTCTTGATGGAGACGGCGGGCGGAGCGGTCATCGTCAGCGTCCTTCCCGCGACAGGCGCGGATTGAGCGCGTCGTTGAGGCCTTCGCCGATCAGGTTCAGCCCGAGCACCGAGATCAGGATCGCGACGCCCGGAAACACGGTGATCCACCAGGCCTGGCGGATCACGGTGCGGCCGGCGCCGACCATGTAGCCCCAGGAGATCAGATTGGGATCGCCGAGGCCGAGGAAGGACAACGAGGATTCCAGCAGGATCGCGGTCGCCACCATCAGCGAGGCCAGCACGATCACCGGGGACAGTGCGTTCGGCAGGATCTCGCGCAGGATGATCCAGGTGTTGCTCTGTCCGGTGACCACGGCGGCCTGGACATATTCGCGCGTTCGCAGCGACAGCACCTCGCCGCGGACGAGGCGCGCGACCGGCGGCCAGCTCACCACGGCGATCGAGGCCACGATCGAATAGATCGACGGCTGCAGGATCGCGACCAGCACGATCGCGAGCGCAAAACTCGGAATGGTCTGGAAGAACTCGGTGAAGCGCATCAGCGCATCGTCGACCTTGCCGCCGAAATAGCCGGCCATGGCGCCAATGGGAACGCCGACGACGAGTGCGACCAGGGTCGAGACGAGGCCGACCAGCAGCGAGACGCGTGCGCCAAAAATCATGCCGGCGAACACGTCGCGGCCGAGTGCGTCGGTGCCGAGCGGCACGGTCGAGAGCGTGAACGGCGGCAGGAACGGTCGCTGCACCATGCGCCAGGGTGAGTTCGGGAACAGCAACGGCCCGAACACCGCAACCGAGATGGCAAGCAGGAGGATGACGAGCCCGATGACGCCGCTCGGGCTCTTCAGCATCGATTTCCAGAACTGTTTCATGCGGCGAATTCGATGCGTGGGTCGACCAGGCGATAGACGAGGTCGGTGATGAGGTTGAAGATCAGCACCATGACCGAGCAGGTCACGAAGACGCCGAGCAGCAGATTGTAGTCGCGCTGCAGCAGCGCGTCGTACATCAGCCGGCCGATGCCGGGCCAGGCGAACACGGTCTCGGTGATGACGGCGCCGCCGATCAGCGTGCCGGCATGCACGCCGGCGAGCGTCACGACGGGCAGCAGCGCGTTGCGCAGCACGTGGCGGCGCTGGATCACGCCGTCGGACAGGCCCTTGGCGCGTGCGGTCTTGACGAAGTCGAGCCGCTTCACCTCCAGCATCGAGGCGCGCGTCATGCGGGTGTAGGTCGCCATGAAGAACAGGCCGAGCGTCATTGCCGGCATGATCAGGTGTTTTGCGACGTCGACCACATGGGCAAAGCCGGTGAGGTTGGCGCCGACCGTCTCGTAACCGAAGCTCGGCAGCCAATCGACCGTGACCGAGAACAGCAGGATGCCCATCAGCGCCACCCAGAAGATCGGCATAGCGTAGAAGATCAGCGCGAAGATGGTGATGGCGGTGTCGAGGAAGGTCCCGGCGAAGCGCGCGGCGAAGGTGCCGAACAGGACACCGAGCGCGAGCGAGATCGCAAACGCGGTCAGCGTTAATAGCAGCGTTGCCGGCAGTCGCTCGAGGATCAGCTTCGACACCGGCGCCTGCTGGCGGAAGGAGAAGCCGAGGTCGAGGGTCGCGATGCCCTTGACGTAGATGAGGAGCTGCTCCGGCAGCGGCTTGTCGAGGCCGAACTTTTCCCGAAGCTGCTGGACGAAGACCTGATCGCTGGCGCCGGCCTCGCCCGCCATCACGACGGCGGGATCGCCGGGTGCGAGCCGGATCAGGAAGAAATTGAGGACGACGATCGCGAGCAGGACGATCACGCCTTTCACGACACGCTGAGCGACGAAGGAGAGCATCTAGACTCGAATGCCAATTGGTTGAGGTGTTCTCGCGTCGCGGTACACCTCTCCCCAACGGGGAGAGGTCGCGCCGAAGGCGCGGGTGAGGGGGCGCAGGTGCCAAGAGAGGGCGAAACCCCTCACCCGGATCGCATCTATCGATGCGACCCGACCTCTCCCTATGGGAGAGGTGGGCACCGCCGATGCCTCAGCGAGCCCCATCACTTGTCGAGCCATGCGTCCTTGAAGCCGTCATTGACGCCGATCCCGGTGGTGATCAGGTTCTTGACCTTGCAGCGCATGATGGTCGGGAATTGCAGCTCGAGCATCCAGGCTACCGGCACGTCCTCGACCAGGATCTTCTGCGCCTTCTCGTAGATCTCCTTGCGCTTGGAGTCGGGCGTTGCGACCGCGCCGTCGGCGAACAGCTTGTCGATCTCCGGATTGGAGTAACCCTCGACGTTGTTGAACACCTGGCCCTTGGCGATCGCGCTGGAGACGTAGTTGCGGCCGACGCCGAGGGCGGGATCGCCGTACTGGTAGAGATAAGTGAAGGCGATGTCGTAATCCCAGTCGCCGATCTTCTGGTTGCCGCCGGCAACGTCGGTCGAGATCGTCTCGATGTTCATGCCGACGTCCATGAGGTTCTGCTTCACGGCTTCACCCCAGCGCTGCCAGGTCTCGCCATAGGCGAGCGGCAGGATGCGGATCTTCTCGCCCTTGTAGCCGGCTTCCTTCAGCAGCGCCTTGGCCTTGGCCGGGTCGTAGGCGTATTTCGGCACGTCGTCGGTGTAGTATTTGATGGTCGAGGCGGACGGACCGGTCGCGACCTTGCCGAGCCCGTTCCAGATCACGTCCTTGGCGAAATCGCGGTCGATCGCGTACATGATCGCCTGCCGCACGCGCTTATCGGCGAGCGGGCCCTGGCGGTTGTTCAACCACAGCCAGGCCAGTGGCGAGAAGAACTCCCAGCCCGCGCCGGTGACGCAGGTGTCCTTCAGCTTGGACAGTCGCGGCACGTCGAAATTCTCGACCGAGCCGCCGGGCAGTACGTCGACCTTGCCGGTCTCGTAGGCCACCGAACGCGCGGCGGCATCGGGGATGATCTGCCAGTAGATCTCGTCGAGATAGGGCTTACCCTTCTCGTAATAGTTCGGGTTCTTGACCAGCCGAATGAACGAGCCCTTCTGCCATTCCTTGAACATGAAGGGGCCGGTGCCGACCGGCGCGTTGTTGTAGGGGTTGGTCTTCCAATCGGTGCCTTCATAGAGATGCTTCGGCACCATCGGCATCGAGCCGACCTCGAAAATGCCGAGGAACGGGCCGAACGGCTGCTTCAGCGTGAAGACGACCGTGTAATCGTCGGGCGCCTCGACCTTGTCGACCTGCGCGAGGTTGTTGCGCGCACGCGCGTGGGTCTGCTTCAGCATCTCGACCGAGAACAGCACGTCGGCCGCGGTGAAGGGCTTGCCGTCGTGCCAGGTGACCCCCTTCCTGAGCTTGAACGTGTAGGTCTTGGCGTCCTCGCTGACGCTCCAGCTCTCGGCGAGCTCCGGAAGCGGGTCGAGCTTGGGGCTGTAGCGCAGCAGGCCTTCGAAGATGTTGCCCGACACCATCTGGGTCGGACCGTTCTGGATCATTGCAAGCATCAGGCCGGGCGGCTCGGGCTGGATCACCGCATTGATCACGCCTCCCGTCTTCGGCTCTTGCGCCAATGCCGAGGCCGTGAGGCCGCAAGCCAGGAGGAGACCAAGCAACACGCGTTTCGACATCTCGTATCTTTCTCAAGCGAGACCAGCCGTCACCGCTTTGCGACGTCCTCGCGCGCAAAGCGACGGCTGACCCATCCCAGTCCCCATCCGGGCGCGAGGCTCACACGGTCCCCTTCCGCGCCGCAAGATGAAAGTCTCGACACCGTTCGCACAAAAAATGTACAGCGCGTCCTGTTTTCACTTGATTCATTGCCTTGTCACGGAGACAAGTCGGCCCATGGACAATGCCAGCCGTTCCGAACGATCCCGCAATGCCGCGCTCGAAGCGGCCATCGCGATCATTGCGCGCGACGGACCCGGCCGGCTGACGCTCGACGCGATCGCGCGCGAGAGCGGCCTGAGCAAGGGCGGCGTGATGCATCAATTCCGCACCAAGGAAGCGGTGCTGAAGGCGCTGCTCGAGCGGCAGATGGTGCATTTCGAGGAGTTCTCGAAAGGGGTCATGGCGAAGGTGAGCACGACCTCGGCCACGCCGGAACTGGCGACCGAGCTCGCCACCGTGCGCGAGGCGGCGTTGTCCGTGAATTCGGTCGCGCTGGCGTTGGTCGCGGCCATGGTCGAGAACCCCGGCCTGATGTCACTGCCGCGCGATCGCGAAATGAAGCGGGTCGCGGCCATCAAGGCGGAGGCGACCGACCCAGATCTCGCGATGTTGCGTTGGGCGGCCGCGCGCGGGCTGCTTCTGAGCAATCTGTTCGGCATGTCGCCGCTGAGCGCGGACGAACACAGGCGCCTGTTCGCGCGTCTGCTGGATGATGCGCAATGGACTGGCCTCGAACAGCCGGCTGCCACACGCAGCGCCAAGTCCGGAGCGGCAAAGGCCGCAAATCCGCGCAAACGGGCCTGATTCGTCGTTAACAAAATCCAATCGTTGTCTGCACAAAGCCGCGCCTGCGGCCAAATGCGCCAGCTCACTATTTCTAGACTTTACAAACCAACTGGTCGGTTTTATAACTCCAAGCACTGAGACGGCCCAAGGCTTCTGAATTGGCCCCGGACGATGCCTTGGGTTGGCAAAGGTGAGCGCCGCAGCCGCGTCTGGTCCCGCACGCGGCTGCGGTCGCCTTTGCCGTTCGACAAGCCGCAAGAGGAGTCTGGAATGGATCGCTCGATCGCCCTGCGCGGTCTGGGAACGCTGATGCTTGGGGCGGCCGTGACAGGCTGCGCCTCGGTCGCGCCCGTGCCCTATGCGGAGATGGCGTCCTCGGCCTATATGGCGCCGGACAAGTCGGACGCATCCGGCCGCGTGCCTTACCGCTATTCCACGCCGGTCGACTGGCGTGCCTATAATAAAGTGATCCTCGAACCCGTCGTGGTCTATCGCGGCAAGGATCATCAGTTCGGCGACATGTCCGACCAGGACAAGGCGACGCTCGCCGCCTACATGCAGACCCGCTTCGCTGAGAGACTGCGTGGCCGCTTCATGCTGGTGCGCGAGCGCGCCCCGAACACGCTGCGGATCCGGCTAACGCTGACCGGCGCCGTCGCCAACACGCCGGTGCTCGGCACGCTCTCCCGCTTCGATATGGCCGGTGCGGTCTACAACGGCGTGCAGGCGGCGCGCGACGGCGAGGGCATGATGACCGGATCGGTCATCTATGGCGTCGAGATCTTCGATGCGTCGACTTCACGCCTGATCAGCGCCTACGTCACCAAGCAATACCCGGGCGCCTACGACATCAAGGCCAGCGTCGGCGCGCTCGCGGCCGCCAATGCCGGCGTCGACAAGGGCGCCGATGCGCTGATGGCGCAATTGAACTGACGCCGCAATCTTCCGAACGAAAGGTGCCGCTGATGAATTTTCTGATTCGCTTCGTGCTGCGCGTCGCCGTCACCATCGTGATGATGGTCCTCGGCGGTCGCGTCGGCGCCGTCCCGCCCAACGACCCCAGCGGCACCTGGCTCGTCGAGGATGGCCGCGCCCGCATCAGGCTCGAGCGCTGCGGCCCGTCGCGCGACCGCATCTGCGGCTTCATCGTCTGGATGAAGGAGCCGGCCGACAAGCGCGGACAGCCTTATCGCGACAAGGAAAATCCCGACCCCGACAAGCGCGCCCGCGCGCTGCTCGGCCACCAGCTGATCATGGGCCTGCAGGCGACATCCGATGGCCGGTTCGCCGGCGACATCTACAATGCCGAGGACGGCAAGTTCTATTCGGTCTCGCTGTGGCGCGAATCCGCCGACCGCCTCAAGCTCAAGGGCTGCCTGATCAAGCTGTTGTGCCAGACCCAGACCTGGCAGCAGACCCTCGACGCCCAGCCCGGTCAGCTGATCGGCCTCACCGGCGATCTCAATGGTCCCCGTGCCGACAAGGAATGGGCGCAAGTGCTGCCACCGAAGCCGATACCGGCCAAGGCGAAGTAGGGGGCGACCTGCGCTGGATTACTGCAGCCCTGCGCGCCGAAATCCTTCCAGATAGTGCTCGCGGTCCGCGTCATTGGCCCAGGGCAGCTGCGTTGCGATCCAGTCCAGCGAGATATTGGGCTGGGTGCGGCGAAGCTCGCCCAGCGCCATGTCCGCAAGCGCGCCGTCACCGGTCATGCCGGCGGAGACGGCGAGCACGCGATAGGCGCCGGTGAGATCGCCGCGATGGCGGATCGCCTCGCGCGCCAGCGCGATGGCCTCGTCATACTGCCGCTCGGTGAAGCGCGCATAGCCGGCGATGCCGTAATAGATCGCCAGCGACGGATCGCGCGGCGAGAGCCTGATCGCCTTTTGCGCCGCCTCGAACGAATCGCCGGGGCGTCCGGCATAGGATAGGGCCAGCGCGTAATAGCCCTGCGCCAGCGAGAAGTTTGGATTGAGCGCGAGCGCCTGCTCGAACTCGGACAGTGCATCCGCAAGCCGGCTCGTCGAGAAACAGACGCTGCCGAGGGCGGCATGAGCCCAGGCATTTTCATGGTCGCAGCGCATCGCGGCGAGCGCGGCGTTCTCCGCGATCGGTGCCGTCGTGGCGAGCTCGGCCCAGCCCAGATGCACGCCGAACATGTGGCTTGCCGCGAGGACCGCCAGCGCCTGGCCGTAATCCGGATCGATCGCGATCGCGCGCTCGAGCAGCTTCTGCGCCGCGGCGTGGTCTTGCGGCGTGATCCGCCAGTAGTGCGACAGCGCCTGCATCAGCAGGTCCCAGGCATCCAGGCTCGATGGCGGCTTGCGATGCGTGCGAAAATTCTCCGCGGCATGGATCTGTGGTTCGATCGCCGCGACGATTCGCTCGGTGATCTCGTCCTGCACGGCGAAGACGTCGACCAGCTCGCGGTCGTAGCGCTCGGCCCAGAGATGGCCGCCGGTGGTGGCGTCGTTGAGCTGCGCGGTGATCCGCACGCGGTTATCCACCTTGCGCACGCTGCCTTCGACGATGTAGCGGACGCCCAGCTCCTCGGCGATCTGCCTGAGGTGGACCGCGCGCCCCTTGTAGGTGAAGGACGAGTTGCGGGCGATCACGATGAACCAGCGCTGCTTCGACAGCGCGGTCAGGATGTCCTCGCTGATCCCGTCGCCGAAATACTCCTGGGAGGGATCGCCGCTCATGTTCTCGAAGGCGAGCACCGCGATGCCCGGACGGTCGGTCGCCACCCGCGGGGAACCCGGCGCGGCCTCGGCCGGCGCAGGCTTTGCTGCCGCTTCTTCCCGGACGTCGCCGACGAAACGAAAACCCTTGCGCGGAATCGTCTTGATCAGCCGCTGCGTCGCGCCGTCGTCGCCGAGTGCCTTGCGCGCGGCGTTGATCCGGCTGTTCAACGCCGAATCCGAGACGATCCGGTCGCTCCAGATCTGGCTGATCAGATCGTCCTTGGTGACGACGCGGGCGCGTTCCGCGACGAGGTAAAGCAGGAGATCGAACACCTGCGGCTGCAGCGGCACGGTCGTCCCGGCGCAGGTCAGTTCGCGCAGGTCGCCATCGAGCACATTGTTTTCAAAGAGAAATCGCACGTTTCTGTCGTCTCAAGCAAAAATCAAAGTCGTCTCAGGCGAAAATCAACCGTCCGCGAAAGTCTTCCGCCGTCCGGTCCGGCATGGTGCAGAGACCAAACAGTGCCGATGCCTCGGCACAACGGAGCTTTCTATGACCCAACTCGATCATCAGGTGCATTCCATTAGCCCGGAGATTGCGGGCTCACGCTTTTTCAAGTTCATCGCCTTTCTTTACGGAATTGCGGCGTATCTCGTTTTTTTCGTTACGATTGTCTACGCGATCGGCTTTGTGATGGGGCTGGTGGTGCCGAAAGCCATCGACACCGGGCCCGACACGCCGACGGTCGAAGCCGTGATCATCAATCTGTTGCTGATGACGCTGTTCGCCGTTCAACACAGCGTGATGGCGCGGCAGCGCTTCAAGGCATGGTGGACGCAATTCGTCCCCAAGCCGGTCGAGCGCTCGACCTACGTGCTGTTCGCGAGCCTGTCATTGCTTCTCCTGTTCTGGCAGTGGCGTCCGTTGCCGTCGGTCATATGGGACGTCACCAATCCGGATCTTGCCGTGACGCTGGTCACGCTGTCCTTCGCGGGCTGGGTGCTGGTGTTCACCTCGACCTTCATCATCAATCACTTCGAATTGTTCGGATTGAATCAGGTGACCAACCATCTCGTCGGCAAGGAGGCTGCGCCGCCGCGATTCAAGACGCCGTTGCTCTACAAATTCGTCCGTCATCCGATCTATCTCGGCTTCATCATCGCCTTCTGGGCGGCTCCGACCATGACCGCAGGCCATCTGCTGTTTGCGGCCGTGACCACGGCCTACATCTTCGTCGGCATCGCGCTGGAGGAGCACGATCTCATCGATCTCTTCGGCGACGAATACCGGCAGTACAAACAACGGGTGTCGATGCTTATTCCCTGGCGCCGGTCAGTCTAGCCGCCGCGCGCTCCGTCGCGCGTCCGCCAATCGGAGGACGCGCGGCGGAACTTGATTTGCAACTCAAGGATTTCAATCCCAATTTCCATCTCAGGAGACGATCAAGATGAAACATGTCGGACACTGCTTCTGCGGCGCGGTCACGATCGAGGTCACGGGCGAACCGGCGGCGATGGGCTATTGCCATTGCCGCTCCTGCCGGTCGTGGTCGGGCGGACCGGTCAACGCTTTCAGCCTGTGGAAGCCGGAAGCCGTGCGCATCACCGAAGGCGCGCAGAACGTCGAGACCTTCGTCAAGACGCCGCTCAGCCAGCGCAAATATTGCGGGAAGTGCGGCGGTCATCTCATGACCAATCACCCGCCGCTCGATCTGATCGACGTCTTCACCGCCACGATACCGACGCTCGGCTTCACGCCTGGCGTCCACGTCAATTATTCCGAGACGGTGCTGCCGATGCGCGACGGCCTGCCCAAGCTGAAGGATTTTCCCGCCGAGTTCGGTGGTAGCGGCGAGATGATGCAGGAGTAATGTGCTCTGCTCTTCCTTCTCCCCTTGCGGGAGAAGGTGGCGCGAAGCGCCGGATGAGGGGTTCTTTCCGCTTGCGAGATCGCTCGTGAGGACAGAGACCCCTCACCCGGCTTCGATGCTACGCATCGAATCCACCCTCTCCCACAAGGGGAGAGGGTGCACCGACAATGCGGCTCTACCTCATTCCCGCGCGCCGAAATCCTTCGAGATAATGCGCGCGGTCCTCTTCGCGCAGCATCGGCAGCTCCTGTGTGATCCAGGCAAGCGAGATGCCGGGCTGGGTGCGCCGCAATCCTTCCAGCGCTGCGGCGGCAAGTGCGGGGTCGCCAGACATGCCGGCGGCCGCCGTGAGCACGCGATGCGCACCGACGAAATCGGCGCGCTGCCGCATCGATTCGCGCGCCATATGCATGGCGTCCTCGTAATTGCGCCCGATGAACTGGGCGTAGCCGGCAACGCCGCAATAGATCGCCGCGAGCGGGTCGCGCGGGCTGAGCTGCAGCGCGCGGCGTGCAGCCGCATCGCCGTCCTGCCATCGTCCCGCGTAGCACAGCGTGACGCCGTAGAAGGCGTGCGCCATCGCGAAATTCGGATTGAGCTTCAAGGCCAGCTCGAACTCCGCCAGCGCGTCGTCGAAACGGCGGCGGAACAGATAGGTATAGGCCAGGCCGTGATGGGCCCAGGCGTCGTCGCGATCGGCCTCGACCGCGGCAAGCGCCGCGCGCTCGGCCACCGGGACAGTCGCGGCCATATCGGCCCAGCCCATATGCGCACCAAAAATGTGGCTGGTGGCGAGCAGGCCCAGCGCCTTGCCATAGGCGGGGTCGATGGCGATCGCCTGCTCCAGCAGCGCCTGCGCCGATGCATTGTCCTCGCGCGTGATGTGCCAGTAATGCGACAGCGCGCGCATCACGAAGTCCCAGGCATCGAGACTGCCCGGCGGCTTCTGCTGGGCGCGAAAGTTTTCGGCGGCGTAGAGCTGCGGCTCGATCGCGGCGACGATGGCTTCGGTGATCTCGTCCTGCACGGCAAAGATGTCGGCAAGCTCGCGGTCGTAGCGCTCGGCCCAGAGATGGCCGCCGGTCGAGACGTCGTTGAGCTGGGCCGAGATGCGCACGCGGTCGCCGCTGCGTCGTACGCTGCCCTCGAGCACGTAGCGTACGCCGAGCTCGCGCGCGATCTCGTGGAGATGCACGGCGCGGCCCTTGTAGACGAAGGAGGAGTTCCGGGCGACGACGAAGAACCAGCGCAGCTTCGACAAAGCAGTGATGATGTCTTCGCTGATGCCGTCGGAGAAATAATCCTGCTCGCGGTCGCCACTCATATTGGTGAAGGGCAGCACGGCGATCGCGGGGCGGTCGGGCGGCGCAGGCGTCGCGTGCGACGTTGTGACGCTGCGGCGCGGTTCCATCGTCGCCGCCCCGGACTTGGTCTCGACATTGCCGACGAAACGAAAGCCTTTTCGCGCGATCGTGCGGATCAAGGTCTGGTTCGCGCCACTGTCGCCGATCGCCTTGCGCGCGGCATTGATCCGGCTGGTCAGGGTCGATTCGGAGACGCTGCGGCCGTGCCAGATCTTGTCGATCAGCTCGTCCTTGCTGACGACCCGGTCGCGGTTTTCCATGAGATGGACGACGAGGTCGAAAACCTGCGGTTCCACGGACACGGGAACCTGCTCGCGGCTCAGCTCGCGCAAGTCGGTATCGAGAAGGTGGTCCCGGAACAGAAACTGCACGTCGGAAACTCGGGCCTCACAATGACTTCAGGCAATGATGAAATCAAAATGGATTTCGCCGTGAAGTCTGTAAGTCCGCCGTAAGGTCGGCCCGGTTCATTGCAGCCGCCGGATGGCTGCCATGTGAATTGCGCGGAGGAATACAACTCGAATTAGAATGTTGCGGCTTTGGTCAGATTGTCGCGGCGTCCGGGCGATACCCGGATGCCGCCGCATGGATCGTCATGGGCAGGGATGGCGCCTGCCGTCGTTGCCCAGATACATGCCCGTATTCGGATTGTAGGATTTGTAGCGCTGCATGCAGTACTGCACGTCGCCCTCGGGCGGTGGCCCATAGCCGGCGGGCGGCGGCCCATAGCCCGGCCCGTAATAATAAGGTGAGCCGTAATAGTAAGGCGCCGCGACTGCGCCGCCGATGATCGCGCCGGCCGCAAGCCCGCCGACGAACGCGCCGCCGCCCCAGCCCCAGCCGCGATGCCCGTACCAGCGCACGTGTTCGACCTGATCTGGCGCAGCCTGCGTCATCGCAAGCGGCTGTCCGATCGGCGCCGCCGACGCCGCGGTCGATGTCGCGGCCGACAGGCTCGCCAGCAGACAACCGCCAGCAACGAAGCGAAACGATTTCAACATTGTGCTCTCCTCGCCATGCGGCGGCTCTCGCGCCGCGCAACAAGTGATAGTGCAGCGAGAGCAGCGCGCTGAATTAAAATTTGGACAGGAATTTATCACCGTCATCCCCGCGCAATGGCTACGCCATTGTCGCTGGAGGCGCCGAAGCGTAGCGGAGGCCTCGAAGGATAGACGGCCCGGCTGTATCGCGGCCGTGCATCCTTCGAGGCTCTGCGCACGCTGCTTCGCATCGCGCGCCTCGCACCTCAGGATGACGGAGCTGAGGTTCTGCAGCGCGACGGCGAAGCCATCGTTCGCACGACGAACGATGAATGTCCATTGCCGAACACCACCGCCCGCGTAAGCTGCCTCCCACACATCACAACAGCCGCAAAGAAACGCCCATGCCCGCTTTTCCCGCCTCGACCACCGTGCTCGACTCCATGCTGTTTCGCGATGCCTTCGGCACGCCTGCGATGCGCGAGGTGTTTTCCGATGTCGCGCTGGTGGCGCGCTATGCCGAGGTCGAAGTGGCGCTGGCGAAGGCGGAGGCGCGATGCGGCGTGATCCCGCAGGAAGCCGCTGACCAGATCGCGGCACGGACCGATGTCACAGCGTTTGATTTCGATCTGTTGCGGCAGGAGACCGACATCGTCGGCTATCCGATCCTCCCTTTGGTGCATCAGATGGTGAAGCAGTGCGGCGAGGCCGGCCGCTACGTGCATTGGGGCGCGACCACGCAGGACATCATGGACACCGCCGTGGTCCTTCAGTTGCGCGCCGCTTTCGGGATCGTCGAACGCGATATCGCCGAGCTGCGAAAAATTCTCGCCGGCCTCTCGCAGCGTCATCGCGACACGCCGATGGCCGGCCGCACCCATCTCCAGCAGGCGCTGCCGGTGACCTTCGGCTACAAGACGGCGATCTGGCTCGCGATGTTCGACCGCCACGCCGAGCGTCTCGAGCAATTGAAGCCGCGGGTTCTCGTCGGGCAGTTTGCCGGCGCCGCCGGCACGCTGGCCTCGCTGGGCGACAAGGGGTTTGAGGTGCAGGAGGCGCTCTGCGCCGAGCTGAAGCTCGGCATTCCCGTCTCGACCTGGCACGTCGCGCGCGACGGTTTCGCAGAAGCCGTGAATTTTCTCGCGCTGGTCACCGGCTCGCTCGGCAAGATCGCGCTCGACATCATGATCATGGCTTCGACCGAGTTCGCCGAGGTCTACGAGCCGTTCGTCAAGGGGCGCGGCGCCTCCTCGACCATGCCGCAGAAGCGCAACCCGATCTCCTCGGAGCTGATGCTCGCGGCAAGCAAGGCGGTGCGCCAGCAGGCGGGACTGATGCTCGACGCCATGGTGCAGGATTTCGAGCGAGCCACCGGTCCGTGGCACGCAGAATGGATGGCGATCCCCGAGAGCTTCGTGCTGACCGCCGGCGCGCTTCATCAGGCGAAGTTCGCGCTCGCCGGCCTCATCGTGGACGAGGCGAAGATGAACGACAACCTCGCCCTTAGTCGGGGTCTGATTGTGGCCGAAGCGGTCATGATGGGGCTGGCGCCGCAGATGGGGCGGCAGGATGCGCACGACGTGGTCTACGACGCCTGCCGGCTCGCCAACGAGAAGGGCATCAGCCTTGCCGATGCGCTGTCCGCCGATCCGCGCGTCGCGACCCAGATCGATCGCGCGACCATCGAGGCCCTGACTTCACCGAAAAATTACCTCGGTCTTGCGCCGGCCATGGTCGACCGGGTGCTGAAATCGGCAACGCGTTGAAAACCAAACTGCGTAAAACTCCGTATCTTTCAGGTCTCGCAAGGCGCTCGCGCACTTGTGTCCCGTGATGCTAGACTTAGATTGAACGAGAGATTCCCGCAGAGGACCCCGCATGACCGATCAACGCAATTCCGCCACTTCCATCGATCCCGTGAAACTCGACCGGCTGGCCGAGGTGGCGGTGAAGGTGGGACTGGGCTTGCGGCCGGGGCAGGATCTGCTTCTGACGGCGCCGGCGATCGCGCTGCCGCTGGTGCGGCGCATCGCCGTTCACGCCTACAAGGCGGGCGCCGGCATCGTGACGCCGATCCTCTCCGACGAAGAGATGACGCTGGCGCGCTATCGCCATGGCCACGACAACAGCTTTGATCGCGCCGCCAACTGGCTCTACGAGGGCATGGCGACGGCGTTCTCGAACAACACCGCGCGTCTCGCCATCGTCGGCGACAATCCGATGCTGCTGTCGGGCGAAGATGCTTCCAAGGTCGCGCGCGCCAGCAAAGCCAATTCGATTGCCTATCAGCCGGCGCTGGAAAAGATCGTCAATTTCGACACCAACTGGAACATCATCGCTTATCCGAGCCCGTCCTGGGCGAAGCAGGTGTTTCCGGACGATCCCGAAGAGGTTGCGATCGGCAAGCTTGCGGACGCGATCTTCGCGGCGTCCCGCGTCGATCGCGAGGACGCCACGGCCAATTGGGCGAGCCACAATGCGGTGCTGCGCGAGCGCACCAACTGGCTCAACGGCCAGCGTTTCCGCGCGCTGCAATATTCGGGGCCCGGCACCGATCTCACCATCGGGCTTGCCGACGGTCATGAGTGGGAAGGCGGCGCCTCGCTCGCCAAGAATGGCATCAGCTGCAACGCCAACATCCCGACCGAAGAGGTTTTCACCACGCCGCACTGCCGGCGGGTCTACGGCCATGTCGTGAGCTCGAAGCCGCTGTCCTACCAGGGCACGCTGATCGACAACATCGCGGTGCGCTTCGAGGACGGCAGGATCGTCGACGCCAAGGCTTCGCGCGGCGAGGAAGTGCTGAACAAGGTGCTCGACACCGACGAGGGCGCACGCCGGCTCGGCGAAGTGGCGCTGGTGCCGCATTCCTCCCCGATCTCGCAGAGCGGGTTGTTGTTCTTCAATACGCTGTTCGACGAGAATGCGGCGTCCCACATCGCGCTCGGCCAGTGCTATTCGAAGTGCTTCATCAACGGCGCGCAGCTTACGCCGCAGCAGATCGCAGCGCAGGGCGGCAACCAGAGCCTGATCCATATCGACTGGATGATCGGCTCGGCCGAGACCGACATCGACGGCATTCTGGCCGACGGCAGCAAGGTGCCGGTGTTCCGCAAGGGCGAGTGGGCGAAGTAAGGCCGAATCGCGCCCCGGCGGCTCTTCACCTCTCCCGTAGGGAGAGGTCGGGTCGCATCGAAGATGCGATCCGGGTGAGGGCGTCTGGTCTCACTGGGTGCCGCGGCCCCTCACCCGGATAGCACTGGACGATGCTTCGCATCGCCAGGCGCAATCCGACCTCTCGCCGTCGGGGAGAGGTAAGCTCGCGGCGACGATCTTTCCTCAACTCACCAGATCACGCCGCCGCCTCGCGCAGCATCGGGTTGTTGTCGATGCTGAAGCGGTTGAACAGTGTCGTGAAGGGGCTGCCGTCGGTGGCCCGCACGATGGCGTCGGATGCCGCGACCGCTTCGTAAAGCGCGCCGACCGGATCGTCCGCGTCCGGCAGGTCGAGGCTTTCGCGGATTTCCTCTCTCGCCTCGTTGATGTCGTCCTCGTCGTCGAGCGTCGCTTCCAGCGCATCCGCGGCGCGCCGCATTTCCTGGAGATCGCCGCCGGCGGAAAATTTCAGGATGTCGAGCCAATAGGGGCGGGCGACGACGAGGCGGATGAACGCCTCGAAACTCTCGGCGATGACGCCGGCGCGCCCCTCCGATGAGACGTACAGCACATTCTGAGCCGGCAGCAGCACGAAGGCGCCGCCTGAGCCGTCACTGCCGATCTGCCGGGGGCTTTCGACGCCGTCGATCGTGAACCAGGGCTCCTCGTCCGGCGCGAAGGAGACATCGAGGCTGCCGAGCCAGGCGACGACCTCGCCGTTGGCTGTCAGAACCTCTGGGGTCAGGGGCATCAATGGGGCTCCTTCTAGGTCGTTCCGCGCGACTTTGTCGCACCCCGGAAAAGATAGGTTCATGTGCGCGAATTTGCAGGGAAATCGCGACGTTAACTGCTTCGCATCTGCAACTTGCGGCTGATTGTCGGGGCCTGCGTAAGGAAGAATTAAAAACCGGCTACTAGCGTTCCCAGCATCTTTGGAAACAATCCGGGGTTAAGCCCGGTTAATCATATTGTACCCCTGGGGAAGCAGATGTCGCGGGCGTTGATTGAAATCGGTAGTTGCAACGTGGATCTGGAGCTGCGGCCGATCGAGCCGGCCTGGATCATCGAGGGCAACCCGGTCTCGCGCTCGCACATCCTGTCGACCAGCTCCGACGGCACCTCCTCGACCATCATCTGGTCCTGCACCGAGGGCCGCTTCAACTGGTATTATGATTTCGACGAGACGATCATGATCCTGGAAGGGTCGATCGTGCTCGAAAGCGACGGCATGCCGCCGAAGCGCTACGGCGTCGGCGATGTCATCTTCTTCCGCGATGGCGCGCACGCCAAATGGCATGTCGAGGGCCACGTCAAGAAGATCGCCTTCTGCCGCAAGACCAACCCGGCCGTCATCGGCTTCATGGTCCGCGTCGTCAACAAGCTGAAGCGGATGTTCCTCTCGCCCGGCGAGCGCCGTCCCGCAACCCTGATGGGTGCCGGCTAGTCTCTTTATCTCTTTAAAGGACGCTTCCCAGCGGCCACGACGGAAGAGGGGGCGGGACCAACATCCCGGCCCCTCTTTCGCATCATGACGGCAGTTCAAGCCGGTAGACATCGGTCGCGGTTTGCGAGAACAGCGCCGTCTTCTCCGCCTCGCTCAAGGGGGCCGCGATGCGCTTGAAGGCGTTGAAGATCACCTGATAGCTGCACTGGCCCTTGTCCGGCGGGAAATTGCTTTCGAACATCGCCCGCTTGGGCCCGAACGCTTCGATGCAGGTTTCGACATAGGGCTTCCATGCCGAGGCTAGTTCTTCGGATGACGGCGGCTTGGCGCGCAGATGGAAGTCGTAGCCGAGCAGGCACATCGCGAGCCCGCCGAGCTTCACCACCACGTTCTCGCATTTCGCGATCTCCTGGATCGAGGTGCGCCACTGCGGAAACACTTCTTCGCGTCGCCCGGCAAAGCGGCCGACGCCGGCCGGTCCGCCGCAATGGTCGAGCACGATCTGGGTGTCGGGGAAGGCGCGCGCCAGCTCGGTCAGCTCGCCGATCTGTGGATGAAACAGCCAGGCATCGAAGCTGAGGTTCAGGGGTGCAAGGCAGGCAAAGCCCTTGCGGAAGGTCGGATCCTGCAACAGTCCCTTCGGCCGGTTCGCGTACATGCCGGCGACGACGGGGTCCTGGTCCCAGGCGGACGAATGCCGGATGCCGCGGAAGCGGCCGTTACCGGCGGCGATCTCCGCCTCCAGCACCGGCTTTGCGGCGTCGCCGAGCAGCAGGTTTGCGTGGCTGACGATACCGGCGCAGATCGCGGCGTTGCCGTAACCGCCGCTCGCGCTCATCGCGGCGACGCCATTGGCGAACTCGACCTCACCGACGGGCCGGAACGCCTCGGGTCCATGCGCACGATACATCGAGCGGCAGTCGACATAGACGGTAGCGATGACGTTGTGGCCGGAGGCGATGTCGGCAGCCATCTCCTCGATCAGATAGCGATGGCCGCGATTCCAGAGGTGATGATGCGGATCGACGACCGGCCGCGCCGGATCGATGATCTCTTCCTGATATTGCGCGAGCCAATCCTCGCGCGGTTCGACGAATAGCCCACTGGTGTTGGCGGGCAGACCGCTTGCAGCCATCGAAATTCGCTCCCTCTGTTTTTTGTCGTGGGAGCCTAGCACCTGATCTTGCCACGCAGCAGCGCGGGTTGCGCAACTGCGCCCCTCGTCGCGAGCGCGGCAGCGGTTGAGTCAGTTCTTGCGCCGCGTCGCCCTCACATCCACCACCAGCCGCCAATCGGCGGTCGTGGCGGGTTTGACTTCGCCGAGCCAGTGAAAGGAATCATCCGTGATTTCAACGAAACTCCAGCGCGTGAGGTCACCGGCTTCGGTCGTGCCTTCCTGCACGATGTCTTCGCCGCGCGGGCGGCCGATCTGCTGACGGAACACCGAGCGCCCAGGATCGAACCAGGAAATCCGCCATGCGGAAATGGAGGGATCGTAAACGCGAAGCGTCGTGCCGTACCAATTGCCGGCGATCGGGAAGGCCATGGCACCCGCGGGACGCGGGATGATCCAGACGTCCTGGACGGCGCGCCCCTCCAGCACCCAGCCGAAATGGATTTCGCCGGGCGCGGTGTGTTTGGTCCCATCAGCGCCGTGGGCTGTGATCCCGGCATCCCAGTCGCCGACGAAGCGGCCGTAGAGCTGGAGCGCCGCCGCGTGCTCGGGGTTGGGTCCGTCCGCGTGCAACAATCTCGCAAAGTCGGTCATGTCGATCTCCTGTTGCCAAGGAGATCAGCACGACCGGTCGGCGGTCGACTTGGAGAAAATTGCGCGTCAGACCCCGTCGAGGATGATCACCGTCGGCGTCGTCGGCAGCGTGTCCCGCGAGATTCGCAAGGTGCGTTCTGTGCGGCGGTCGATCTCGAACTGCTTGCCGATGCGCTGCATGAACTCGTCGAGCGGGGTGGCGAAGCGGTGCATCGGCAACACCACCGAGGCGCGCAGCCGCTTGGTGATCTCCGAGACACCGTCGAGCGACATGGTGTAGGTGCCGTCGATCGGCACCATCACGATGTCGAGCCGTCCGATCTGGGCGAAATGACTGTCGTCGAGCTTGTGGTGGAGATGGCCGAGATGTCCGATGCAGAGGCCCGCGACCTCGAAGATGAAGATCGAGTTGCCGTCGCGGATCATGTCCGCGCCGGAATCATCACCAAAGTAGCGGCGGATATCGGTCGTGACGTTGCGGATGAAGGTGTCGCCGATGCGTTCCGACACGATGGCGGGCTTGCCGTCCTCGCCCCAGCCATGCAGCACATGGGGAATGCGCTTGTCGGGATTGAGTGAATAGTGCGTGCTGTGGGCCCGGTTCATGGTGGCGACATCGGGCAGCCGTCCGACCTGGTAGGCGCCGCTGTAATCGGTCGCGATGCGCACGCCGCCCGGGGTGTCGATGAAATAGGTGGAATGGCCGGCATAGGTGATCTCGACCTCGGCCGCGGCAGCCGCCTGTCGGAGAGCGACCGGCATGGCGCGGGGCGCAGCGTTCGCCATCGCCAGGCACTCGCTGCGTTGAGGTGGCTGCTGGGCGAGGGCAGGTGAGAGACATGCGCTGAACAGCGCAAACGCCGCCGAAGCTAGTCGCCACATATCCAGTCCCCGATGACTTCCAGGGGAAAGTCTAGCGTGCAATGCAGCGCGTGGCCAACACGACGCGATCAACAGCGCGTCAGTGTCGCACCCTTACTCCCTGCGCGGGCTGAACCTCCAGGTGATCGCAACCAGGCCTGCCGTGATCAGGCCGCTGACGATGCCGGCGGTCGGAAGCGTGAGCAGCAGCGCGGCGGTGGCGGCCCAGCCGATCGAGGAGAAAGCTTCGGCGAAGGTGGCGAGCCGCGACGAGGTCTGGCGGCGGCGGAATTGGCTGCGCCGGGCCTGGACGCGGAACCAAAGCTGGATCGCGGTGGCGGAGGCC
Source organism: Bradyrhizobium sp. CIAT3101 (assembly GCF_029714945.1). Lineage (NCBI taxonomy): Bacteria > Pseudomonadati > Pseudomonadota > Alphaproteobacteria > Hyphomicrobiales > Nitrobacteraceae > Bradyrhizobium > Bradyrhizobium sp. CIAT3101. The sequence continues at coordinate 850,009 of NZ_CP121634.1, forward strand.
GCGCTGATCAGGATCGTAGCTGCCGTGACGGCAGCCTGGAATGGCGAGGCGAAGACGAGCGCGACCACCAGCGGGCCGAAGATGACGGTGATCGCGATCAGCACCACCTCGATCTTGGCGCGGATGACGCTCGCAGGCGTCAGCGGCGCGGTCGCGACCAGATCGGGTGCGTCCTCGCCGGAGATCGTCAGCCAGGCGAGCCCGCCTGCGAGTTGACCCGCGGCCATCACGATGACGGGCGAGATCAGCGTCAGCGCGGCAGAGCTGTCGCCGAAGCTGCGCCAGAGCAACAGCGCCGGCGGCACCAGATAGAGCAGCTGCATCAGGGTCTGCGAGATCAGCCAGGGATCGCGACAGAGCAGCACGAATTCCTTGCGCCGCAGCGCCTGCTGCCGCGATCCGCCGCGGAACGGACGGTCCTTCGCGCGCTTGCGGTTCGAGGTGCCGTAGGCCGCGGCATCGATCGCGGTATCGGCGAAGCGGCCCGAGAAGATCGCCATGACGCATCCGAGCAGCACCAGCCCGAGCGCGAGGAGCAACAGCAGCGCCTCGCTGTCGCCCATGGTCGCCCGCGCGGGCCACCACCAGATGCTGTCGACGTCGGGCGCATGGGCGGCGAGGGTGCCTGACGTCAGGATGGTGAAGCGCGACAGTGTGCCGTAGGATATGATCGCCGCGACCTGGAGCGCGATGACGAAGCCCGCGCCGATGATCGCGGCCAGGATCTGGGCCACGAAGCGCGTGCGCGCCGGGCCGATCAGGCGAAACAGCAGGATGGTGACGGCAATCGCGATCGCCGCGGCCGACAGGCCCATCGCGATGACGACGCCGAAGGCGGCGAGCCACCGTGCGCCGCCGCCGATCACCAGCACGTCGATGAAGGGTGTCGAGAACAACAGCGCCATCACCGTGACGGTGAGCGCGATCGCGGCGATACGCACCGAGAACAGATTGGCCAGTGTCGCCGGTGACGACATGATGAGGTCGAGATCGGCGCGGGCGTAAAATACCCGCGTCACGGATTCGATCGCCTGCGACAGCATCAAGGTCCAGGCGAGAAAGATCGTCGCCGAGATCACGATTAGCGAGGATTTGTCGAGCGGCAGTTGCAGATTGGCGAAGCGGCCGATCACGGCCCAGGCCGGCACATGCAGCAGCGCGGCGAAGAACAGCAGGCCGACCACGGCGGCGCGGGCGCGCCGGCGCCGGCCGCCCGTCATCATGGCGAACCATTCGCGCCAGGCGAGCCGAAGCTCGTGGCGGGCAAACCACGACAGGGCGGTCGCCGAGCTCATGCAGCTTCCTGGAGCGTCACTAACGCGATGAAGAGGTCTTCCAGGCTGGTGTCGCCATGGCCGTTCTGCTGGCGCAACTCGGTCAGCGTGCCCTCGGCGACCAGGCGGCCCGCGGCGATCACACCGATGCGGTCGGCCATGCGTTCCGCCACCTCGAGAATATGCGTGGTCATGATGATGGTGCAGCCGGCCTGGACGCGCTCGCTCAACAGGCCCTTCACATGGCGGGCGGAGACGGCGTCGAGGCCCGTCAGCGGCTCGTCGAGGATGATGAGACGGGGATCGTGCACCAGCGCGCCGGCGAGCGCCACTTTCTGGCGCATGCCCTTGGAGAAACCTTCGCAGCGTTCGTGCCGGTGCGGCTCGAGCCCGAGCGAGCTCAGGAGTTCCTCGGCGACCGGCTTTGAGGTGGACGGTGCGATGCCCCAGAGGCCGGCGACGAATTCGAGATATTCGAGCGGGGTGAGCTTGTCATAGATCATGGGCTCGTCGGAGACCCACGCCATCACCTGCTTGGCCGCGACCGGATTCTTGAGCGCATCGATGCCGAAGATCGAGACGCCGCCGTCGTCGGGCCGCAGCAGGCCTGCAACCATGCGCAAAGTGGTGGTCTTGCCGGCCCCGTTGGGGCCGACCAGCGCATAGAATTCGCCGGCATGGATGGTGAGATCGAGGCTGTCGACCGCCAAACGGTCAAAACGCTTCGTTAACCCTCGGACTTCCAGTGCCGAGCTGTCCGGCTTCATGACGGCCACACCATCCGGTTTTGCATCGGTCGCGACCATGACCCGAAGATGTTTCGGCACGGTGAATCGCGCTGCCGTAAATTCCGGCATCCATCTTGGACTAAAGGCAAGGCCCCCTAGCAAGTCACCGTTTGTTGACAGGGCAGGGGCGTTCAGGCTGAATTGGTGACGGGACAAATGGCGGCTCACGCGGCGAAACGACTGCGTAGCGGCTGGACACAAGATGCGGCAAGGCGGTCGTCAAGAACCGCTGGTTGCATCGGGAGGACGCGGCGATGCTGGATTTCGTTCAGCAGCTGGTCAGCGGTGTTGCGCTCGGCTGTGTCTACGGCCTGATCGCACTTGGCTTCGTGCTCGTCTACAAGGCCACCGAAGTCGTTAATTTCGCCCAGGGCGACCTGATGATGCTGGGCGGCTTCTTCGCCTTCACCTTCATCGGCATGATGGGCCTGAACTACTGGATCGGCTTTGCCGGTGCGGTGGCCGCGATGGCGCTGTTCGGCATGCTGGCGGAGCGGATCGTGGTGCGGCCGATCCTCGGCTATCCGCAGTTCTCCATCATCATGGCCACCATTGGGCTGGGCTATTTCCTGCGCTCGGTCGCCGGCATGATCTGGGGCACCGACGATTTCAAGATCGAGACGCCGTTCAGCCAGGGCGTGCTGCGCATCGGCTCGCTGGTGCTCGCGCATGACAAGCTCTCGGTGATCGCCGCGACGATCATCCTCTGCACGCTGCTCTGGCTGTTCTTCAACAAGACCACGCTCGGCACCGCGATGCGCGCCAGCTCCGAGAACATGCTTGCGGCCTATTACATGGGCATCCCGGTCAAGCGCGTGGTGTCGATCGTCTGGGCCATCAGCGCGGCGGTCGCGACCTGCGCCGGCGTGCTGCTGGCGCCGATCACCTTCATCCACTCCAATGTCGGCCTCGTGCTCGGCCTCAAGGCATTTCCGGCCGCGGTGCTCGGCGGCTTCGGCTCGATCCCCGGCGCGGTCGTCGGTGGCGTGCTGATCGGCGTGATCGAGAGCATGGCCGGATTCTATCTGGCCGAGGGTTGGAAAGATGTCGCGCCCTACCTCGTGCTGCTGGCCGTGCTGCTGCTGAAGCCCGAAGGCCTGTTCGGCCTTCACGCCCGCAAGAAGGTCTGAGCGCATGCGCTTCCTGTTCAAGACCGACTATGAGGACGACATCAGGCTCTTCCCGCATTCCGGCTATGTGGTCTCATACGGCCTGCTGCTCGCGGTGCTGCTGATCGCGCCCTATGTGCTCTCCAGCTATCTGATGAGCCAGCTCGTCTTCGTCTGCATCTATGCGACCGTCGGCGTGGCACTGATGATCCTGACCGGCTTTACCGGGCAGGCCTCGCTCGGGCATGCCGCGTTCCTCGCGATCGGCGCCTACACGGCCGCCTACTTGCAGAAATACAACGTGCCGTTCCCGGTCTACTTCCTCGCCGCCGGCGTCCTGACCGGATGCATCGGCGCACTGGTCGGCTTCCCCGCGCTGCGGCTGCAGGGCATCTATCTCGTCATCGCCACCATCTCCTTCGCCTTCATCGTCGAGGAGATCCTGGCGCGCTGGGAAAGCGTGACCAACGGCAACGAGGGCCTGCGGATCAAGGCGGTGTCGCTGCTCGGCGTGACGGTCTCGCGCGACAGTCCGACCTTCTATTTCCTCTGCCTTGCGGTGCTGGTGCTGACCATCGTCGGTACGCTCAATCTGCTGCGCTCCCCGACCGGCCGTGCCTTCGTCGCGATCCGTGACAGTGAGACGGCGGCGCGCAGCATGGGCGTCAATGTCGCGCTCTACAAGGTGAAATCGTTTGCGATCTCGGCGGCGATCACCGGCTTTGCCGGCGTGCTGTTCGCGCACAAGCTCTCCTTCATCTCGCCGGAGATGTTCACGCTGCAGCTCTCGATCGAGTTCATCATTGTGATCCTGATCGGCGGCACCTTCAGCCTGCACGGCGCGGTGCTGGGCGCGATCTTCATCGTGATGATCGATCCATTCCTCACTTATCTGAAGGACGATATGCCCGGCATTATCGCCGGTGTTGCCGCGACCTTTGGGGCGGGCGCAGCAACTGTGGCCAACATCCAGTCCAAGGTCGCGGCCTTTGCCTCGCTCAACGGGCTGAAGGGCGCGATCTACGGCATCATCATCATGCTGTTCGTGCTGTTCGAGCCGCTCGGCATCTACGGCCGCTGGCTGAAGATCAAACTCTTCTTCCAGCTATTCCCGCTCTACAAGCGCGCGACCTTCAAGCGGCAGAAGATCTACGTGAAGTCGGAGCGGAACCGATGAGCTATTTCCGCGCCGAAAACCTGTCGCTGCATTTCGGGGGCCTCAGGGCCGTCGATGCGGTGTCGTTCGCGGTCGAGAAGGGCGAGATCCTCTCGATCATCGGGCCGAACGGCGCCGGCAAGAGCTCGATCTTCAATCTGATCTCGCGGATCTACCGGCCGACCTCGGGCCGCATCTTCTTCGAGGATCAGGACATCACCGAAGAACCGCCTTACGATATCGCAAAGCTCGGCATAGCCCGCACCTTCCAGAACATCGAGCTGTTCGAGAACGCGACGGTGCTGTCCAACCTGCTGGTCGGCCGCCACCGCCATTCGACCACGCAGCTGTGGCAGGAACTGCTGTTCCTGCCGAGCGTGCGCGCCAACGAGAAGGTGCATCGCCGCCGGGTCGAACAGGTGATCGAGTTCCTTGACCTCGAGCCTTACCGCGACAAGCTGATCTCGGGCCTGCCATACGGCGTACGCAAGGTGATCGAGCTGGCGCGCGCGCTGTGCTCGGAACCAAAACTGATCCTGCTCGACGAGCCGTCCTCGGGCCTCAACGTCGAGGAGACCGACGACATGTCGTTCTGGATCCGCGACATGAAGAGCGAGCTCGGCGTCACCGTGCTGATGGTCGAGCATGACATGTCGCTGGTCAGCCGCGTCTCGGACCGCGTCATCGCGCTGAACTACGGCCGCGTGCTGGCGATGGGCTCGCCGGCCGAGGTGCAGCAGCATCCCGACGTCGTCGCCGCGTATCTGGGAGCGTGATGCATGGATGCGACCCCGGCGCCCGACATCATCCTGAGACTCTCCAACATCGAGAGCTATTACGGGCCGATCATGGCGATCCGCGGCATCTCGCTGGAGGTGCCGCGCGGCCGCATCGTCACGCTGCTGGGGGCCAACGGTGCCGGCAAGACCACGGTGCTGAAGACCATCTCGGGCATTCTCGATCCGCAAAAGGGTTCGATCGAGTTCATGGGCAAGCCGATCCAGCGCATGGAGGCCGACCGCATCGTGCGGCTCGGCCTCAGCCATGTGCCCGAGGGGCGCGAGGTGTTCCCGTTCCTCTCGGTGCGCGAGAATTTGATGATGGGCGCCTATCCGCGCCGCGATCGCGACGGCGTGGCGGAGGACCTGGAGCGGGTCTACGGCTATTTCCCGCGGTTGAAGGAGCGTATCAACCAGCCGGCCGGCCAGCTCTCCGGTGGCGAGCAGCAGATGCTCGCGATCGGGCGCGCGCTGATGAACCGGCCGACGCTGCTCTTGCTCGACGAGCCCTCGCTCGGCCTGTCGCCGATCCTGGTGAAGGAGATTTTCACCATCATCCGCCGCGTCAACGAGGAGCAGGGCATGTCGATCCTGCTGGTCGAGCAGAATGCGCGCGTGGCGCTGGAGACGGCGCACTATGGTTACGTGCTGGAGATCGGCCGCGTCGTGATGAACGACAGCTGCGACCGCTTGATGCATTCCCAGGACATCCAGGAATTCTACCTTGGCGCCAAGGAGCAAGGCGCACGCGGCGAGCGGCGTTGGAAAAAGAAGAAGACTTGGAGATGAAGAACTTACTGCTCAAGAACTTGGAGATGAAGAAACTGCGTTAGGACGGCAACGAGGAGACGCGCATGGCCCGACCGGCGGTGCTGACGGTCGCTGATACGATCGCGAGGAGCTTTTTGCGCGCAGCAGAGGTGCGCGGCGACAGGCCTGCGATCCGTGAGAAGAAGTTCGGCATCTGGCAGCCGACGAGCTGGCGCGAATGGCTGCAGGTCTCGAAAGAAATCGCCTACGGCCTTCGCGCCATCGGCTTCATGCCCGGCGACGTCGCTTCCATCATCGCCAACGCGGTCCCGGAGTGGATCTACGCCGACATGGGCATCCTCTGCGCCGGCGGTGTCTCGTCAGGCATCTATCCAACCGATGCCGCGGCGCAGGTCGAATATCTCATCAATGATTCCGCAACGCGGGTGATCTTCGCCGAAGACGAGGAGCAGCTCGACAAGATCCTGGCCTGCCGGGTGCGCTGTCCCAACTTGCAACGGATCATCGTGTTCGACATCGAGGGCCTCAGCGGCTTCTCCGACGACATGGTGATGTCGCTCGACGAGTTTCGCGCGCTCGGTCGCAATAGCATGGTCGGCCGCGACGCGCTGTGGCAGGAGATGATCAACAGCCGCAGTGCCGGCGATCTTGCCGTTCTCGTCTACACCTCCGGCACCACGGGCCCGCCGAAGGGCGCGATGCATGCCAACCGCAGCGTCGTCCACCAGATGCGGCACGCCAACGACTTCATTCCGGCGCGCGAGGACGAGGACCGGCTGATTTTCCTGCCGCTGTGCCACGTCGCCGAACGCATCGGCGGCTACTACATCTCGGTCGCGCTCGGCTCCGTCATGAACTTTGCCGAGAGTCCCGAGACCGTGCCGGACAATCTGCGCGAAGTGCAGCCGACCGTGTTCCTCGCGGTGCCGCGCATCTGGGAAAAATTCTATTCCGCCATCACCATCGCGCTGAAAGATGCGACTCCGCTCCAGCAATGGGTCTATCGCCGCGCCATCGAGATCGGCTATCGCATGGTCGATTGCCGGATCGAGGGCAAGGCGCCGTCGCCGGCGTTGCGTGTCGCCAACCGGGTCGCTTACCAGCTGGCCTTCCGCAACATCCGCCGCATGATCGGGCTCGACCGTTGCCGCATCGCCTTTACGGGTGCTGCGCCAATCGCGCCGGATCTGATCCGCTGGTATCTTGCGCTCGGCATCGACATCCACGAGGTCTACGGCCAGACCGAGAACTGCGGCGTCGCGACCATGATGCCCGGAGCGCGCATCAAGCTCGGCTCGGTCGGTACGGCGGTGCCCTGGGGCGAGGTCGCGCTGTCGCCCGATGGCGAGATCCTGATCAGGGGCGACTTCCTGTTCATGGGCTATCTGAACCAGCCTGCGAAGACGGCGGAGACCATCGATATCAGCGGCTGGCTGCACACCGGCGACGTCGGCACCATCGACAATGAGGGGTTCGTCCGCATCACCGACCGGATGAAGGACATCATCATCACCTCCGGCGGCAAGAACATCACGCCGTCGGAGATCGAGAACCAGCTCAAGTTCTCGCCCTACATTTCGGATGCGGTCGTGATCGGCGACAAGCGCCCCTATCTCACCTGCCTCGTGATGATCGACCAGGAGAATGTCGAGAAGTTCGCCCAGGACCATGACATCCCCTTCACCAATTACGCCAGCCTGTGCCGGGCCGGCGAGATCCAGGATCTGATCTGGCACGAGATCGAAGGCGTCAATGCGAACTTCGCCCGCGTCGAGACCATCAAGAAATTCTACCTGATCGAACGCCAGCTCACCCTGGAGGACGAGGAACTGACGCCGACCATGAAGCTGAAGCGCAATTTCGTGAACAAGCGCTATGCCGCCGAGATCGACGCGATGTATCGCGCGCGGGCGGTGGCTTAGCAGATGCGCATATCAAACAGCGAAGCGGTGATGGCCCTCGCCCTTCGCGTCATACGGGCCCAAGGAGAGGAGACGTCAATGTCGAGATCGTTGAAAGCGTTCGGCCTTGCGGTGGGTGCGGTGGCGCTCACCTGTCTGCCGGCCGCTGCCCAAACCAAGGTCACCAATGAAGGCGTCTCGGCGAGCGAGATCGTCATCGGTACCCATCAGGATCTGTCTGGCCCGATCAAGGGCTGGGGCGTGCCTGTCTCCAACGGCATGAAGATGGCGGTCGAGGAGGTCAACGCGGCCGGCGGCGTCCAGGGCCGCAAGATCAGGATGATCCTCGAGGACAACGGCTATGATCCCAAGAAGGGCGTGCTGGCGTCGCAGAAGATGGTCGAGCGCGACAAGATCTTCGCGATGATCGGCTCGATGGGATCGGCGCCGACGCTCGCTGCCCAGGACATTTTGTTCGATGCGGGTGTATTCCAGCTCTTCCCGCTGACGGCGGCCGAGTTCACTTACAAGTTCGATCCGGCGAAGCCGCAGGAGCGGCTCAAGTTCAACAATCTGCTGCCCTATGTCGAGAGTACGCGCGCCGCGTTGAAATACATGGTGCAGTGGAAGAGCTTCCAGAAGCCTTGCCTCATGTATCAGGATGACGAGTACGGAAAGAACGTGCTCGACGGCTTCAACCAGCAGCTTGCCGCAATGAAGATGCAACCTGCTTCGATCACGAGCTACAAGCGTGGTGCGTCGGACTTCAGTGCGCAGGTCGCCAAGATGAAGTCGGACGGCTGCGATCTCGTCGTGCTCGGCACCATCCTTCGCGAGACCATCGGCGCGATGAGCGAGGCGAAGAAGCTCGGCTGGGATGTCACCTTTCTCGGTGCCTCGCCGACCAACGTCCCCGAAGTGCCGGCGCTCGGCAAGGACGCCGTCGAAGGGCTCTACGCAGCAAGCCTGTTCGAGATTCCCTATGAGGACACCGCCAAGGGAAAAGTGAAGGACTGGGTCGTCAACTACAAGAAGATGTTCGGCACCGACGCCAATCCGCAGGCGATCATCGGTTACAACGCGGTGATGACGTTCGCCTTCTACGCCGACAAGGCGGGCAAGGACCTCACCGGGCAGAAGATGCTCGATTCACTGGAGTCGGGTGAGAAGTTCCTCGACATCTTCAACTCGCCGCCGACCAAGTTCTCCAAGACCGACCACCTCGCCAACACCATCACCCAGGTGCAGCAGGTCAAGGGCGGTCGCTGGGTGCTCGTGAAGGACAATCTGATGTTTTGATGTTTCGCCGCGAGGACGGTGCACCCTCTCCCCTTGCGGGAGAGGGTGGATCGACGCGAAGCGGCGAGCCGGGTGAGGGGTATCTATCCTCACGAGCAGACTTGCGCGTGGTGAGAACCCCTCATCCGGCGCTTCGCGCCACCTTCTCCCGCAAGGGGAGAAGGAAGAAGACAGCCTACGATCCCCCGCCAGCGTTGCCGGAATTCACCGGCGCCAGCTCGTCCTCGCGGCAGCGCCAGCCGTCGGCGGCTTTCACGAAGGCGAAGGTCCGCTGGATGCGCAGGCGTCGCGTGACGTTGAAGGCTGCTGCGGAGCGCTCCTTGTTGCCGGCGCCCGGTTGCGGGCGGCCGGTCGCTGCGTCCCAGCAGGTGCCGGTGCAGGTCGAGGCGACCTTGCTGCAGGTGGTGAACGGCGCCAGCACGACCATTTCGATCTCGCCGGTGACCTGCGCCTCCTGATCCGTCACCTGGCTGTCGAGCGCGTAGACGCGGTTGATGCGGAGGAAATTGCCGCATGAATTGGCGGCGTGGATGCGCGCGGCGCAGAAATCGACGGCGTCGGTGTCGGGCTCCCTGGCCGCGACCTGCCGGCCGAACACCTTCTTCGGATCGCCCTTGGCGGCGGCGATCTCGGCGGTCTTGCGCTTCAGAAAATCGGCGAGGCAATCTTCTGCGGAGCCAAGCTCCTGCGGCGGCACGTTCTCCTTGCCGACCAGATTGCACTTGCGATCGCGCTCTCGCGTCCAGCGACCGTATTCGGCGAAGGCAAAGCGTGCCGCGGTCGGGTCCAGTCTGCCGATCAGGCCGAGCACCTGGCTGTTGAGCTCGGTCTCGGTGAGCGCAAGCGAGGGGTCTGCGCAGATCAGCGCGCCGGCCGCGGTGTTGGCCGCGAGGCAATCGAAATCCGGATCGCGCACGATCGCGGCGCGATCCTCGGTCACCTTGAGGAGGCAGGCCTTCACCCGGTCGAAATCTTCGATGCGGATCGCGGTCTGGCCGACGATGCCGCAGCCGAGATTGCGTTGGCGGATCCAGATCGCGTTCTCTTCGATGGCGGGCAGGCGATCAGGCAGGCGGGCGAGCCGTGCCTCGATGGCGGTAGAGAGCTTCTCGGCGGCGGCAGACAGTTCGGGATCGCCGCAGAACAATTGATTGCCGGGGTCGCGGATCTGCTGGCAGTTATTCCCCGCGAACAGCGGCAGCCTGTCGGCAACAGAGTGGTCGGATCTCCCGGATTGCGCGAAGCCTGATGCTGCCGGCCAGGCGAGCAGCGCAAGCACAGTCAGCACGATCAACCGCATTCCAATTGTCCCCAGCATGGCCATCGCCATGCTAGCGTCCCGGATCGTGCGGCGAAACGGATTTGTGGCGGGCTACGCGATCGCGACGGTCAATTCGCCTCGGGGGCGACCGCGGCGAACCGTACGGGTTCGCCGGCATATCTCAGCACGGCGGATTGGTAGAGCACGTAGAGCGGCTGGTAGTTGCGCGCGTCGTCGTCCTCGACCATCGCCATGCGGCGGTTGTCGAGCATCAGCCAGTGGCCGTCGAGCTTTGCCGAGGCGACCGCATGGCCTTCGCCGCTGCGGGTGTCGCGCACCACGACGAGGCGGAGGTCCTCCGCGGCGACGCCGGCAAGCCGCAGCGCGGCCAGCTTGGCGATGGCGTAATCCTCGCAATCACCGGCGCCGCGTTCGAAGGTCTCGAGCGGCGAACTCCAGATGTCCTCGGCTCCGTCGTTTTCGGCGCGAATGGCGAGGTTGATGGCGCGGTTGGTCTCACCGAATAACGCGCGGCCGTCGCGGGTGCGGGCCTGGTCGACGATGGCGAGCAGCTTCAGCGCCGCGGGCGAGGCGCAATGGTCGCGGTCGCCGTCACACAGCGCGAGCTGCACCATGTCGTCGTCGAGCCTCTCCTTCAGCGCGAGCCATTTCGTCCGCAGGCCGCCGGTGGAAATGGCGAAGGCGAACACGCCGAAAGGCTCGGCCGATTTGCGCACGAGCATGCCGGCGCCCGGCGACAGCAATGTGCCGGCACGAAGGTCGGCGGCCGAACCGAGCAGGATCAATCCGCACAGGACAAGGATAGCGCGCCAGGCGCGCGAGCGAGCAGCGGTCTCCATCTGACATCCCCTTATCCGGCTTCGTCAGGTCCCCCTCGACCTCGACGTGCCGGGCTTGTTGCTTTCGCGGAGATAGTGCGAGGCGGGCCGTTTTGTTCTGCTTAACGCGCTTGGGCAGGGCGCCGAAACCGTGGGGCAGGCTGAATCGGGCCTGCCGCAATTGCGTAAAATTTTACGATTCGCCGGCTATGTGTTGCCGCGATGCCGCGAGAACGAACAAATCGCAGGGAGAAATTGTGGGCGGGCCGATTCGTCGCTTATGGCTAATGACCGGCTAGTTCACGAGTTCTGTTAGTTGGGTCACAGATTTAACTCCGTATTTGCCGCAGGATGTTCCGGGGGACTACGAAGAAAAGATGACATAAGTATCCGCCGTCAAATCCCTGCGGCTGATTACTTTGAACGACTTGAAATGTGCGCAATAAGCCGGATTCGACTTCAAAATATTCGAAAAAATACCTCAACTCATCTATGGATGTCGCCGTAGGCATAGTCGTGGACAGCCAAGTGATGCGGAATCACACAAGCAATAGATGGTTTCGCTAAGGACTTGGTAATGCTATGCAAGCTTAGGCGGTGGATACTTACTTAGATTTTAACCCTTTTACGGTGCCCGGTTGAACTACGCTGGCAAATTTGACGCCGCGCTCTCTTTTGATGGCCATTCGAATGGCCACCACGTCGATTCATTCATAGCCAAAGCGCACGGCCACGTGCCCGAAGGCGCGGTCGTCGTTGCCGACCCCAACCTGATCTTCAACGGCGAGTTCAAGCGCACGGGTGTTGATCTCGTGCTGTCGCACGACGGCCATGAGTTCGTCGTTCACGATTATTTCAGGGGCGACAAGCGCGCCGCGATCGCCTCGCCCGATGGCGCCCATCTCACCGGCGACATCGTCAGCGCGCTCACGGGTTACGTCCAGGTCGCGCAGGCCGCGCCCGGTGCCGCCGCAGCGCAGGTCATTGGCCACGTCACCAAGCTGACCGGCAGCGCGACCGCGGTCCGTAATGGCGTCTCGGTTATCCTGAACAACGGCGACAACGTCGAGAAGGGCGACGTGGTCTCGACTGGTTCGGACTCGACGCTCGGCGTGACCTTCATCGACGGCACCGTGTTCGGCCTGTCCTCCAACGCGCGGATGGTGCTGAACGAGATGGTCTATGACCCCAACGGGTCAAACAATTCCTCGCTGCTCAGCCTGGTCGCGGGCACCATCACCTTCGTTGCCGGCGAGACCGCCAAGCACGGCGACATGAAGATCGACACGCCGGTCGCCACCATGGGCATCCGCGGCACGGCGGTGCTGACCGAGATCAACTTCGTCGTTCCCGCAGGCGGCGGTGATCCGCAGCCGCAGGCGAACTTCCAGGTGCTGGTCGAGCCCAACGGCACCACCGGCTCCTACATCCTGTTCGACAAGCTGACGCTGCTGCCGATCGCGACGGTCAACCAGGCCGGCCAGATGATCCAGATCAGCGGCGGCAACGTCTCGATCACGAATGGGCTGCTGTCGCCGGACGTGCAAAAGCTGATCACGGACGTGTTCACGCTGAAGTTCACGGACAACAACACCAACACCAAGCTCACCACGAACTTCACCGACAGCATTACGCAGGACGGCAACAACCTCCTGATCAAGACGGCGAGCGGTGCGTCCGCGACGGCGATCTTCACCAACACCGTCAACGCCAATGGCTCCGGTTCGGGGCAGGGTGGCGGGGACAAGTCGGTCGACCGTATTCCTGGGCCACCGCAGGCGCGCAGCCTCGATAGCCACGGCAACGTCACGACGTCGTTCAAGCTGACCGAGCACGCGAACGCGACCGCCGGCCGGGCTGACGCGACCGGCGGCGCCGTCGGCGCTGACACAGTGTCGGGCCAGATTAACTTCGTCGATCAGAACCTGGGCGATCGGCCGACGGTTTCGGTGAAGCTCGCTGATGCGCCGAACTTCGTCTATGAGAACGCCAGCCAGCAGGACGTCACCGGCTCGCTCAGCGCGCTGCAAAAGCAGGACATCGCGGCAACGCAGATTCAGATCAGCGTCGTCCCCGACCCGGCCAACAGCAACAACGGCTCGGCGATCTGGACCTACACGATCCCCGACCACGTCTTCGACTTCCTCGGGGCCGGCGAAACGCTGACGCTGACCTACACGTTCCTCGTCAACAACAATTTCGCAGTCCAGCCTGAATCCTTTCCGATCACGATCACCATCACGATCACGGGCACCAACGACAAGCCCGTGATCACCACGAGCGTCCCGACCATCACGTTCTCGGGCGGCACCAGCGTCCCGGGCGGTCCGCTCACCAGCGACGTCCCGACCTCGGGCACGCTGGCCTTCACCGACGTCGACCTCACCGACACGCACACCGTGTCGGTCAGCAAATTCAGCGCGGTGCTGCCCGGCGGGACGGTCCCCAAGGCCATCTCGGACTTCCTCGCGGGTGCCTTGTTGGTCTCGATCGCATCCGGCCACGACAGCACCGGGACCGGCACGGGATCGATCGACTGGTCGCTGAAAGATATTCCGGTCTATCTCGCCGACTTCATCCCGAAGGGTGAAGTGCTGACGGTGACGTACACCGTGACGGTCAAGGACTCGCAAGGCGCGACTTCGGACCAGACCGTTACGGTCACCATCACCGGCACCGATGCACCTGCCGTGGTGTGGATCGCGACGAACACCGAGGGATCTCCCGCGGGTGGCTTCTGGAAGGACGGCGCGAATTGGGAAACCGGCAACGCGCCGACGATCAATGACGACGTCATCGTCATCACCGATCAGTTGCACGGGCTGACGCCGTCCTATCCGGTCACGATCGACCTCGCGGCGTTCGGCAAGTCGCTGACGATGGATGATTACGACACGACGCGGAACCACACCGTGCCGGAGGTCATCAACCACAGCACGTTGACGCTCGCGGGCTCGCTCACGCTCAATGCCGACGCGAAGTTTACCAACGCTGCCGATGGCCAGGTTCTCGTCGGCGGCGCGATCGATGTCGAGACGATCACCAGGAAAACCGGTGAGGTCGTCGTCAATACCGTCACGATCACCAATGCGGGCACGCTCACGCTGGCCGCGGGCGGCGTGATCGATACCCTGACGACCATCGCCAATTCCGGCACGATTGAGCTTTCCGGCGGAACCTTGGCGCTGAAGACCGGCATTGCCAACACCGGCAACGTCAAGATCGATGCCGCCGGCAAGCTCACAGTCAACGGCGCGACAATCGACGGTGGTGCGACCCCCGTCTTCCACGGAATTCCGGGGGGCGAAGGTGGTGAGGGCGACGGCACCGAGGGGACGGACATCGGCGGGCTGCGCAGCGTCGGCACGGTCACGAACAACGGCGAGTTCGATCTCACCGGCAACGCCGTGCTCAGCAACGGCATCCTGAAGAACAACGGCTCCGTCAATGTCAGCGGTACCGGCAACGCGCTCAACTACGAAGTGGTCACCAATGCCGGCACCATCGAGGTGCTCTCGGGCGCACTCACCATCGGTTCGGGATCGACGGTCGAGAATTCCAGCGGCAACGTCATCGTCGACGCCGCGTTGACCCTGGACGGCGCCACGATCAGCGGCGGTGCCATCAAGGGCGCCGGCACGATCGACGTGACCAGCGACAGCACGATCGATGGCAATGCGACCCTCACGACCGGCCCCGTCACGGTCGAGAGCGATGTCACGCTGACGCTCGACGATGCCACTGTTGCGGGCACCGCGATCACCAACCACGGCACGGTCAAGGTCGACGGCAGCAGGAAGCTGACCTTGAAGGGCGCGAGCCTGACGGGCGGCACGCTGACGGTCTCCGGCACGCTGGATTCGACCGGCGCGACGACGATCACCAATGCCAATATCTCGAACTCCAATCTGCTGGAGTCGACGCTGGGCGGCCTGCTTGCGTTGGTCGCGACGACGTCCACCACCGCGATCACGAATGGCGGCACCCTCCGGGCGAATGGCGCCGAGCTCGACATCAACGGCGAAGCCGTCACCAACACCGGGACGCTGGCTGCCATCAACGACGGCACGCTGAAGCTGATCTCGAACATCGTGACCAACACCGACGGTACGGTGTCGGTGGAGGCGGGCTCGACGCTCGATCTCCAGGCTGCGACGATCGATGGCGGCACCGTGACGATCGCGGGCACGCTGGAATCGACCGGCGCGAGCGCCATCGACAACGCCGACATTACGGTTGCCAGCACCGGCACGGTCTCCGTCACCAGCGGCACGCTGACGATCGATCCCACGACGAGCCACGCCATCGCCAATCACGGGTCGATCAAGGCTGAGACCGGCGGCACGCTGAAGCTGACGACCGCCACCATCACCAACGCCGGCGCCACGATCTCGGTTGACGGCACGTCGAAACTCTATCTGACCGACGTCTCGATCAATGGCGGCAGCCTCACCAATGCCGGCAATCTCTACAGCGTCGGCCTCAACACGGTCACAGGTGGTGTCACCAACACGGGCACCATCGAGGTCCAGAGCGGCACGCTGAGCCTGTCCGGCGGCATCACCGGCGTCGGCACGCTGATCATCGACGACAAGGCGACGCTCGCGCTCGGCGGCGCGGATGCGCAGACCGTCACCTTCGCCGGCGGCACCAATACGCTTGAGCTCGACAAGGTCGCCGGCCACAGCTTCACCGGCACCATCGCCGGCCAGTCGTCGACAGGCGGCACCTTCACGGTCACGGGCAATGCCGACATCACGACGTCGAAGGGCGATGCGCTCGACGTCACGGCGTCCGGCGGGACGAGCGACAATCGCGCCAACATCGTGCTGACGCCGACCGGCGCGCTGAGCGGCGCGAACAACGGCATTGCCGTCACCCAGGACGGCATCGGCGATATCTCGCTGATGACGGTTGGCGACGTCACCGGCACGGCCGGCGACGGCATCGTGCTGCACGACGGCGCGAGCGGCGCAGGCAATATTACCGCGACCATCGGCGGCGCCGCGTCCGGCGCGGTCGGGCTCGACGTCGTCTCCCATGGCGGGGGCGCCGTCACCATCACTAATAACGGTCACATCACGGGCACGACGTCGTTCGGTCTTCATGTCGACCAGGACGATTCCGGCGCGACCGGCTCGACGCACATCATCAACGCCGGCACGGTGGTCGGCGCCGATGGTGTCGCCGCGATCTCCATCCAGGAGAATACGACCGGGTCCGCGACGATCGACAATTCCGGCACGATCGGCCCCGACGCCGCCAGCGTGACCTCGACGACCTATGCGATCGTCGAGACCGGCGGCGCGATCACGATCAACAACAGCGGCCACATCAACGGCAACATCTCGGTCGCAAGCGCCACGTTCGACAACAACGCCGGCGGCACCTGGACGGTCGCAGGCAGCGGCGTGTTCGGCGATGCGTCGTCGATCGTCAACCACGGCGACATCGATCTGCACGGTGCTTCGATTTCCGGGACCGGGCTGAGCATCACGAATGACGCGACCATCGACAGCTGGGGTACGGCGTCGATTTCGGGCACCATCACCAACACTGGAACCATCGAGGTCCATAACGGCGATCTGTCGTTGCTCGGCTCGCTGTCCGGCTCCGGTTCGGTCACCGTCGACGCCGGCGCGACGCTCGAGGTCGAGGGCGCGGTCTCGCAGACAATCACGCTCGCCGGCGACGGCGCCCACCTGCAGATTGATACATCGACCTTCGGCGGATCGATCGCGGCGTTGTCCAAGACCGACACGATCGACCTGTCGACCATCAAGTACGGGCTCGGCACCAGCGCGGTTTACGTTGCCAACGCCGATGCCTCGACCGGCGGTGTGCTGACCGTGACGGACGCCTACGGTCACCACATCAGCCTGACGCTGACCGGCGCCGATTACAGCAACACGACCTTCGCAGGCAGCGATGACGGCACCGGCCACACGCTGATCACGGTCCATGCCACGGACGACGCGCCGGCCTTCACCGACGGCGGAGTGCTGGCCGCGAGCGTCTCGGAGCAGGCGAACGCGACCGGCGACTTCTCCACGGTCGATACCGCAACGCCTGCGACCGGCTCGGTCGACTTCACCGATATCGATCTGACCGACCTGCCGGCGGCCAAGATCACCGGCCAGGTCGTGACCTCGCTGGGGGCCGATCACAGCACCGACCTCACGGCATCGCTGACGCCCGGCGAGATCGCGGCGCTGGAAAACGCGTTGACGCTCCAGCAGACCGGCAAGAACAACGGCACGGTCACCTGGAGCTATTCGATCGCTGACGGTGCGCTGGATTTCCTCGGCCAGGACCAGACCGCGAAGGTCGTCTCGACCATCACCCTCGATGACGGCCACGGCCAGAAGACGACGGCCGACGTCACGATCACGATCACCGGCCAGAACGACGCGCCGACATTGGCCGCGGTGACGACGGCGCCGCTCGTGGATACGGCGAACGCCGATACCTTCTCCGATATCACGGGGACGCTGGTCGGGACCGATGCGGATCATGGCGAGACGGCGACGCTGAAATATGCCGTGCTCGATTCGCACAACAACGCGGTATCGACTCTCGCCGGCCACTACGGCACGCTCACGGTCAACGCCAACGGCACCTACGACTATTCGCCCGATGCGACCGCGATCAACGCGCTGTCGGCAGGTTCCTATGTCGATACGTTCACGGTGCAGACCACCGACACGCACGGCGCGACCGGCACCGCGACATTCACGGTGAACGTGACCGGCGCCAACGACACGCCGGTGCTGTCCGATGGCAGCCTCGGCAAGCTCACCGACACGGCCGCCGCCGACACTTTCTCCGACCTCACCGGCCACTTGGCCGGGACCGATGCCGATACCGGCGATACGCTGACCTATGCTCTGCTGAACTCGGATCATCACGCGACCAGCACCCTCACGGGTCACTATGGCGCGCTGACGCTCAACACCGACGGCAGCTACACCTACGTCCCCGATGCCGCCTCGATCAATGCGCTGCCTCAAGGCTCCTATTCGGATGCTTTCACCGTCCAGCTAACGGACTCGCATGGTGCCGCCACCACGGCGACATATACCGTGGACGTGACCGGTGCGGACGATGCGCCCGTCTTCAACCTCGACAAGATCAGCGTGACCCAGCTGGACGACGAACAGATCGTCGTTCACGGCCTCCAGGTCACCGATGTCGATGCCGCGGCCGATGAAACCTTCACGCTTCTTGCGACCGGCGCGAAGGCAGGCGATGTCAGTCCGTCGTCTGGCTCGGGTTCTCTTGCCGACATCAACACGATGCTGGGCACCCTGACCTACAATGAAGGCAGCGAAGAGCCTTCCACGGATACGGTCGCGCTCACCGTGACCGACGGCCACGGCGCGACCAATACTGTCAACCTGATTTTCAATCTCGCCGAAAGCGCGGACGATCACGTGAGCCTCACCGGCACGACCGGCAAGGATGTCTTCTTCGGGACCGGCTATCAGGAACAATTCGTGTTCGGGGCCAATTCGAACCACGACACGATCGTGAATTTCACGCCCAACCAGGATCACATCAACCTGACCGCGGTCGTGGCGACCGACATCGACGCCGCATGGATCGCGCAGCACGTCGCGGCTTCGCCGGCCAACTCCGCGGATACCCTGATCACGATCGATTCCGCCGACACGATCCTCCTGAAGGGCGTCAACGCCGCCAACCTCCACGCGAGCGACTTCATCGTCCATTCCGGATGATCGCCCGGACGACGCCGATCGCCCGCAGGTGCGTTCGGCGCTGCCATTGGCCGGCAATGCGTGATATTCAGTAAGCATGAAACGTCTCAAGATCCTGCGGCGGTGGTTCGCGCGAAAGTTCGGCTTTGCGCGCCTGGTGTGCCTTGCGCTGCTGGTCGTCTTCGCCGGCTTGCGCGTCTGGGATCCGCCGCCGGTCCAGGAATTGCGGCTGCGCACCTTCGACCTGTTCCAGTTGATCGACCCGCGCCACAAGACGGTGCGGCCGGTCACCATCGTCGACATCGACGACAAGAGCCTCGCCAGGCTCGGCCAGTGGCCGTGGTCGCGCACGCGGATCGCGGATTTGATCATCAATCTCACCAATAACGGCGCGGTGGCGATCGGCTTTGACGTGGTGTTCTCCGAACCCGACCGGCTCAATCCGGATCTGGTCGCCAACCAGATGCGCTATCTGGACGACGCCACGCGGATGAAGCTGAGCGAGCTGCCGAGCAACGACCAGATTCTCTCCGAAGCGATCAAGCGTTCGAAAGTGGTCCTCGGCGAAACCGGGCTGCCACAAGTCGAATCCGAACTCGACAAGACGCTTCCTTTCACCGGAGTCGCGACGGTCGGGGAAGCGAATGCGGAAAACTTCCTGTTCGAATTCCCCGGCCTGTTGCGCAACGTGCCGGTGATCGAGAAGGTCGCCGCCGGTCGTGGCCTGTTCTCCATCAAGACCGAGCGCGACGGCTTCATCCGCCGCGTGCCGATGATCATGTGGGCCCAGGGCAATATCATGCCTTCGCTCAGCCTCGAGATCCTGCGGGTCGTCACGGGTACCCCGACACTGCTGGTTCGCACCGACAAGACCGGCATCCGTGCCATCCGCCTTAAGGGCGTCGAGATCCCGACCGACAAGAACGGGCAGCTCTGGGTGCATTACGCTCGCCGGGATCCTTCGATCTATGTGTCGGCAGCGGACGTGCTCGACAACACCGTGCCGCCCAGCAAGCTCGCCGGCAAGCTGGTGCTGATCGGCACCTCCGCGGCCGGGCTGAACGACATCAAGACCACGCCGGTGTCCTCGACCATGCCGGGCGTCGAGATTCACGCCCAGATACTCGAAAGCGTGCTGAGCGGCGGCGCCGTGATCTCGCAGCCGAATTATGCGCTCGGCATCGAGCTGCTGGCCGCGCTGATCATCGGCCTTCTCGTCATCATCTTCACGCCGAACCTTGGGCCGGTGCGGCTGGTGCTCGCGGGTGCGATGTTCGCCGCGGTGCTGGTCGGCACGTCCTGGTTCTACTACTGGCAGAAACGCTACCTCGTCGACTTCACCTATCCGCTGTTGTCAACCACCGCGATCTACCTGACCTTCATCTTCTCGAGCTTCGTGCGCGAGCAGCGGCAGCGCGTGCAGATCCGCGGCATCTTCGCGCAATACATGTCGCCGGTGCTGGTCGAGCAGCTCGCGCAATCGCCGGAGAAAGTCGTGCTCGGCGGCGAGGAGCGCGAGCTGACCATCATGTTCTCCGACGTGCGCGGCTTCACCACGATCTCGGAGAGCTACAAGCAGGATCCGCAAGGCCTGATCACGCTGATGAACCGCTTCCTGACGCCGCTCACCGACGTGATCATCGAACAGAAGGGTTACGTCGACAAATACATGGGCGACGCCATCATGGCGTTCTGGAATGCGCCGCTCGACGATGCCGAACACCAGGTCAATGCCTGCGAGGCCGCGATCCAGATGCTCGAGAAGATCGATGAGGTCAACCGCGAGCGCGAGCAGGAAGCCGCCGAGGGCGGCCACGTCTATATCCCGCTCAACGTGGGCATCGGCCTCAACACCGGCATCGGTGTGGTCGGCAACATGGGCTCCGATCTGAAGAAGAACTATTCGGTGCTCGGCGACAGCGTGAACCTGGCATCACGCCTGGAAGGCCAGACCAAGGAATACGGCTTTCCGATCATCGTCGGCTCCCGCACGGCGCTCGCCGCCAAGGACAAGTTCGCGATCCTCGAGCTCGATTTCATCATGGTCAAGGGCAAGACCGAGCCGGAGGTGATCTATGCCATCGCCGGCCGCGAGGACGTGATGCAGTCGGCCGCGTTCCAGCGCCTGCGCAACATCACCATCGAGATGCTCAGCTGCTACCGCGGCCGCGACTGGCAGGGCGCGCAGGACGCCATCGAGCGCGGCCGCCGCAGCGAGGACGCCGACACGCTGGAAAAGCTGTTCAAGCTGTACGAAGCGCGGATCAAGGAATTCAAGGCCAATCCTCCGCCGGAGGGCTGGTCGGGAGCGTACGCGCTGCTGACGAAGTAGGGGGCTGCTACGCGAGTTGCGCTCACTCGTGCGTCAACAATAGTGTCGTCCCGGCGAAGGCCGGGACCCATACTCCGCAGCAGAAGTTGTTGCGCGAGATCGGAGTTGACGATCTTCACCAAACTCGATCCTGCGGTTATGGGGTCCCGGCCTGCGCCGGGACGACGCCTGTGTTTGTTGGGGCAGACTGCCCCCTCACTCCACCCCGATCGTCGTCAGGTCCTGGAACCAGTGCTGCGCCTGCACGAACTGCTTCACCTTCGGCGACAGCGCGTGCGGATTGGTGTCGTGGACGACCCAGACCAGCACGGCATCGTCGACGATCAACGCGTGCGCCTGGGCGATCAGATCATCCTGCTTGGCGGTATCAAACGTCTGCTTGGCCTCGTTGATCAGCGCGTCCACCTTCGGGTTCTTGTAGCCGCCCCAGTTGACGCCGACCGGCGCGATCTGGTCGGAGGCGAAGAAGCGGACGATGGCATAGAGCGGGTCCGAGGTGACATAGGCGATGTTGTTGGCGGTGATGCCGGCGTTCATTTCGTCGGCCGCGCCCTTGCGCCAGTGGGTATAGAGCGTTTCGAGCTCGACCACCTTGAACTCGATGTCGATGCCGATCTCCTTGAAGCTCTGCTGCAGGAATTCGTTCATCGGCAGCGACAGCATCTGGCCGGTGCCGCCCTGTGCGATGATGAAGGTGGCCTTCAGAGGCTTGGCCTTTGAGTAGCCGGCCTCCTCGACCAGCTTCTTGGCGGCAGCGAGATCATATTTGATGTCGAAGCTCGGCTTGCCGAACCACGGGCTCGACGGGTCGACCTGGCCCTTGGCGGGTTTGGCGAGGCCATTCATCAGGCCGACGACTTCGTCGCGATTGATCGCGAGATTCAGCGCCTTGCGCAGCCGGATGTCGGTCCAGGGCGAGCCCGGCAGCACGCTCAGATGATAATTCCAGACATGCGGCGTGACGTTGTCGACGATCTTCATGCCGGCCGCCTTCAGCTGCGGCACGGCATCCGGCGCCGGCGTCTCGATCAGATCGACCTGGCCTGCGAGCAGTGCATTGGTGCGCGTCAGCGCCTCCGGCATCGGCACCAGCACGATCTTGTCGACCTTGGGACTACGCTTCGGATTCCAATAGTCCGGATTCTTGCTGAGCTCGGCGAGCTCGCGCGGCACCAGCTTGGTCAGCTTGAACGGGCCGGTGCCGGAGGGCTGGCTTGCGAACTTGTCCCAATCCTTGCCGAGCTTTTCATATTGCGCCGGGCTCGATACCAGGAACCACAGCATCTGATAGGGAAAGAAGGAATCCACGGTCTTGGTCGTGATCTCGACGGTGAAATCGTCGATCTTGGCGTAGCTGGCGACCGAGGGCAGGCGGGTCTTCACCTGCGCGCTCTGGCGCTTGTCGAATTGCGGCGCCTTGTCGTTCAACACCTTGTCGAGATTCCAGATCACCGCGTCCGCGTTGAACTCGCTGCCGTCGTGAAACTTCACGCCTTTGCGCAAGCTGAAGCGCCATTTGGTCTTGTCGGAATCATCCACCTTCCACTCGGTCGCGAGTCCCGGCACCAGCTTGCCCGGGCGGTCGGCGACGTCCATTTCCCACGCGACCAGCGGATCGTAGATCGTGTAGGCCGTGAACTGATAGGCGCCGGCACCGCGGTCGGGCTGGCCCGTCGTCAGCGGAATGTCCGCCATCGAGATGCCGTAGCGCACCACGGTTTCGGCGCGCGCCGGGATTGCCGATAACGCCAGCGCAAGCACGGCGAGACAGGTCGATAAACGAATACGCATGGCCCAAAGCTCCAAGGAAAACCTAAGGAAAAGGTTGGGGCCAAACTTGCAATCTTGATGCCAGAATAGGCAGCGCGGCTGCTCAGCCTTCCCGCGATCACAAGGACTTGTCGTCGCAGGGCTAATTTGCAGAATAAGTTTCTCCTTGGCATCGCCATTGCGGGTCATTTGGCACAGCCATTGCATCAAAATTAATCATTGAAAGCCGGAAGAGGACTGAGGCAATGCTTATCAAGACAACCGCGCGCGCAGCGCTGATCGCGGCGCTGGCCCTGACGACGGCGGCCGCATGGCCGCGCGCTGCCAGCGCCGAAACCGTGCTGCGCATCGGCATGACGGCTGCCGATATTCCGCGCACGCTCGGTCAGCCCGACCAGGGTTTTGAAGGCAATCGCTTCACCGGCGTCACCATGTATGACGCGCTCACCGGCTGGGACCTGTCGTCCGCCGAGAAGGCCAGCGTGGTGATCCCCGGGCTCGCGACCGAGTGGAAGGTCGATGACGCCGACAAGGCCAAATGGACCTTCAAGCTGCGCCCCGGCGTCACCTTCCACGACGGCACGCCGTTCAATGCCGACGCGGTGGTCTGGAACGTCGACAAGGTGTTGAAGCAGGACGCGCCGCAATTCGACGCCAGCCAGGTCGGCGTCACCGCATCTCGCATGCCGACGCTGGCGTCCGCAAAGAAGATCGACGACATGACGGTCGAGCTCACCACCAAGGAGCCCGACAGTTTCCTGCCGATCAATCTCACCAATCTCTTCATGGCGAGCCCGGCGAAGTGGCAGCACTTCTACGACAAGGCGGAAGGCGCCGACGCCAAGGCGAAGTCGCAGGCGGCCTGGACTGCCTTCGCCAAGGACGCCGCGGGCACCGGCCCGTGGAAGATGGCGAGCTTCACGCCGCGCGAGCGGCTCGAGCTGGTGAAGAACGCGGATTATTGGGACAAGGCCCGCGTGCCCAAGATCGACAAGATGGTGCTCTTGCCGATGCCGGAAGCCAACGCGCGCACCGCAGCGCTGCTGTCCGGACAGGTCGATTGGGTCGAGGCGCCGGCGCCGGATGCGTTGCCCGAGCTCAAGCAGCGCGGCTTCAAGCTCTACGCCAACGAGCAGCCGCATGTCTGGCCGTGGCAGTTCTCGCGCGTCGAGGGCTCGCCCTGGAACGACATCCGCGTCCGCAAGGCCGCGAATCTCTGCGTCGATCGTGAAGGCCTAAAGGACGGGCTGCTGGCAGGGCTGATGGTGCCCGCGACCGGCACCTTCGAGCCCGGCCACCCCTGGCGGGGAAAGCCGACCTTCGAGATCAAGTACGACAAGCCGGCTGCGCAGAAACTGATGCAGGAGGCAGGTTTTGGTCCGAACAAGAAGCTGACGGTGAAGATCCAGACGTCCGCATCAGGATCTGGCCAGATGCAGCCGCTGCCGATGAACGAATATCTCCAGCAGGCGCTCGCCGAATGCTATTTCGACGTGCAGCTCGATGTCATCGAGTGGAACACGCTGTTCACCAACTGGCGCCGCGGCGCCAAGGACCCCTCGGCCAACGGCGCGAACGCGACCAACGTCACCTATGCGGCGATGGACCCGTTCTTCGCGCTGGTGCGCTTCCTGCAATCGAGCATGGCACCGCCGGTCTCGAACAATTGGGGTTTCATCAACAATCCCAAGTTCGACGAGCTGGTGAAGAAGGCGCGGCAGACTTTTGATCCCGCCGCGCGTGACGCCGCGCTCGCCGAACTGCACGCAGCCTCCGTCGACGACGCGGCCTTCCTCTACGTCGCCCACGACGTCGGCCCGCGCGCCATGAGCCCGAAGGTCACCGGCGTAGTCCAGCCGAAGAGCTGGTTCATCGACTTCTCGCCGATCTCGATGACGCCGTGAGGTGAGCACGCTGGTAGGGCTCCCCTCCCCCTTGCGGGGAGGGGTTGGGGAAGGGGGTCCACACGGGCGGTCCCTGTGTGGCCACCCCTCTCCCTAACCCTCCCCCGCAAGGGGGGAGGGAACCCTCGCATCTCGCGTCCCTTACTCAAACCCGCGCACCGTATTGTGCAACATCTTGTTAGGTTACCCAGTGCTCGCCTACATCGCCAGACGCATCGTCTATGTCATCCCGATCGTCATCAGCGTGGCGCTGGTGTGCTTTCTGCTCGTGCACATCACGCCGGGCGATCCGCTGGTCGCGGTGCTGCCGGCCGATGCCTCGCAGGAGCTCGCCGCGCAGCTCCGCGCCGCCTACGGTTTCGACCGGCCGCTGCCGGTGCAGTTCGGCCTGTGGCTCCTGCGCGCGCTGCATGGCGATCTCGGCAATTCCATCGCGACGGGACGCCCGGTGCTCGCCGAGGTCATGCGTGCGGTCGGCAACACCGTTACGCTTGCGATCGCCGCCGCCATCATCGGCTTCACCATGGGCATCCTGCTCGGCCTGATCGCCGGCTACTTTCGCGAGACCTGGATCGACAAGATGGCAACGTCGTTTGCCATCGCCGGCGTCTCGGTGCCGCATTACTGGCTCGGCATGGTGCTGGTCATCATCTTCTCGGTGGAGCTGAACTGGCTGCCCGCGGTCGGCGCGGGGCCCGGCGGCTCGGCCGCCTGGGCCTGGGATTGGGAGCACCTGAAATATCTGGTGCTGCCCGCGGTCACGACGTCGGTGATTCCCATGGGCATCGTTACCCGCACCGTACGCGCGCTCACCGGCGACATCCTCAGCCAGGATTTCGTTGAAGCCTTGCGCGCAAAGGGCCTGCACGAAACCGGCGTCTTCCGCCATGTCATCAAGAATGCCGCGCCCACCGCACTTGCGGTGATGGGGCTTCAGCTCGGCTACATGCTCGGCGGCTCGATCCTGATCGAGACCGTGTTCTCCTGGCCGGGCTCGGGCTTCCTGCTCAACTCCGCGATCTTCCAGCGCGACCTGCCGCTGCTGCAGGGCACGATCCTGGTGCTGGCGCTGTTCTTCGTCTTCCTCAATCTCTTGGTCGACATCGCACAAGCCGCGATCGATCCGCGCATCAAGCGGGGCTAGCGGGGATGACGTACCACACATTCAGTGTCGTCGCGGCGAAGGCCGGGACCCATAACCCCGGCAGGAGATTGTGGGACGAGATGGTCACCACGGGTCCTCGCCAAACTACTTTTCGTGGCTATGGGTCCCGGCTTTCGCCGGGACGACGGCGGAAATTGCGCCAATGAGCGAGCTTCCATTATCCGCCGCCGCCGATGCCGCGCTGCAGGCCGCGCCCGCGACCAAGGCGCGCGGTTATTGGGCAACCGTTGGCCGCCGTATCCTGCGCGACAAGGTCAGCATGGCCTGCGCGCTGGTGCTGCTGCTGATCTTCCTCTCCGCGATCCTCGCGCCCTGGCTCGGTCTCGAAGATCCCTACAAGGGCTCGATGATCCGCCGCCTGCGCCACATCGGCACGGTGGGCTATCCGCTCGGCACCGACGAGCTCGGCCGCGACATGCTGGCGCGGCTGATCTATGGCGGGCGGCTGTCGCTGGTGATCGGCATCCTGCCCGTGATCCTCGCCTTCTGCATCGGCACCTCGCTCGGCCTCGTTGCCGGCTATGTCGGCGGCAAGCTCAACACTGCGATCATGCGCACGATCGACGTGTTCTACGCCTTCCCGTCCGTGCTGCTGGCGATCGCGATCTCCGGCGCGCTCGGCGCCGGCATCCTCAACTCCATCGTGTCGTTGACCGTGGTGTTCGTGCCGCAGATCACCCGCGTCGCCGAAAGCGTCACCACCGGCGTGCGCAATATGGATTTCGTCGAGGCCGCGCGCGCTTCGGGCGCGGGTCCGTTCACCATCATGCGGGTGCACATCCTCGGCAACGTGCTGGGTTCGATCTTCGTCTATGCGACGAGCCTGATCTCGGTCTCGATGATTCTGGCCGCCGGTCTCTCCTTCCTTGGTCTCGGCACCAAGCCGCCGGAGCCGGAATGGGGCCTGATGCTCAACACCCTGCGCACCGCGATCTACGTCAACCCCTGGGTGGCGGCGTTGCCTGGCGCGATGATTTTCGCGGTCTCGATCTGCTTCAATCTGCTCTCGGACGGCCTGCGCAGCGCCATGGACATCAGGAACTGAGATGATGAGAAAGACGCAGTTCGCCAAGGCGACGGTGCCACACCTCTCCCATCGGGAGAGGTCGGATCGCATCGTCAGATGCGAGCCGGGTGAGGGGCTCCGCTGCACCGAGTTTGCCGCGCCCCCTCATCCGCGCCTTCGGCGCGACCTCTCCCCGATGGGGAGAGGTGGGAGATCGCGGCCATGAGTGAGACCAACACGTCCGTCGCCATGCTGGAGCCCGTCGAAGACGTCGGCGGCGTCGCGCAGCCGCTGCTGCAGGTCAACGGCCTGACGAAACATTTCCCTGTTCGCGGCGGTCTGTTCGCCGCCAAGCGCACCGTGCGTGCGGTCGACAATGTCTCCTTTTCCGTGGCGAAGGGCGAGACCGTCGGCATCGTCGGTGAATCCGGCTGCGGCAAGTCCACCACCGCGCGCCTTCTGATGCACCTGATGCCGCGCGATACCGGCGACATCATCTATGACGGCATGACCGTCGGCCAGTCGCTATCGCTGCGGGAGTTGCGCCGCGGTATGCAGATGGTGTTCCAGGATTCCTATGCGTCGCTCAATCCGCGCCTGACCATCGAGGAATCGATCGCCTTTGGCCCAAAAGTTCACGGCATCGCCGATGGCGCCGCGCGCGCACTGGCGCGCGAGTTGCTCGGCAAGGTCGGCCTGCGTCCCGAAAATTTTGCCAACCGCTATCCGCACGAGATCTCCGGCGGCCAGCGTCAGCGCGTCAACATCGCGCGCGCCCTGGCGCTGTCGCCGCGGCTGGTGATCCTGGATGAAGCCGTCTCCGCGCTCGACAAATCCGTCGAGGCGCAGGTGCTCAATCTGTTGGCCGACCTCAAGCGCGAGTTCGGCCTGACCTATCTCTTCATCAGCCACGACCTCAACGTCGTGCGCTACATCAGCGACCGTGTGCTGGTGATGTATCTCGGCGAGGTGGTCGAGCTCGGCCCGGTCGATCAGGTCTGGGACCAGCCGGCCCATCCCTATACGCGTGCGCTCCTGGCTGCGATGCCGTCCTCCGACCCGGACCGCCGCACCGAGAAGCCGCCGATCTCGGGCGATCCACCCAATCCGATCGACCCGCCCGCGGGCTGCCGCTTCCACACGCGTTGCGCGTTTGCGGAGCCGCTCTGCGCAAATGCTGCACCAAAGCTCACGGCCGTGGATAAGATGGGCCACGAGGCCGCGTGCTACATGGCGATTCCGGGTTCAGGCCATGGCCGCGCGCCCTGAGAGGAAACCGCATGACGAGACCAACGACAAAAGAAATCCAGGCGACGGCTCAAGTCGCCGGTGTTCCCGTGAATGACGAGATCGCGACGCGCATCTCAAATTCCATCGGGCCGGCCTTCGAAGGTTTTGCGGCGATCGCCGGCACGCTGCCGTTCGACCTCGAGCCCGCGCTCTATCCGCTCGCCCAGACGCAGAAGGTGTCGAAATGAGCACCGAGCCTACCCTGATGACGCTCACCGAGGTCGCGCGTGCGATCGCGATGAAGCAACTGTCCTCCCATGAGGTGACGCGCGCGCTACTGCACCGCATCGCGCAATGGCAGCCGCATCTCAACGCCTTCATGTCGATCGAGTCGGAGGCGGCGCTGAAGGCCGCCGATGCCGCCGACGCCGCGCTCGCCAAGGGCGAGGTCCGTGGTCCCCTGCATGGCGTGCCGCTCGCGCACAAGGACATGTACTACGACGCAGGCCACGTCGCGACCTGCGGCTCGCTGATCCGCCGCGATTTCGTTCCGTCCGTCACGTCCACCGCCTTGCAGCGCTTGAAGGATGCGGGCCAGGTTCGCCTCGGCACCCTGCATCTGGCCGAGTTCGCCTATGGCCCGACCGGCCACAACGCCCATTACGGCCCGGTGCGCAATCCCTGGAACGTCGCGCATATCACCGGCGGTTCGTCCTCGGGCTCCGGCGCGTCGGTCGCGGCGCGGATGAATTATGCGGCGCTGGGCTCCGACACCGGCGGCTCGATCCGCATGCCCGCGCATTTCTGCGGCGTCACCGGATTGAAGACCACCGTCGGTCGCGTCAGCCGCGCCGGAGCGATGCCGCTGTCGCAATCGCTCGACACCGTCGGCCCGCTCGCCCGCACCGCGGAAGATTGCGCACTGCTGCTGGCGCTGATGGCGGGCCTCGACCCCGAGGATTCGACCACGAGCCATGAGCCGCTGTCGGACTATGTCGCGGCGACCAAGGGCTCGCTGAAGGGCCTCAAGATCGGCGTGCCCGCGTCGTTCTATGTCGACGATCTCGATAGCGAAGTCGCGCGCGTGCTGGACGAGACCATCGCGGTGCTCAAGCGCGAGGGCGCCGACATCCTCACGGTCGAGCTGCCGGACCAGCGGCAATTGCAGGCGGCAAGCCAGCTCGTGCTCGCGGCCGAAGCCGCTGCCTTCCACAAGCGCTGGATGATCGAGCGTCCGCAGGACTATGGCGCGCAGACGCTGATGCGGTTGCAAAACGGCCTCGCCGTTCCCGCCATCACCTACCTCGAGGCGATGCGCTGGCGTGGCCCGGCACTCGCCGCGCACAATGCGGCCGCCGCAGGCGTCGACGCGATCATCGCACCGGCCTCGCCGATTCCGGCGCCGACGATCGAGGAGAGCGATGTGGGCGGTGGACCGAATGTACCGGCGCTGTTGCAGCGGATCACGCTGTTCACCCGTCCGGTGAACTTCCTCGGCCTGCCGTCGCTCACGGTGCCTTCGGGCTTCACCAGGAGCGGCCTGCCTGTCGGCATGCAGTTGATCGGCCGCTCCTTCGATGAAGCGACCTTGCTGACCATCGGCGCCGCCTTCCAGCGCGTCACCGACTATCACGATCGGGTACCCAGACTGCCGTCATGACAAAGCTCGTCGAGATCTCAGGCCTCAACATCCGCTTCACCGGGGAGCGCACGGTCTATGCCGTGAACGATCTCAATCTCTCGCTCGGTGATGGCGAGGTGCTGGGCCTGCTCGGCGAATCCGGTTCGGGCAAGAGCGTGACCCTGCGAGCGCTGATGCGGCTGCTGCCGAAGAAGCGCACGCAGATCTCAGGGACGGTCAACGTGATGGGCCGCGACGTGCTCGCCATGAACGACGAGGAGCTGTCGTCGTTCCGCGGCCAGACCGTCTCGATGATCTTTCAGGAGCCGGCACTGGCGCTCGACCCGGTCTACACCATCGGCGCGCAGATCGCCGAAAGCGTCGTGCGTCATGAGGGCAAGAGTTTTGCGGAAGGGCGAGCGCGCGCGCTGGAGATGCTCGAGGTCGTGCGCATCCCGTCTGCAAAGCGGCGGCTGGATGCCTATCCGCACGAAATGTCCGGCGGCATGCGCCAGCGCGCGATGATCGCGCTCGCGCTCGCCTGCCGGCCAAAAATCCTGCTGGCAGACGAGCCGACCACGGCGCTCGATGCCACCGTGCAGATCCAGATCCTGCTGCTGCTGCGCGAGCTGCAGCGCGAGTTCGGCATGTCCGTCATCTTCGTGACCCATGACATCGGCGTCGCCATCGAGATCTGCGACCGCGTCGCGGTGATGTATGCCGGCCAGATTGTGGAGCAGGGCAGTCTGCGCGACATCGTTCGCTCCCCGGTGCATCCCTACGCCAGGGGCCTGCTCGCCTCGACCATCCACGGCGCCAAGCGGGGCCAGCGGCTGGAGACCATCCCCGGCACCCCGCCGTCGCTGGCCGAGAAACCCCACAACTGCTCCTTCGCCCCCCGCTGCAAGCTCGCCGAGCCGCGCTGTGTCGAACAACTGCCTGCGAATGTGGAGGTCGGCCCGGGCAGGGCAGCAAGGTGCGTGCTGGCGGAGCCGGTGGCGGCGCCGTAGCGCCCAAGAGATTCAGCGCATCCATCGCCTCGTGCACCACTGCGCTCCCTCCCCCCTTGCGGGTGTTCAGACCGGGGAGAAGGTGGACAGGTGTTCGGAGACATCGTGGACACTTTCGACAGCTCAGTAAGGAGGCTGTCGGATGCCGTTCCACGAGGTGTCCCGGATGGACGCGAGATCGGAGTTTGTCGTGCTGGCCTCGGACGAGGGAGCCAATGTTCGGCAGTTGTGCCGTCGGTTCGGCATCAGCCCGACGACCGGCTACAAGTGGCTGGAGCGTTGGCGAGCGGCCGGGATGAGCGGGCTTCAAGAGCAGTCGCGGCGGCCACAGACGTCGCCGGCACGCAGTGCTGCGGCGATCGAGGAGGCCGTGCTTGCGCTTCGAGCCGAGCATCCGGCCTGGGGCGGGCGGAAGATCGCCAGGCGGCTGAAGGATCTGGGGCAGGAAGCCGTTCCGTCGCCCTCGACGGTGACGGCAATCCTGAAGCGTCATGGGGTGGAACTGGGCAAGTTTGGTGGCGGCTCGCCCACCTTCACTCGCTTCGAGCGGTCGCGGTCGAACGAGTTGTGGCAGATGGACTTCAAGGGCCACGTGGCCATGCACACCGGCCGGCTTCATCCATTGACCGTGCTCGACGATCATTCGCGCTTTTCGGTGACACTGGCGGCGTGCGCCGACCAGCAGACCGAGACGGTCAGGCAGCACCTCATCGCGGCCTTCCGCCGCTATGGCCTGCCCGAGAGGATGATCACCGACAACGGTTCGCCCTGGGGCGACGGTCCGGGCAGCCCGTTTACCCCGCTTGGCGTCTGGTTGATCGAGCATGGCGTCAAGATCAGCCATTCCCGGCCCTATCATCCGCAGACCATGGGCAAGGACGAGCGCTTCCACCGCAGCCTCAAGGCCGAAGTGTTGTCGGCTCCTGCCTTCGCCGACATCGCTGCCGCTCAGCGGGCTTTCGAGCGATGGCGTACCGTCTACAACACGCAACGGCCGCACGAAGCGCTCCAGCTCGCAGTGCCGGCCAGCCGCTATCAACCGAGCCCGCGCGATTATGTCGAGACGATCGCGCCCTTCGAATACGCACCAAACGACGCTGTGCGCCGGGTTCAGCAGAGCGGTCACGTCAGCTTCCGCGGTCGCAATCTCAAAGTCCCGAAGGCCTTCCGCGGCAAAGACATCGCATTCCGGCCAACCATGGAGGATGGCGTCTTCGACGTCCTCTTCAGAACCCAGACGATTGCAACCGCCGACATCCGACCTCTCGACGGACGGCTCGAAAGTGTCCACGATGTCTCCGAACACCTGTCCACCTTCTCCCCGGTCTGAACACCGGGGGAGGGAGGGGGAGAGGGGTAGCCACGAACTCAGACCTCGCTTGCGTCCCCCACTTTTTCACCCCCCGCTCTACTGTGCATGGGGTTGTTTTCGCGGTTCCTGTCTGAGCGTCCCCTCCGGGAACCATTCAGACCCCATTCATCCCGGTTCCGGTTCCATGGCCCCGTTAATGGAGAGGGACTTCAACTTATGTACATTTCTGGCCAAAGCCTCATCGTCATCCTGTTCGTCGGCCTGGTCGCCGGCTGGCTCGCCGGCAAGGTCGTGCGCGGCAGCGGGTTCGGCATCATCGGCGACATCGTGATCGGCATCGCCGGCGCGTTTGTCGCGAGCTTCCTGTTCCCGAAGCTTGGCATCCATATTGGCGTCGGGCTGGTCTCGGAGATCATCTTTTCCGCCATCGGCGCCATCATCCTGCTGCTGGTGGTGCGGCTGGTGCGCGGCGGTGGCCGGCTCTAGGCCGTTCGATCGATTGGAACCGAGCGCCTCTCCCCGCGACCCTGGGGAGAGGCGCTTGTCTTTGCTATAAAAAGCCGCAAAGACTGTGAAATACCGGACTTGCGGATCGGGCCGTCCGGGGTAGATGTGGCGAAGGCCCGGATTAATTCGATTGCATTGCAGCCGGGGAGAACCCGATATTAATCCGAGGCGCGTACGCCTCGATTAGCCTTTTAAAATCAGGGGTATCACCCCCTACCCGAAAGAGATCAGACTGATGGCAGCCGTTCCCGGCCTCCGCCGTTCAGAGCTCGGTGACGCGCTCCGTGCCTGCCGCACAGCGTTCGTCGGCGTCGGCTTCATGAGCTGCATGATCAACCTGCTCTATCTGACCGGGTCGATCTTCATGCTGGAGGTCTATGACCGGGTGCTGCCGAGCCGCAGCATTCCGACGCTGGTCGGCCTGATCGTTCTCGCCAGCGGCCTCTACATGGCGCAGGGCGTGCTCGACATGATCCGCAGCCGCATCCTCGGACGGGTCGGCACCGCGCTCGACGAAGCCCTGAACAAGCGCGTGTTCGACACCATCGTGCGCCTGCCGCTCCTGGTCGGTAACCGCAACGAAGGGCTGCAGCCGCTGCGCGACCTCGACAATGTCCGCTCCTTCCTCGGCGGCATGGGCCCGAGCGCGTTCTTCGACCTGCCCTGGCTGCCGCTCTATCTCGCCATCTGCTTCGCCTTCCACGTCATGATCGGCGTGACCGCCTTGGTCGGCGCCATCATCCTGGTCGGCCTGACACTGGTCACCGAGTACCTGTCCCGTCAGCCGGCGAAGGAGGCGATGGGCCTTGCCGCCCAGCGCAATGATCTCGCCCAGTCCAGCCGCCGCAATGCCGAAGTGCTGGTGTCGATGGGCATGGCTGGCCGGCTGAACGCGCGCTGGAGCGAGGCCAACGA
Source organism: Bradyrhizobium sp. CIAT3101 (assembly GCF_029714945.1). Taxonomy (NCBI): domain Bacteria; kingdom Pseudomonadati; phylum Pseudomonadota; class Alphaproteobacteria; order Hyphomicrobiales; family Nitrobacteraceae; genus Bradyrhizobium; species Bradyrhizobium sp. CIAT3101. The sequence continues at coordinate 883,676 of NZ_CP121634.1, forward strand.
AAAATACCTTGTCGGCAATCAGCGTGCGAGCGATGTCGCCGGCGGCCTTGGCGCGATCGCAAAAGTGCTGCGCATGATGCTGCAATCGGCGGTGCTCGCGGTCGGCGCCTATCTCGTCATCCATCAGGAGGCGACCGCCGGCATCATTATCGCGGGCTCGATCCTCTCGGCCCGCGCGCTGGCGCCGGTCGATCTGGCGATCGCGCATTGGAAATCCTTCGTCGCGGCGCGCCAGAGCTGGCACCGCCTCAGCCGCCTGCTGGAACAGATGCCGGCGCAGGCGACGCCGACCCAGTTGCAGGCGCCGACCAGCCGCCTCTCGGTCGAAGGCATCGCCATGGTGGCCCCGGGCGACCAGCGCCTGATCGTGCAGGACGTCACCTTCGCTCTCGAAGCCGGCAACGGTCTCGGCGTGATCGGGCCGAGCGGCTCCGGCAAATCCTCGCTGATCCGCGCGCTGGTCGGCGTCTGGTATCCGGTCCGCGGCAAGGTGCGGCTCGACGGTGCGGCGCTCGACCAATGGTCGTCCGACGTGCTCGGCCGCCACATCGGATACCTGCCGCAGGACGTCGAGTTGTTCGGCGGCACCATCGCGCAGAACATCAGCCGCTTCGACCCCGAGGCGACCTCCGACGGCATCATCTCCGCGGCCAAGGAAGCCGGCGTGCACGAGATGATCATCAAGATGCGCGAGGGCTACAACACGCAGGTCGGCGAGCAGGGCGCTTCGCTCTCCGCGGGCCAGGCCCAGCGCGTGGCGCTGGCGCGTGCGCTCTACGGCCATCCATTCCTGATCGTGCTGGACGAGCCGAACTCCAATCTCGACACCGAAGGCGATGAGGCGCTGACCCGCGCGATCCGCAGCGCGCGCGAGCGCGGCGCCATCGTCATCGTGGTGGCGCACCGGCCCATCGGCGTCGAGGCGGTCGACCAGATCCTGGTGCTTCGCGACGGCCGCATGCAGGCTTTCGGTCCGAAGGAGCAGGTGCTCGCCCAGGTGCTGCAGCCCCGCGTCGCGCCGCCGGCGCCGATCAAGATCGTCAGCGAAGGCGGAGTGGCCAAACCATGAGCACGATGACGGTTGGCGGCACGAAGCCCGCCGCGAACAGGACGGTGCGGGAGTCGATCCGCTTTCACCTGATCCTCGGCATCTCGATCGTGCTGGTGCTGGCCCTGGGCCTTGGCGGCTGGGCCTCGACGGTGCTGATCTCCGGCGCGCTGATCGCGCCGGGCCAGATCGTGGTCGAATCCAACGTCAAGAAGGTGCAGCACCCGACCGGCGGCGTGGTCGGCGAGGTGCGCGCCCGCGACGGCGACGTGGTCAAGGCGGGCGATATCGTGGTGCGGCTCGACGACACCGTCACCAAGGCCAATCTCGCCATCGTCACCAAGAATCTCGACGCCGCGCAGGCGCGCGCGGCACGGCTGCAGGCCGAGCAGCGCGGTCTCGACAAGATCGAGTTCCCGCAGTCGCTGCTCGATCGCGGCGACGATCCTGACGTCAAGGCACTGCTTTCCGCCGAAGCCAAGCTGTTCGACGTCCGCGTCAACGGCCGTGCCGGCCAGAAGGCGCAGCTGCGCGAGCGCATCCAGCAGCTCAACGAGGAAATCGAAGGTCTGTCCGCGCAGGAGAAGGCCAAGGACAAGGAGATCGTGCTGGTGCAGCAGGAGCTCACCGGCGTGCGCGATCTCTATGACAAGCACCTGGTGCAGATCTCGCGCCTGACCACGCTGGAGCGCGACTCGGCCCGCCTCAACGGCGAGCGCGCCCAATACATCGCCTCGCGGGCGCAGGCCAAGGGCAAGATCACCGAGACCGAGCTTCAGATCATCCAGGTCGACAAGGACATGGTGAGCGAGGTCTCCAAGGATCTGCGCGAGACCAACGACAAGAGCGGCGAACTGATCGAGCGCAAGGTCGCGGCCGAGGACCAGCTCCGCCGCGTCGACATTCGCGCGCCGCAGGACGGCATGGTGCTGCAATCGACGGTGCACACCGTCGGCGGCGTCGTCACCGCCGGCGATGCGCTGATGCTGATCGTGCCGCAGGCCGACGACCTCCAGGTCGAGGCCAAGGTCAATCCGGTCGACATCGACAAGCTCCAGATCGGCCAGAAGACGCTGCTGCGCCTCTCCGCCTTCAACCAGCGCACCACGCCCGAGCTCAACGGCGTCGTCAGCCGTGTCTCGCCCGACGTCACCACGGACCAGCGCACGGGCCAGAGCTACTACACCATCCGCGTCTCGATGTCGCCCGAGGAGGTCGCCCGGCTCGGCGATTCCAAGCTGATCCCCGGCATGCCGGTGGAGGCTTTCGTCCAGACCGGCGACCGTACGATGCTGTCGTACTTGCTGAAGCCGCTGCACGACCAGTTCATGCGGGCCTTCCGCGAGAAGTGACGCGCGAAAGCGCGTCATCCCGGAGCGCGCTTAGCGCGCATCCGGGATCTCGCGCCGCAGGTTCGATCTCGTAGGGTGGGCAAAGGCGCAATGCGCCGTGCTCACGATTTCTGAATGCCGAGGAAGATCGTGGGCGCGATCCGCTTTGCCCACCCTACGAGACGTTCTTCTTTGCTATAGTTCGACTCAAGCCCATCAACCCGGCGGTCGAACAATGCAATCCCCATCTCCCATCGCCACGAAATCCTTCTCCGATGCGGGTCTCGCCGTCGCCCGTCTCGAAGAGATCTACGAGCGCAACACCAAATTCCTGCGCGACCGGTTCGAGGCCTATGTCTCGGGCGAAGCGATCACGACGCGGGTGCGGGCCTATTATCCCTTCGTCCGGCTCACCACCGCGACGCATGCGCGGCTGGATTCGCGTCTCGCCTATGGCTTCGTCGCGGGGCCCGGCGTGCACGAGACCAGCGTGACGCGGCCGGATCTGTTCCGCGCCTATCTCACCGAGCAGATCGGGCTCCTGATCCAGAACCACGGCGTTCCCGTCGAGATCGGCGAGTCGGCCGAGCCGATCCCGATCCATTTCGCCTATCGCCGCGACATCAACATCGAAGCCGCCATCAGCACCAGCGAGAATTCGTCCGTCACGCGCTCGCTGCGCGATGCGTTCGACGTGCCTGATCTCGCTACGATGGACGACGCGATCGCCGACGGCACGTTCGAGCTTCAGGCCGGCGCGCCCGAGCCGCTGTCGTTGTTTCGCGCCGCCCGTGTCGACTATTCGCTGCGCCGGCTCTATCACTACACCGGCACCGATCCCGAGCATTTCCAGAACTTTGTTATCTTCACCAACTACCAGTTCTACGTCGATGCCTTTGCGCAGATGTGTCAGCAGCGGCTTCAATCCGGCGAGGCCGGCCTCGAAGCTTTCGTCGCGCCTGGCAACGTCATCACGCGCAGCGGCGGTGTGACGACCGGAGACGCGCCCACGCGTATTCCGCAGATGCCGGCGTTCCATCTGATGATGCCCGGCTATCGCGGCATCACCCTGATCAATATCGGCACCGGTCCGTCCAACGCGCGCAACGTCACCGATCACGTCGCGGTGCTGCGGCCGCATGCCTGGCTGATGCTCGGGCATTGCGCCGGCTTGCGCAACACGCAGCGGCTCGGCGACTACGTGCTCGCGCATGGCTATGTGCGCGAGGACCACGTGCTCGATCGCGAGCTGCCGCTGTGGGTGCCGATTCCGGCGCTGGCCGAGATGCAGGTCGCCCTGGAACAGGCGGTGGAGGACGTCACGGGTCTGGAAGGTTTCGAGCTCAAGCGCCTGATGCGCACGGGCACCGTCGCCAGCGTCGACAACCGCAATTGGGAGATCTCGGGGCCCGAGGTCATCCGCCGCATGTCGCAATCGCGCGCGGTCGCGCTCGACATGGAATCGGCCGCGATCGCCGCCAACGGTTACCGATTCCGCGTCCCCTACGGCACGCTGCTCTGCGTCTCCGACAAGCCGCTGCATGGTGAGATCAAGCTCGCCGGCATGGCCAGCGAATTCTACCGCCGCCGCGTCGGCCAGCATCTCGAGATCGGCCTCAAGGCGCTGGAACGGCTCAAGCAGCAGGAATCGGAGCGGCTGCATTCGCGCAAGCTGCGCAGCTTTGCCGAAGTCGCGTTCCAGTAAGCCGGCCGGAGCGGCCTGAACAACGGCAGCACGCCTGTCGTGCCGAGCCCCTGATGTGCTCGCGCGCGTGTCCCCGGGAATATCCGCGCCAGGGCAGGGTTGTCATCTCATCCGGGGTGACTTCCAGCAGACATCAGGAGACCACAATGCTCGCTCCGATCATCAGGTTTGTCGTTCGCTGCGCGTATCTCGCGGCGCTCGTCGCCCTAACCGGGTCTGGTCCTGCCTTGGCGGCAGGCGGCGGAGGTGGCGGCGGAGGCGGGGGTGGCGGTGGGGGCGGCATGGACCCCTTCGCGCACCCCTCGTCCAGCCAGAGCACGCCGGCCCCGACCTACCCGAGCCGCACCAAGGCGACCCAGAAAGGCAAGAAGCCGAACAACCAGTCGAGTATCGACGATCCCGCCTTCGCGGCCGGCTACCGCGTGGCCTATGACACCATCTACGAGCGCAACGATTATGCGAGCGCGATCGCGCAATTGAAGTCGCTTGGCCATGACGATCATCCGAACGTCGCCAACCTCATCGGCTACTCCTACCGGAAGCTCGGCGACTACGAGCAATCGCAGGTCTGGTACGAGCGCGCGCTGAAGGCGGATCCGAACCACGTCCTGACATGGCAGTACTACGGTCTGTGGCAGCTCGAGCGGGGTAACCGCGAGCAGGCGCTCTATCATCTCAGCCGGATTGCAGCCATCTGCGGCACGGATTGCGCGGAGTACAAATCGCTGGCCGCGGCACTCGATAAGCCGACTGGAACGGCGCTGGCCTATTAGGGGCCGCGCTGGTCCTGCGGCCAAGGTGACAAGGCGTCGGATTTTTTGCATTGTCCCGTTCGGGGGTGCGAACGGGACAATGGGATGCCGCTGGCGCGCGACAAGATCATCGGCCACGACCTCGAACGTCTGGCTTTCCGCTTCACCATGTTGAATGACGAGGACGTCGTGCATTGCCAGATCAGCGATGCCGCGATGGACGAGCTTGCGGGCATGCAAGGCACCGAAAGCAGCGCGCGGCAGGCGCAGTTCATGTCGCTGCGCGAGACCATCGAGCGGCTGGCCTCGGATCTCTACGACGAGGCGCCGCGATTCAAGGGCTACGTCGTGCGGATCTTTACGCGGCATCTGGGAAGATGAGCCCCAGTGTCGTCCTGGCTTTCGCCAGGACGACACTGAAACACTGCAGCTAGTCTGACAGCTTCTTCAACAACAAGTTCAGCGCCGTCGCCGCGAACACCTGCATGTTCGCGAACCGGTCGTTGTTCCCGGTCTCGAGCGTCATCACCTCCGTGGCGGGTCCGGCGACCGCCATGCAGCTATGGCCGGCGGCGTCGCCGTAGCGGTTGCCGGTCGGGCCGGCTGCGCCGGTCTCGGACAGGCCCCAGTCGGATGCGAAGCGGCCGCGCATCTGGTCGGCCAGAAGCTTTGCGTAGGGCTCCGAGGAGGAACGAAAGCCCTTCATTCCTTCATCCGAAATATCCATCAGCACGCGCCTGGCGTCGCGGGTGTAGACCACGGCGCCGCCGAGGAAATAGGCGGACGCGCCGGGCACTGCGAGCAGGCTCGCCGCGATCAGGCCGCCGGCCGAGGATTCCGCGACCGCAATGGTCTGTTTGCGCGCGATCAGTTTTGCCGCGACCTGTTCCGCAATGCTGACGAGCTCTTTCATTCCTGACCCCTTATTCCCTCGCAACTGAGCTCAGCCTTCCTAGCATATGACAGAAGCCTTGGCCGAGTTGCGGGCGGAGGGCAGGCCTGCTTGAATGGCGGACAAGGCGAGGCGGCTGAGCGCCGCCCGCGACAAGAGATGACGAGGAAACGTGAGAAGGGAGACGTGATGGCGTCCCTGATCGCCGGCGGGGTGGATTGCGATGTGCATCCGGCCGTGCCGCATCTGACCAGCCTGCTGCCCTACCTGAGCGACTATTGGCGCGATCAGGTGACGACGCGCGGCATGGTCGATCTCGTCTCGCAATCCTATCCGAAGAACTCGCCGATCGTTGCGCGACCGGATTGGCGCCCCGAGAACGGCAAGCCGGGCGAGAGCCTCGAGGACATGCAGCGCCATGTGCTCGATCCCTTCCAACTGACGCACGCCATCTGCAACCCGCTTTACGGCGTGCAGATGGTGTTTTCCGAAGACATGCAGGCCGCGTTCTGCCGCGCGCTGAACCAATGGCTCGCGAAGGAATGGCTCGACCGTGACAAGCGGCTGCGCGGCTCGATCGTGATCCCGACGCAAAGCATCGAGAAGGCCGTCGCCGAGATCGAGCGCTGTGCTGAGGACAAGCGATTCGTGCAGGTGCTGATGCTTGTCATGGGCGACACGCCGCTCGGCAAGCGCGCGCTGTGGCCGATCTACGAGGCGGCGGAACGGCACGGCCTGCCGATCGGGATCCACGCCGGTTCCGCCTATCACAATCCGCCGACCGCGGTGGGATGGGGATCCTATCACATCGAGGATTATGTTGGTCAGGCCCAGGCGTTCCAGACCCAGCTCACCAGCCTGATCGTCGAGGGTGTGTTCGCCAAATATCCGCGGCTGAAGATGGTGATGCTGGAATCCGGCGTCTCATGGATCTCGCCCTATCTCTGGCGTCTGCACAAGTTCTGGCGCGGGGTGCGGATGGAGACGCCCTGGGTCGATCGCGCGCCGCTTGAAATTGTGCGCAGCAACATCCGCTTCTCGTTACAGCCATTTGATGCGCCGCCGGACGAAGCGACATTAATTCGCCTGTTTGATCATATGCAGTCCGACGAATTAGTCCTATTCTCGACGGACTATCCGCACTGGCAGTTCGACGGCCTGGACGCGCTGCCTCAAGGTCTGTCTCCCGATCTCGTGCGCAAGATCATGATCGACAATCCGCATGCAACCTATCCCCGCCTGACGTGAGCGCGCTGCCAAAGGAGGCAAGGCGATGAATATCCAGTTCCGCGAAAACTCCGAAGCCGCTTCTCCCTTGACGACCAAGACCGCGATCGCGGACTGCGACATCCATCCGGCGCGCGCGACCCGTACCGAGCTCTATCCCTATCTCGCCAAACGCTGGCAGCATCATCTCGAGGTCTACGGCGTCCATGCCTATCAGGGCATGATGGAAGGCCCGCCCTATCCGAAGGCGCAGCCCAACGCCTCGCGCCGCGATGCTTATCCGCCGGAGGGCGGCCCGCAGGGCTCCTCGCTGTCTTTCATGCAAAAGCAGCTGCTCGATCCGAACAATGTCCAGCTCGGCGTGCTCAATCCGCTCAACACCGGGCAGGGCATCCGCAATCACGAGCTCTCGGCCGCGCTGTGCTCGGCCATCAACGACTGGCAGATCGACAAATGGACCAGCAAGGACAAGCGGCTGAAGGCCTCGATCGTCGTCGGCAATGAGGATGGCTTGTCGGCCGCGGCCGAAATCCGCGAGCGTGCCGGCGACAAGAACTTCGTGCAGGTGCTGCTGCTCAGCCGCAATGTCGAGCCGCTCGGCCAGCGCCGCTACTGGCCGATCTATCAGGCAGCGGAAGAGGCGGGTCTTCCCGTCGGCGTTCACGCCTTCGGCTTCGGCGGCAATCCGATCACGCCGTCGGGCTGGCCGTCCTATTACATCGAGGAGATGGTGGGGCATTCGCAGTGCCAGCAATCGGCGCTGGCGAGCCTTGTTCTGGAAGGCGTGTTCGAGCGCTTCCCGAAACTGAAGATGGTGATGATCGAGGCCGGCTTCGGCTGGGCGCCGTCGCTGGCGTGGCGGCTCGACAAGGTCTGGCAGCGGCTGCGCAGCGAAGTGCCGCATGTGAAGCGGCCGCCGTCGGAATATATCCGCGAGCAGGTGTGGTGGACGACGCAGCCGATGGAAGACCCCGAGCGGCGCGAGGATCTGTTCGACGTCATCAACTGGATCGGCTGGGACCGTCTGTTGTTCGCGACAGACTATCCGCATTGGGACTACGACGAGCCGTCGCGCGTGCTGCCGGCGGGTGTCAGCGAAGCCAATCGCTCGGCGTTCTATCTCGGCAATGCCAAGCAGCTTTACGGGATTGCTTGATGGCGCGGCATGTGATTGCCGCGGTCGATGAGTTACCGCCCGGCACGCGAAAATTTCTGGAGATCGACGGCCGGCCGATCGCTGTCTTCAACATCAAGGGCGAGTATTTCGGCCTGATGAACCGCTGCCCGCATCAGGGCGCGGCGCTGTGCGAGGGGCCGCTGATCGGGCTCGCACAGTCGCGTGACCCCGGCGAGATCGAATATACCAAACTCGGCGAGATCATTCGCTGTCCCTGGCACGGCTGGGAGTTCGACATCCGTACCGGCCAGTCCTATTGCGACCCCCGCCGCTTCCGCGTGAAGGCCTATCCGGCCCATGTCGAGCCCGGCGCGAGCGTGGTGAAGGGACCGTATGTCGCCGAGACGATCGCTGTGAAGGTCGAGAGCGACTACGTGGTGGTGGAACTGTAGCTGCGCTTACCCTCCCCTGGAGGGGGAGGGTCGACTTCCATTGAGCGAAGCGAAATGGAAGTCGGGGTGGGGTGATCTCTCAGCACGGGCAGTACTCGATGTGGAGAGACCGTCACCCCACCCCGGTCCGCATTCCGCTTCGCTCCATGCGCACCGACCCTCCCCCTCCAGGGGAGGGTGAAGATTCGCGGTGATCCAAGTGACCGCTAATGCCCCGTCGCCGGTTCCGCCGCCGTATCATATGTCGGCACCGCCTTGCCGCCGTCGCGATAGACGATCAGCGCGGCGATGATGCCGAGTGCTGCCGCGAACATCAGCCAGGCGCCGGGCATGGCCTTGTTGCCGGTCTGCTCGATCAGCCAGGTCGAGGCGAACGGCGTGAAGGTGCCGAACAGCGCGGCCGCGAGCGCGAAGGCCAGCGAGAAGCAGGTCGTGCGCACATGCGCCGGCACGATCTCGACCAGTGCACCGAGCATGGTGCCGCTGTACATGCCGAAATAGAACGAGAACATCATCTCGACGGCGAGCAGCTTGCCGAAGGTCGGCGCGGCCACCAGCCAGCTCAGCGCCGGATAGGCGGTGAGCAGCGCCAGCGTGGCGATGGCGAGCAGCACCGGCTTGCGGCCGATCCGGTCGGACAGCGCGCCGCCGACCGGATTCCAGATGAAGTTCGTGACGGCGACCAGCAGCGTGACCAGCAGCGCATCCTGCGTCGACAGCTTCAGCACGGTCTTGCCGAAGGTCGGCGTGTAGACGGTGACGAAGTAGAACGTCGTCGTGGTCAGGATCGCGATCATCATGCCGAGGATGACGATGCGCCAGTTGGCGAGCGCGGAAGCGAACACTTCGCTGGCGGTCGGGTGCTTCTTCATCGCGAGGAAGGCCGGCGTTTCCTCCAGCGTGCGCCGCAGGAAGAAGATCAGGGGAATGATCAGGCAGCCGACGAAGAACGGAATGCGCCAGCCCCAGGACGCGACCGTATCGGCCGGCATCAGCTCGGACAGGATGTAGCCGAGGATCGAGGCCACGAAGATCGCGACTTGCTGGCTCGACGACTGGAACGAGGTGTAGAAGCCGCGATTGCCGGGCGTGGAGATTTCCGCGAGATAGACCGAGACGCCGCCGAGCTCGACGCCGGCGGAGAAGCCCTGCAACAGGCGCCCGATCAGCACGATGATCGGTGCCGCGATGCCGATGGTCGCATAGCTCGGGCAGAATGCGATGACGACGGTGCCGATGGCCATGATGCCGAGCGTGACGATCAGGCCCTGACGGCGGCCGATGCGGTCGATGTAGGCGCCGAGCACGATCGCGCCGACCGGGCGCATCAGCGCGCCGAGCCAGAACACGCCAAAGGTGTTGAGCAGCGATGCGGTCTCGTTGGTGGAGGGGAAGAACGCCTTGCCGATCGCGGCGGCATAGAAGCCGAACAGGAAGAAGTCGAACTGTTCGAGGAAATTGCCCGACGTGGCGCGCAGGATCGCGCCGATGCGCGACTTGATCTCGGGCGGATTGGTTGATGCTGCTGGTCCAGCCATTGACGTTTGCTCCCCTGGAAGACGTGGCCGGACCGGAACTCATTTTCACGGCAAGGCGACAGATTGTTGCTGTGACAATCTGTCTAACCCCTCTCGCGCGAGGCCTTGCGAGTCAACCCATTTCGCTGCGGAAGCTGATGATTTTTCAGGCTTTATTCTGCGTTGCAGCGATCATCCATTGGCGGAAGGCGGCAAGCTTTGGCGCCTCGCGACGGCCTTCCGGAGAGACCAGGTAAAAGCCCGCGTCGGCCGGAAGGGCGATCTTGAAGGGAACCACCAATCGCCCCTTGGCGATGTCGTCACTCACGTAGGAGGTGCGGCCCATCGCAACGCCAATGCCGTCGATCGCGGCCTGGATGGTCATGAAGATCATGTCGAAGGTGATGCCGGGCTGCTTGGCGATGTCGGCCGGCAGGCCCGCCGCGGTCAGCCACAGCCGCCAGTCGTCGCTGTTGGCGTTGGATGTGTGCAGCAACGGATAGCCGCGGAGATCCTCCGGCCGGCGCAGCGGCTTGTCGCCGCGCAGCAGAGATGGGCTGCACACCGGGAACAGCTCATCCGCCATCAACCAGTCGGCGCGCAGGCCCGGCCATTGGCCGCGGCCGTAGCGGATTGCGGCGTCGACATCGTCGCGCTGGAAGTCGACGAGGCTGGTCGAGGTGGTGATGCGGACGTCGATGCCGGGATGCGCCTCCTGGAAATCGGTCAGCCGCGGCAGCAGCCATTTGGCGGCGAGCGAGGCCAGGGTCGAGACCGTCAGCACCTTGTCGTCGTCCTTGCGCAGCAACCGGTCGGTCGCCAGGCGGAGGTCATTGAAGGCGGCGCGGACGCCGGGGAGGTAGTCGCGCGCCTCCGCTGTCAGGGCCAGCGCGCGGTTCTGGCGGATGAACAGGCGGATGCCGAGTTCCTCCTCGAGCCGCCGAATCTGATGGCTGATCGCGGTCTGCGTCACGTTCAGCTCGCTGGCGGCCAGCGTAAAGCTGAGATGGCGCGCGGCGGCCTCAAACGCCCGCAATCCGTTCAGGGAGGGCAATCTGGCAGTCATTTGGCAGCAGGATGCATGAGTTTATTTCATGCGAAGAGGTACAAATTGTCGTTTGTCGAGCGTCGCGCGCAGGAGGATATTCGCTTCAAATTTAGCTCGAGGAGCTGAAAATGTCTACTTGCACCGACAATTCGATGACAAATCATCATGCACCCGGCCTGCTCTACCAGATCGGAGAGACCCTCCATGTCTGGCACGAGCGTTACCGGACCCGTCGCGAACTGACCAACTGGACCGCCCGCGATCTCCACGATGTCGGCCTGTCCTGGACCGATGTCGCGTACGAGGCCGACAAACCCTTCTGGCGGGCCTGATTGGCCGCCAGGCCGGCGCCGCCTGATCACAGGGGCGCCGGCGGTCCCTCTTCCTTTGAGGCTCGTGTCATGAGCATCCTTCGCCCGGAAGATCTGAAGCAGTATTCGGACGTGCTGCGCACCCGACAGGGCGAGCCGCTCAACGTCCGCTTCGTCGAGCCGGGTGACACCGAGGAGCTTCAGCACTATTTCCGTTCACTCTCGACCCGGTCCCGGTACAACCGCTTCTTCGGCGCCCTCAGTGAGCTGCCGAAGGGTCTGCTGAGCGAGTTCCTCGATATCGGAGCGCGCGAACGCTTTACCGTCGTTGCGACCAAGATGGTCGACGGCTTCGAGACCATTGTCGCTGAAGCGCGTTACGCCTTCCATATCGAGACCTCGACACTGGAATTCGGCCTCTCGGTCGATGACCGCTGGCAGGGCCACGGCATTGCAACCGCACTTCTGAAGAATCTCGAATGCCGCGCCGCCGCGCTTGGTGCCGAGCACATCTTTGGTGACACGCTGCGTTCCAACCAGACCATGATCTCGCTCGCGCGTAAATCCGGCTTCGCCTTCGTCAATCATCCTGACGACTGGAAGCTGGTGCGCTTCGACAAGGAGATCCACGTCGCTCCCAAGGACATTCCCTGCGCGAGCTGGCGTCTTGCAGCGCTTTCCCGTCAGGCCGATAGCCCCTCAGCCTCGGCCTGACACCACTCCAAGCCCGGCCTGGCCAAGCCAGTGCCGGGCATTTTTTTTGCCTTCACGCAGGATCGTCATTGGTGAAGTCGGTCGACGTCGCGACCGTCCGCCATGCCGCGAGCTCCTTTGCCACGAAGGCGTTCTTGGTCTCGATCCGCTCCACCGTGTCGCTGCCGAGCGGCAGCCGCAGCGGCGGGTTCTTGGCATCGGCGAGCGTCAGGAAGGCCTGGGCCAGCTTGCGCGGATCGCCGCGCTGGCCGTGATTGAATTCGGCCGCATGCGCGCGAGTCTTGCCGACGCTTTCGTGATAGTCGTCGATCGTCTGCGTCGTGCGCGACAGCGAGGACTCGTCGAGGAAGTCGGTGCGGAAGAAGCCCGGCTCGACCACGGTCACCTTGATGCCGAGCGGCGCGACTTCGCCAGCCAGCGCTTCACTGAGGCCCTCGACCGCGAACTTGGTCGCACCATAAACGCCCCAGCCGGGATAGCCGGTGTAGCCACCGACCGACGAGATGTTGATGACGTGGCCCGAACGCTGCCGGCGCATATGCGGCAGCACGGCGCGGGTGACGCCGAGCAGGCCGAACACGTTCGTCGCGAACAGCTTTTGCGTCTCCGCGCCGCTCGCTTCCTCGATCGCGCCCAACAGGCCGTAGCCGGCATTGTTGACGAGGATGTCGATGCGGCCGAACTTTTTCACCGCCTGGCCGGCCGCCTCATGGCCCTCGGCCTCGCTGGTGACGTCGAGCCGGGTGGCGAGCAGCCGCTCGTGGTTGCCCAGCCGCGCGGTGATGGTCGACGGATCGCGCGCGGTTGCGACCACGGCGTCGCCGGCCTTCAGGGCTGCCTCGGCGATCAATGCGCCAAAACCGCGGGATGCTCCTGTGATGAACCAGACACGCATGATGTTGCCCTTTCCAATTTGGCCGGCGATGTGCCGAAGCCGATGGGCAAGGTGTAGCGGCTCGCCATAACTGAGATAATCAGCTATATATTTCGCAAGCTCCTGAGAAAAATTCATCAATGCGGATCGACCCATCCGACCTCGCGACCTTCCTCGCCATTGCCCGCCATCGCAGCTTTCGCGCGGCGGCGACCGAGCTTGGCGTCACACCGTCGGCGCTGTCGCATGGCTTGCGCAATATCGAGGAACGACTGGGCTTGCGGCTCGTCAACCGCACCACCCGCAGCGTGGCGCTGACGGAAGCCGGCGAGCGGCTGTTTGCGCGCATCACGCCCGCCTTCCGCGACATCGACGATGCGCTGGAGGACCTCAACAATTTCCGCGGCAAGCCCGCCGGCACGCTGCGCTTCACCGCCGCGCGCCAGTCGGCACAGCTCGTGCTGCTGCCGATCGTGACGCGTTTCCTGAAAGCGTTCCCCGACGTCGGCGTCGAGATCGTCATCAACGACGCCCTGATCGACATGGTCGCGGCCGGCTTCGATGCCGGCGTGCGCTTTGGCGAAACCATCGCCGCCGACATGATCGCGGTCCCGATCGGCCCGCGGCATCGTTTTGCCGTGGTCGGCTCGCCCGCTTTCTTCAAGTCGCACAAGCCGCCCACCACGCCGCGCGACCTGAAAGGCCTGCCCTGCATCCGTTACCGCTTCACCTCCGGCGCGCTCTATCACTGGGAGTTCGAGCGCGGCGGCATCGAGCTCGCCATCGACGTCACCGGGCCGCTGACGATGAACGACCAGGATTTGATGGTCGATGCCGCGCTCGACGGGGCTGGTCTCGCCTATGTGTTCGAGGCCCAGGTCGAATCGCTGCTCGCCAGGCGCAAGCTGGTCCGCGTGCTCGCCGACTGGTGCCCGGCCTATCCCGGCTTCTTCCTCTACTACCCGAGCCGCCGCCAGTTGCCGGCCGCGCTACGGGCGTTCGTGGATTTTGCGCGGGGCGAGGCCGGCGCGGCCCAATCGAGGAGATGACGGTGCCGGCCTATTCCTCGGCAATCCAGATACCCCGCTCGCTCAAAGCGGTCAGGATCGCCTCGATGTCTTTCGGTTCCACCTTGGCCGACGGCAACAACTCGTTCAGTTGATCGAAAGTGACGTAGCCGGTCTTCTCCGCCAGGATGACGGCTTTCCGCACCACCTCAGACCAGTCCATGTGGCTCTCCCAAAAAAGGGGGTATCTACCCTATGGAATGATCTGATGGTCTTGGCCGCGCAGCCGCTACTTCCCCGTGAACACCGCCTTGCGCTTCTCGATGAAGGCCTGCACGGCTTCCTTGTGATCGGCGGTCGTGGTCAGGCGGACCAGCCGTTCGGCCTCGTGGTCGCGGGCCGTCTCGAAATCGAACAGCAGGGCTTCGTCGAGATTGTCCTTCATGTAACGCAGCGCCAGGCGCGGGCCTTCGGCGAGCGACTTGGCCAGGGCGAAGGCCTCGGCCTGAAGCTTGTCATCGGGCACGACGCGATTGACGAGGCCGATGGTCTCCGCTCGGACGGCATCGACGCGATCGCCGGTGAAAAGCAGCTCGCGCGCCCGCGCGGTGCCGACGAGGCGCGTCAGCAGCCAGGCGATGCCGTAGTCGCCGGAGAGCGCGATACGGGCATAGCCGGTGGCGACGAAGGCCGATTGTGCGGCGATGCGGATGTCGCAGGCCATGGCGAGCGCAAGCCCGGCGCCGACCGCAGGGCCGGGCAGGGCGGCGATGGTCGGCTTGCGCACCGAGACCAGCGCGCCGGTGAGCAGCCGCTGCCGCTCCTGCAGATCGGCGACGCGATCTTCCAGCGACATCTCCAGCTTTTTGGGATCGCGATGCGCGCCCATGCCCTTGACGTTGCCGCCGGCGCAGAACGCTTCGCCCGCGCCGGTGATCAGGAGCGCGCCGACATCGCGGTTCTCGCCGCAGGTCCGGATCATCGTGCGCAGCGCCGGCGTCAGCGTATCCGACAGCGAATTGCGCGCCTCCGGCCGGTTCAGCGTGATCACGGCGACGCGGTCGCGGATGACGCAGAGGAGCTCATTGGTGCCGGTGTCGATGGTGGTTTCGGTGGACATTGTTTCTCCCCGCTCTCGTAGGGTGGGCAAAGCGAAGCGTGCCCACGTTGTCTTTCCGTATTTGGGATGGTGGGCACGGCGCTTTGCGCCTTTGCCCACCCTACGGCAGTCTTGCCTCAAAACTTCTCCACCCAGGGCCGCAGCTCGAGCTCCCAGCTCCAGGCACTGCGCGGCTGTTGCAAGACGTTCCAGTAGCTCTCCGCGATCGCGTCGGGATCGAGCATCGAATCCGGCTTGTCCGCAGGCTCCGTCCGCGCCGCGCCGCGGATGCCGCCGTCGATGACGAAATGCGCGACATGGATGCCTTGCGGCGACAATTCGCGCGCCATGCTCTGCGCCAGCCCGCGCAGTGCGAACTTGCCCATCGCGAATGGCGCGGATTGCGCGTAGCCCTTGACGCTGGCCGATGCGCCGGTGAACAGGATCGCGCCGTGCTGGTTCGGCACCATGCGCTTGGCCGCCTGCTGCGCCACCAGGAAGCCGCCATAGGCGCTGACCGCAATCGCGTTGGCAACATCAGCCGGGACCAGGTCGACGAACGGCCCGCGCGCGCGGCCGCTGGCATTGTAGACGACGAGGTCCGGCGTGCCGATCTCACGCTCGACCAGGCCGAACAGGCGCTCGACCTCCTCAGGCTCGGTGGCGTTGCAGGCATAGGCCTTCGCGCCGGTCTGGCTGCAGAGCGCACCCAGCTTCTCGATCTTTCGCGCGGCAAGGGCAACACGGATGCCCTGCGCGGACAGCAGCCGTGCCAGCGAAGCGCTCAGGCCTTCGCCGGCGCCGACGATGAGGGCGATCTTGTATTTCGGATGTTCCATGATGTGGTCTCTGGCGTGATCTTTCGGGGACGGGAAACCGTTGATCTAGGCATCCGCTGCGCGGACAACCAGCCACGACCTAAGGCCAGCTGATCACAATTCCGCAGAGCGAATTGCTCCTTCACGGCGATCATGCCTCCCTGACAATTTGCGGCTTTATCGCCTCTCGCGATGGGAGCATGATCGACATCATCTCAAGCGGCAAGCAATAAGAATTGCCGTTGGGCGGAAACGAAGAGGACGATCATGCACAAGCCGGCCACAGCGCAGCCAAAAAATGTCGCGGCGGAGCAGTCGGGCCTGTTGGCGCCCGATACGTCAGGCATGAATTTCTACCGCGCCGATCAGGCGCTGACGGACCTCTTGCGCATCCATCTGCCGGAGAAGCTATT